>JAIUOX010000089.1 GCA_020160955.1 Pseudomonadota bacterium
TTCGTGTTCGCGCGCCACCCCGGTCACGACGGCGCGCTGCTGTTCAAGGGACTGCGCGACCGCGCCGTGCTGGTCCGCCACTTCAGCAAGCCGCGCACCACCGACTGGCTGCGCATCACCGTCGGCACCGAGGCCGAGATTCACCGCCTGGTCGAGGCGGCGACGGAGATCGTGAAGGGCTGACCGGTCAGGCGAGCTCGGCGGCGAGCCGCTTCACGGTAGACGTCGGCGTGCCGTAGGACACCAGCCGGACGTCGAGATCGTGGCCCGCCACGATCTTCACGGCCCGCCGAATCGCGTCGTGGATCCAGGCCTCCTCGTTGCCGAACGCGCCGCCGCCCACGAAGGTGAGATAGACGACGTTCGACGCGCCGCGCCGCGCATTGAGCACGCCCTCCCACAGCGTCGCCTCGTAGGCCGCTTCCAGGACGAGCCGCGCGAGCGGCATCCACCGGTTCGACGCGATGCCGGAGTAGGCCACCGGCACTGCCGAGCAGAAGGCCTGCGACACCAGCGGGCCGGGACGCGGCACGGCCTCCGTCGCCTCGACGTCGCGGTGCAGGCCGATGCGCAGCCGGCCGCGCAGCCTGTCAAGCTCGGCCGCGTCGAGCGCGGCGAGGTAGGCGGCTATCCGATCCAGCGTTGCCGCCTCGGGCAGGGCATAGCCGTTGCGCATCGCCCACAGCGTTTGCGGCGGCACCTTCATCCCCGCGGCCAGCGCGGCGCCGAGGTCGGCCAGCCCATCGAGCTGGCGCGTGGCAGTCTGCCCCGTCTCGCCGTTGACCGGCGCGAAGTAGTTGCGCCAGATCGTGGCCGCGCCGGCCGCGATCGCACAGGCCGGACCCTGCGTGCGGTCGTGCTGGTAGATCGTCACGCCCTGCTCGGGGGTCACCGACGGGCCGGTCATTTCCAGCATGTTGAACTGCGAGGCGACCTGGAACAGCGCGCCGGCGTTCGCGGGATCGCGGTGCATCGCGCGCACGTCTCCCTGGACCACGCTGACCACCGGACGCCCGCCGGCTCCCGTCGCTTCCCTCATCCGCGCGCGAAGCTCGCCCAGCGACGCCATCTCGAAGGTGCCGATGCCGTAGCTGGCGCCGTTCACCGACGAAACGAGGCGATCGCCCTCGACCGACAGCCGGGCGCGCGTCGCGCCCCAATCCTGCTCGCGGAAGCCCGTGAGCGTCTCGAACCAATCCATCCGCTGAGCCTAGCGGGCCGGCGGGCATTCCGGCCAGCGCGGCGGGGCGACGCCGGTCGCTGGACAAGCCGGTGCGTCGTGGTCCCAAATGTCCCATACCGGACGAGGGCCCTGTGCCGCGTCCCAGGAGGACATCGACCGTGGGTCGTCTTTTGCTTCTCGGCCTGGCGCTGGTGCTGGGCTTCGCCGCGCCGGCCGCGGCCGACTATCCCGACAAGCCGGTGCGCCTCATCGTGCCGTTCATCGCCGGCTCGACGCCCGACACCGCGGCGCGGCGGATCGCCCAGCGCCTGACCGTCGACCTCGGCCAGCAGGTCATCGTCGAGAACCGGCCGGGCGCGGCCGGCAACATCGGCGCCGAGGTCGCGGCGCGCGCGCCGGCCGACGGCTACACGCTGATGCTGATCGCGTCGAGCCACACCATCAACCCGGCGCTCTACAGCGGGCTGAAGTACGACATCGTCAAGGACTTCGCGCCGATCTGCCTGCTGCAGCGGGGCATGAACCTGATGGTCGTGCCGCCGGCGCTGCCGGTGAAGACGGCGCAGGAGTTCATCGCGCTGGCCAAGAAGGAGCCGGGCAAGCTGTATTACGCCTCGGGCGGCAACGGCAGCCCGGCCCACCTCGCGGCCGAGGCGTTCCGGCTGGCCGCCGGCATCGATTACACCCACGTGCCCTACAAGGGCGCGCCGGAGATCGTGCGCGCCCTGCTGGCCGACCAGGTGCAGGCCGGCTTCCCGACCTTCGACGCGGCCTACGGCCAGGCGAAGCAGGGGCTGCTGCGGCCGCTGGCCGTGACCGGCGAGAAGCGCTCGAAGGTGCTGCCCGACGTGCCGACCATGCTCGAGGTGTTCGGGCCGCAGAAGGGCTTCGTCCTCGACGGCTGGCTGGGCCTGGCCGCGCCGGCCGGCACGCCGGTCGAGGCGATCGACAGGATCGCCGCCGCCATGAAGAAGGCGAGCGAGGACCCCGCGTTCCGCGACGGGCTGGAGGGCATCGGCAACGAGGCGGTGTTCCTGGGCCCGCGGGCCTTCGCCGACATGCTGCCGGGCGATGTCCGCAAGTGGGACGCGCTGGTCAAGGCGATCGGCGCCAAGCTCGACTAGACGCGACCGGGACCGGAGACGAAAGCATGGCCGTTGCTGCCACGAAGATGACGCCCAAGATCCACGAGGTGCCGGACGACCTGCTGGCCGCCATCGACTTCTGCTACGAGCAGGGCTGGACCGACGGCCTGCCGGTGGTGCCGCCGCAGGTCGACCGCGTGAAGGCCATGCTGGCGGCCGACGCGCGGCCCGCCGACACGGTGATCGCCCGCCATCCCGCGACCGGGCTCGACCTGTCGCTGCACGCCGCCGCGGTCAACGCGGTGATGGCCGGTTGCCTGCCGGAGCATTTCCCGGTCGTGGTCGCGGCCTTCGAGGCGATGGACCGCGAGCCGTTCAACTTTCACGGCTCGACCGCCAGCACCGGCGGGTCGGCGCCGCTGCTCGTGGTCAGCGGTCCCTACGCCGACGACATCGCGATGAATTCCGACGTCAACCTGTTCGGCCCGGGCAACCGCGCCAACGCCACGATCGGGCGGGCGACGCGGCTGATCCTGCGCAACGTCTTCCAGATGATCCCGGGCATCTCCGACAAGTCGACCCAGGGCAATCCCGGCAAGTACAGCTTCTGCATCGCCGAGCGCGCGCGCGGCAACCCGTGGCCGCTGCTGTGCGAGGCGCAGGGCTACCCGAAGGGCACGTCGAGCGTCACGGCCTATGCCGGCGGTGGCTTCTGCAACGTCGAGAACCACGGCGGCAACACGCCGGAGCAGGTGCTGGGTTCGGTCGCCGACGCGATGGCCAACTACGGCTGCATCACGCTGGGCCAGAGCGTGGTGATCCTCGCCCCCGAGCACATGACCATCCTGGCCGACGCCGGCTGGAGCCGCGAACGCTCGCAGGACTTCCTGTTCGCGCAGGCCAAGCGTTCGGTCGAGGGCATGAAGAGCGTCGGCAAGTTCCGCGAGCGCGAGTACGAGGCGCAGCGCGGCGAGGGCCGGTCGCCGCTGGTCGAGGACGGCTTCGTCCATCGCGGCATGCGGCCCGACGACATCCTGATCACCATGGGCGGCGGCGATGCCGGCGGGCATTCCTGCTTCATCCCGTCGTGGAGCCGCGGCCGCGGCTCGATCTTCCAGCATGCGCCGATCGCGCTGCCCCCGAACCACACGTCGAAGTAGGAGAGACCGCCATGCAACTCTATGCCCCGACCTCGACCACGCCGCCGCGCAAGTCGGTGCGCGCCCCGGCGCTGGCCAGCATCGACGGCCTGCGCATCGGCATCCTCGAGAACGGCAAGCTCAACGCCGAGGAGATGCTGAACGAGGTCGCGCAGCTGTTCGTGCAAAGGAACGGCTGCACGATCCGCACGCTGGCCTCGAAGAAGAACGCCAGCGCCCCGGCGCCCGGACAGACCCTGGTGAACGTCGCCCAGGAGGTCGACTTCCTGCTGACCGGCCTCGGGGATTGAGGCTCCTGCTCGACGTGCAGTCTGCACGACGGAATCACCTTCGAACAACTCGGCAAGCGGGCGGTGGTGCTGTGCACCGAGCCCTTCAGGGTCACGGCCCGCAACATCGCGCGCGTGCTCGGCCTGCCCGACTATCCCTTCCTGACGGTGCAGCACCCGATCGGCAGCTGCACCCTGCCCGAGCTCAAGGCGCGCGCCGAGATCGCCTACCAGCAGGCGCTGCCGATCCTGCTCAAGTAGCGGTCAGGTGACCTTGTCGCGGTCGGGGTGGTGGAACAGCGCCACCACCACGACCGACGACAGCGCCAGCCCGGTCATCAGCAGGAAGGCGTCCTGGAACGACCCGCGCAGGTGCAGCACCCAGCCGGTGACGACCGGCGCGGCGAAACCGGCCAGCGCGAAGGCGAAGTCCATGATGCCCAGCGCGGTCGCCGCGCGCCGCGGCGCGATGTCGACGTTGACCGCGTAGTAGGCGGCGTTGGCGCCCATCGACGCCGCCACGGCGACGGTGATGCCGATGATCGCCACGGTGAGGTTGCCGGTCAGCGCCACCGGGACCACGGCAATCGCCGCCACCAGCTGGCTGCCGGCGATCAGGGCCGAGCGCGCCCGCCGCATGTTGCCGGTGCGGGTCGCCAGCCGGTCGGACCAGCGGCTCATCGCCCACAGCGCGACCGCGGCGGCCAGCCACGGCAGGACGCTGAACAGGCCGACCGCCTTGAGATCGAGCCCGTAGCGGTGGTGCAGGTAGCTCGGCAGCCACGACATGAAGAAGAACACGAAGTAGCCGAACACGAAGAATGCCCAGGTGTTGGCCAGCAGCGTGCGGTTGGCCAACAGCCGGCCGAGCTCGGCGGCCCCCGGCCAGGCGTGGCGGGCGGCCGGTGCGGTCGAAGCGGCTCCCTCGGCGGCGCGGATCAGCGCCAGCTCGTCCTTGCCGACGAAGCGCGACTGCTCGGGCGTGTCGCGGAACAGGAAGAACCACAGCGGCACCCACAGCGCCGACAGCACGAACAGCACGCCGAAGGTGGCGCGCCAGTCGAGCCAGGCCAGCAGGTGCGTCACCAGCGGGCCGCCGATCGCCAGCGCCACCGGCACCGCGACCAGCGCGTTGCCGAGCGCCGTGGCGCGCTCGTGCGGCGGCAGCCACGGCGTCACCGCGCCGGTCAGCGCGGGGAAGTTCGGGCCCTCCGACACGCCCAGCAGGACGCGCGCGGCGTAGAGCATGGCCAGCCCGCTCGCCGCGCCGGTCAGGCCGATCGACAGGCTCCACAGCATCGCCGCGACGGTGAGCACGATCCGCGCGCCGTAGCGGTCGACCGCGACGCCGCCCAGCAGCGTGGTGACGGCGTAGCCCAGCCCGAACGCGCCCAGCACCGCGCCGCTCTCGGCCAGCGACAGGTCGAGCGCCTTCTGCATCTGCGGCAGCGCGTAGGCGATGGCCGCCCGATCGACGTAGTTCACGACGGTGATGGCGAACAGCAGGAAGACGACGAACCAGCGGAATCTTGTCATGGCCTGAAGGTCCCTCGCTGCGCTCGGGATGACAAGAAAAAGGGCTGTCATCCCGAGCGCCGCGAGGGACCCTTCAGGCGGCGACGTCCATCGTCGTGACGCGGCGCAGGTCGCGGACCTTCGTGGTGTCGAACGGCCGGGCGCGGTGCATGGTGCAGCGGTTGTCCCAGATCACGAGGTCGCCGACCCGCCGGCGATGGCGGTGCACGAACGGGCGCTGGGTCGCGTGCTCCATGAGGTCCATCAGGATCAGCCGGCCGTCGGGCACCGGCAGGCCGACGATGTGCGAGGCGTGGCTGGCGACGTACAGCGCCTTGCGGCCGGTCGTGGGGTGGGTGCGCACCACCGGGTGATGGACCGGCGGCAGGGTCGCGCGTTCCTCGTCGGTGTAGCGGGTGACCGCGAGCTGGCCGCGCGACTGCCAGATCGAGTGCTCGGCGATCATCGGCTCGACCTGCGCCTTCGTGGCGTCGGGCAGCGCGTCGTAGGCCGCGCGCATGTCGGCGAACTCCGTGTCGCCGCCGTCGTCCGGGATGACGTGGGCGTAGAGCAGCGACAGCGCGCCGGCGGGCTCGCGGAACGAGGCGTCGGTGTGCCACAGCCGGTTGGCCAGCCAGTCGAGCCGGCGCTTGGCGTCGGGCGCCAGCACGTTGGACTCGCCGTCGAGGTTGGAGATGTCGGCGATCTCGGGGATGGCGAGGCGGTGCTTGATGCCCTGGTGGCGGGCACGCTGGGCCGAGGAATGGATCGGCCCGAAATGGCGCGCGAAGGCGAGGTGTTGCTCGTCGGTCAGCGCCTGGTCGTGGAAGACCACGACGGCGTAGCGGTCGATCGCCGCCTGGATCGCGTCGCGGTCGGCGGCGGCCAGCGGCCGGGCGAGGTCGATCCCGGAAATCTCGGCCACGAAGTCGTGAGCGACCGGCGTTACGCGGATGCCCATGGCCCTCCCCTGCGGCTATAACGGCACGGACCCGATCATCATCCTCCAGGACCCGTCATGTCGCAAACCGTCAAACTCGCCCTGCTCGACGATTACCAGAAGGTGGCGCATCGCATGGCGGACTGGGACCGCCTGAAGAAGCGCGGCGTCGAGATCACGACGTTCCACGAGCCGTTCACCTCGGTCGAGGACGCCGCCCGGAAGCTGGCGCCGTTCGACATCCTCGGCCTGCTGCGCGAGCGCACCGCGTTCCCGCGCGCCCTGATCGAGAAGCTGCCGAACCTCAAGTTCATGGTGCTGACCGGCGCGCGCGCGTCGAGCCTCGACGACAAGGCGGCGACCGAGCGCGGCATCCCGATCAGCAACACCCCGGGCGGCGGCTCGACCGCCTCGACCGCCGAGCTGTGCTGGGCGCTGCTGATGTCGTGCGCGCGCGACCTCGCCAAGGCCGAGCGGCTGATGCGCAGCGGCGGCTGGCACGACGGCATCCGCCAGATGGTGGTGCTGGAGGGCAAGCGGCTGGGCATCATCGGGCTCGGCCGGCTGGGCAGCCGCGTCGCGGGCTACGGCCGCGCCTTCGGCATGGACGTCGTGGCGTGGAGCGAGAACCTGACCGAGGAGAAGGCGGCCAAGGGTGGCGCGAAGCTGGTCAGCAAGGACGAGCTGCTGGCGACCTCCGATTTCGTGTCGATCCACCTCGTGCTGTCGCCGCGCAGCCGCGGCCTGATCGGCGCCGCCGACCTCGCCAAGATGAAGAAGACCGCGACCATCGTGAACACCGCGCGCGGGCCGATCATCGACGAGGCGGCGCTGATCGCGGCATTGCAGAACGGCACGATCGCCCATGCCGGCCTCGACGTGTACGACAAGGAGCCGCTGCCCAAGGGGCATCCGCTCACGACTCTCGACAACGTCACGCTGGTGCCGCACCTCGGCTACGTCGTCGAGGAAAGCTACCGCCAGTTCTACGGCGGCACCGTCGAGGACATCGAGGCCTGGCTCGACGGCAAGCCGATCAACGTGATCAACCCCGACGCGCTGAAGAAGTGAGGCAAGGGTCCCTCGCTGCGCTCGGGATGACAGACTTTTCCCGCCGCAGCACGCCCGCCAGCTTCGCGCACGCCGCGTCGATCTCCGCTTCCGGCGTGCCGGCGTAGCCCAGGATCAGGCCGTGCCGCCGCGCGCGGCCGGCATAGCAGGTCGAGAGCGGCGACACTGCGAGGCCGGCCCGGGCGGCGGCCGCGACCACCGCGCGGTCGTCGAAGCCCTTGGCGACCGGCCGCGCCACGAGGTGCATGCCGCCGGGATCGGCGTCGCAGGACAGCCAGCGCGACAGGTGACGCGCCATGCCGGCGAGCATCGCTTCCTGCCGTCGCGCGTAGAGCAGCCGGGTTCGGCGCAGGTGCGTCGTGAAGTGGCCGTCGGCGATGAAGCGCGCCAGCGCGCCCTGGCCCAGCAGCGAGGCGCGGTCGTGCGCCGCCGCCATGCGCGCCTCGGCGGCCGGCACCAGCGAATCGGGCAGCACGACGTAGCTCAGCCGCAGCGCCGGGAAGAGCAGCTTGGAGAAGCTCGCGAGGTAGGCGACGCGGCGGCTGCGGTCGAGCGCGCGCAGCGGCGCCAGCGGCCGGCCGGTGTAGCGGTACTCGCCGTCGTAGTCGTCCTCGGCGATCCAGCCGCCGCTGCGCTCGGCCCAGCTCAGCAGCTCGAGGCGGCGCGGCAGGCCGAGCATGGTGCCGATCGGGAAGTGGTGCGCCGGCGCGACGACGGCCAGCCGGGCGCGCGGCGCCAGCGCCAGCGCGCGCTCGACCGGGAAGCCCGCCGCGTCGATCGGCACCGGCACGGCGCGCACGCCCGCGGCGGCCAGCGCCTCGCGCGTGCCGACGAAGCCCGGCTCCTCGATCCACGCCGCCTCGCCGGGATCGAGCGTCGCCCAGGCCAGCAGCGACAGGCTCTGGCGCATGCCGCTGGTGATCACGATGGCGCCGGGATCGCAGGCGAAGCCGCGCGCCGCGCCGAGATGGTCGGCGATGGCGGCGCGCAGGCCCTCGTGGCCGAACGGATGCGGCGCGCCGGCGACGGTCCACGACGGCCGGCGCCATTCGCGCTCGACCAGCCGCGCCCACAGCGCGAAGGGAAACGACTCGCGGTCGGGCTAGCCGGTCGGGAAGGCGAGCGGCGGGGCGTCGCCCGCGAGCGGCGGCGGCACCTCGCGCAGCGCCTGCCGCGCGCGCCGCGATCCGGCGGCCGCGGCCGGCGGCTCGGCCCGCGCGGGGCGGGCGACCGGGGGCGCGGTCAGCATCTCGTCGGGCAGGTCGGTGGCGACCGACAGGCCGGACGCCGCCTGCGCCACGACGTAGCCCTCGGCCACCAGCTGGTCCATCGCCAGCAGCACGGTGCCGCGCGCCACTGCCAGCTCGCTCGCCATCAGGCGCGACGACGGCAGGCGCTGGCCGGGCGCCAGCCGGCGCTCGAGGATGGCGCGGCGCACCTGCGCGCCGATCTGTCGGTGCAGCGGCTCGGGCGCGGCGGGATCGAGGACGAGGCCGAGCGGGGCGGCCTGGCGGACGGGGCGCGGCATACTGGTACAGCCCGGAATGTCTGAACTGGCTCTTTCACCTGTACCTTATCGTGCGCAGGATCGCGGCCGCAATCGTCCCGGAGACCCGTCATGACCAGTCCCACCGCCCGTCGCGGCCTGCCCACCGAGAATTCCCCCGAGTCGTTCGGCGTCACGCCGGTCAACCGGGTGAAGCGCGTGCACGACCGTGGCCGCTACGACCGCAAGACGGTCTACGAGATCCTCGACGCGGCGCTGGTCTGCCACATCGCCTACGTGATCGACGGTCGGCCGTACTGCACGCCGACCGCCTTCTGGCGCGAGGGCGACCACCTCTACTGGCACGGCTCGTCGGCCAGCCGGATGATCCGCACCCAGGCCGAGGGTGTGCCGGTCTGCCTCACCGTCACCCACCTCGATGCTCTGGTGATGGCGCGCTCGGGCTTCCACCACTCGGTGAACTACCGCTCGGTGATGGCGTTCGGCACCGCCCACGTGATCGACGATGCCGAGACCAAGCTGAAGCTGATGGACCGCTTCATCGACCGCATCTATCCCGGCCGCTCGACGCTGATTCGCCAGCCCAATGCCCAGGAGTTCAAGGCGACGACCATGATGGGCATGGAGATCGAGCACGCCTCGGGCAAGGTCCGCAGCACCCATGTCGGCGACGAGGAGGAGGACTACGCCACCGTGCCGGCGTGGTCGGCGCTCTACCCGGTGACGCAGGTGATCGGCGAAGCGTCGGACTGCCCGCGCCAGCTGCCCGGCCTCGCGCGGCCCGAGGGCATGGCCGACTTCGAACCCGGCACGCGCCTCGACGAGCTGATGACGAAGAGCTACCGCCGCACGTTCGGCTGAACCCCTCACCTGGCCTCTCCCCCTGCGGGGGAGAGGAACATGAAAGTGAAGAAGCCTCCCTTCATTCTCCTCTCCCCCGCAGGGGGAGAGGCTGGGTGAGGGGGCTTACGCCCGAGACTTCACGCGCGCCGCGATCAGCCAGACCACGCCGGCGAGGATGATCGAGGCCGACAGCCACTCCGGGCCAGTCAGGCGCGGCGCGCTCACCCAGCCGAGCGCCGCCGCGCCGGCTTCCAGCGCGATGGCGAAGAACGGCATGGCGCCCAGCGCCACCAGGTAGGTCTGCACGCCGGTGTGGTGGATGGTCCAGAAGCCGAGCCACGTGCCGGGCGCGCGGAACAGCAGCCCGGCCAGCGCCGCCCACAGCCACAGCTCGGGCCGCCCGAAGGCGTCGCCGCCGCCGGCCCATGGCGAGGCCATGGCGCCGGCCAGCCCCAGCGCGCTCCACACCACGATCAGCGCCAGCGACGCGGCGACCAGGATCTCGCCGGTGAAGCGGCTGCGCGCGGCGAGGTCGGTCGATCGGTTGCGTGGGTGGGCGGCGATCATCCACGAGCCCGCCACCGCCATGGTTTCGGAGGCGAACAGCCACAACAGGCCGCGCCACGCGCCGGGCGCCAGCAGCGCGGCCAGCGCCGCGACGCCGCCGGCCAGCAGGAGCAGGCCCGGCACGTCGCGCCGCGCCGGGGCCTGGCGCGACAGCACCCAGCCCGACAGCGCGCCGATCACCACGGCTACCGTCGAGATCAGCGTGCTCTGGGTGATCGCCAGCCAGACGATCGCCGCCGAGGTTGCGCCGTTGATGCCGACGCGCAGGAAGGCATAGGCGACGGTCCACGGCGCCAGCAGGGCGCGCCAGCTGCCCGGCGCGCGGCGGCCGAGCGCCAGCAGCACCAGCCCGGCGGCCAGCAGCTGGACCAGCGTGTAGGCCCAGGCGTCGAGCGCCAGGCCGCTCACGACGTGGCGGGTCAGCAGCAGGTAGAGCGACCAGAGAAAGGAGTTGGCGAGGCCGAGCGCGAGGAAGGACCGCCGCATGGTCGGGACCGGCCGCGGGCGATCAGGTGCGGAAGCGTAGCAGCAGGTGATTGACGCCGTTCAGCTTGACGTAGAGGTCCTCGAACTGGGCGTAGAAGTCTTCCCATTGCGGCAGGCCGCCCTGGGCGCCGAGCGAGGTGTAGATCTCGGCGACGGTGCGGCGGCCGTCGATCTGGCCGACGATGCGCGGCGCCAGCGCTGGCAGCTGGGCACGCCACGGGAAGCCGTCGAGGTTGGCGATCAGCGGCGTGCCGGGCTGCAGGCCGGCCGCCAGCTTCTGCGGGTCCATCTCGCGCAGCACCGGGATCGCCGAGGTGTCCTCCGGCCGCGCCACCGTGTCGAAGCCGGCGCGCGTCGCGTAGAACACGTGGGTGCGCAGGTTGCCGGCCAGCCGCTCGGCGAAGGCGGCGCGCTCGACCAGCGGCAGCGAGCTGGCCTGCCGCGCGATGATCGGGTCGCTCATGTAGGTCGCGGGCTCGTAGCGCACCGGCTCGAGGAAGGCGACGACGCGCAGCCCCGCCTCCTGCGCCATGCTGCCGATCTGCGGCACCGTGAAGGCGCGGTCGCAGCTGTGCAGCAGCAGGTCGTAGAGGCCGGCGTCGCCGCCGGTGACGTGGTCGTTGAGGTAGGGATTGCGGCGGAACAGGTTGGTGGTCGGCAGGAAGCGGATCAGGCGCTTGGCCATCGCGATCCGGTCCTCCAGCGCCATCGACAGCGGCGCCAGCGTGCGCAGCAGCTCCTGCAGCGGGTAGACGCCGCTGCGGCCGTACTCACCGTACAGCATCACGCCCATGCCGCCTTCCGGCTGCAGCACGGTCGCCAGCGCGCGCATGCCGGCCGCCGGGTCGGGCAGGTGGTGCAGCACGCCGGTGCAGTCGATGTAGTCGAAGGCGCCGATCGGCATGGTCGGCAGGTCGAGCAGCGAGCCGGTCAGGAAGGTGATGTTGCGCAGGCCGCGCGCCTTGGCGCGGGCCTCGCAGACGGCGCGCGAAGCGGTCGAGATGTCGAGGTAGACGATCTCGCCGGGGCAGCGCCGGTCGGCCAGCTGCTGCGCCATCATGATGCAGGAGTCGCCGGTGCCGCCGCCCGCCACCAGGGCGCGGAACGGCCGGTTGAAGTTCAGCCGGCCGGCGAACAGGTAGTGGTTGACCTCGAGGATGTGGCTCGGGGTGCCGGTGATCAGCCGGATCGCCTCGTCGCGCGGGTCGCGCGGCGGATAGGGCAGCGCCTCGTACTGGGCGCGGACATCATCCATCGGCGAGTTAACGGTCATTCTGGCCTTGTTTCACGGCGGGCTGGGCGCTACCCGGGGGGCGAGCAGCGCCTGCGAGGAATTAGTGCAGCAAAACGACTCGCCATGAAAGGCTATTTCGGCATCGGTGTGGAAGGCGTCAGCAAGGCCCTGAACGTCGGCACCCTGTTCCGCACCGCCCATGCCTTCGGGGCGTCCTTCGTCTTCACCCTGCGCGCGCAGTACAACCGCCGCGAGGGGGCGAACAGCGACACCTCGGACACGCCGCGCTCGGTCCCGACCTACCACTTCGCCGATCTCGAGAGTTTCCGCCTGCCGCAGGGCTGCCGGCTGGTCGGCATCGAGATCTCGGACGAGGCGATCGAGCTGCCGAGCTTCCGCCACCCCCGGCAGGCCGCCTACATCCTGGGCGCCGAGCGCGAGGGCCTGTCGGCCGAGGTCCAGGGCCTGTGCGACTACGTGGTCAAGATCCCGACCCGGTTCTCGGTCAACCTGGGCGTCGCCGGGGCCCTGGTGATGTACGACCGCCTGCTGAGCCTCGGCCGCCACGCCGACCGGCCGGTCGGCGAGGGCGGCCCCACCGAGCCGCTGGCCCCGCCGGTGTTCGGTGAGCCGATCTACAAGCGCCGCCAGCGGATCAAGGCTCGGCTGGAGAACAAATAGGAAATTGCCGCCGGGGGTGGCGGCGGCGGGCCTCATCCCCTATGTGAGGCCCAGCCATGCTGCCCACCGAGCCCCTCCAGGTTACCGAGCCGTTCCGCGGCCGCAACGACACGCGCCGCAACCTGGTCGGCCTGTCGCGCGACGAGCTGAAGGCGGCGATGGCAGAGGCCGGGCTGGAGCCGTTCCGCGCCCGCCAGGTCTGGCAGTGGATCTACTGGCACGGCGTGCGCGACTTCGACCGCATGACCAACATCGCCAAGAAGACCCGCGAGCGGCTGGCCGAGCTGTTCGTGGTCGAGCGGCCCGAGATCGTGACCGAGCAGCGCTCGACCGACGGCACCCGCAAGTGGCTGCTGCGCTTCGCCGACGGCAACGAGGCCGAGACCGTCAACATCCCGGAGGAGGATCGCGGCTCGGTCTGCGTGTCGAGCCAGGTCGGCTGCACGCTGACCTGCACCTTCTGCCACACCGGCACGCAGCCGCTGGTGCGCAACCTCGCGCCGGCCGAGATCGTCGGCCAGTTCATGGTGGCGCGCGACAGCTACGGCGAGTGGCCGACGCCGATCGAGACGACGCGCATGCTGTCCAACATCGTGATGATGGGCATGGGCGAGCCGCTCTACAATTTCGACAACGTGGCGACCGCGCTGCGCATCGTGATGGACGAGCAGGGCATCGCGCTCAGCCGCCGCCGCATCACGCTGTCGACCTCGGGCGTCGTGCCGATGATCCCGAAGGTCGGCGAGGTGCTCGACGTCAACCTCGCGGTGTCGCTGCACGCGGTCAACGACGCGGTGCGCGACACGCTGGTGCCGATCAACCGCAAGTGGCCGATCGCCGAGCTGCTGAAGGCCTGCGCCGCCTATCCCGGCGCGCGCAACAGCCGGCGCATCACCTTCGAGTACGCGATGCTGAAGGGCGTCAACGACAGCGACGCCGACGCGCGCGAGCTGGTGCGCATCCTGAAGCCGATCCATGCCAAGGTGAACCTGATCCCGTTCAACCCGTGGCCGGGCGCGGCCTACGAGTGCAGCTCGAACAACCGCATGCACCGTTTCGCCGAGATCGTGAACGACGGCGGCCTCAGCGCCCCGATCCGCACGCCGCGCGGCCGCGACATCCTCGCCGCCTGTGGCCAGCTCAAGAGCGCCAGCCAGCGCGGGCGGCGCGAGAAAGTGGCTCTCTAAAGGTCCCTCGCTTCGCTCGGGATGACAGTCCTTCTTGTCATCCCGAGCGAAGCGAGGGACCCTTCACTTCCGCCAGGCCACGACCTTCGACAGGAAGGCGCGCTCGACCGACACGACCGTCAATCCGAGAGCGGCGTCCTCCAGCCGGCCGCCGACGTAGTCGGCGTAGTACGGCTCGTGGAAGTGGTGCGGGAACAGGTCGAGCAGGCCATCCCAGTCCGGCTTGTCGCCCTTCTGGATCGAATCGACGATCACCAGCAGCCCGCCCGGCGCCAGCACGCGCGCCATCTCCGACAGCGCGACGCGGCGCACCTCCGGCGGCAGCTCGTGCAGCAGGTACGACGACACGACGAGATCGACGCTGGCGTCGGCCATCGGCAGGCGCTCGGCCGCGCCCTCGACCAGCTTGACGCGCGCCGTGCGGCCGATCGTGCGGCGCGCCTCGGCGAGGTAGGGCGGGCTGAGGTCGAGGCCGGTGAAGCGCACGCCCGGCCACGCCTCGTGCAGGAAGGCGAGCAGGCGGCCGGTGCCGCAGCCGACGTCGAGGCCGGTGACGGCGCGCTGGTTGCGGCCGGCCATCCAGTCGGCGACCGGGCGCAGCGCGCGGCGGCGCATGGCGTCGGCGGCGCCGGTGAACAGCACCTCGACCTGGGTGTCGTACAGCGTCGCCGAGCGGTCGGAGAGCCAGCCGTCGCTCTGGAAGTGGAAGTTCTGGCGGTAGTAGTCGGGCAGCCCGTCGGCCTGCGTGCCGGGCGGCAGCTCGTCGGACTGGCCGTGGCGGCGGGCGTCGACCTGCGGCAGGTCGCGGAAATAGAGCAGGCTGCGGCGCAGCAGGTCGCCGGGATCGACCGACAGCGCCCGGGGCGCCGGGAACAGGCCGGATGCGACGTCCTGCCACTCGCGCTGGAACAGCGCCCGGATGTCGCGGGTGAGCGCGTCGCGGTCCGGCACCGGGCCGACCGGGAAGCCCGGCTTCGGCATCGGCTTCAGCAGCTTGCGGCCGGCGGCGTAGTGGCCGGCATACCACGCGACCCGCGCGGTCTGGCGGGCGGCATAGGTGAGACGATCTAGGGCAGAGGCCATGGCATGCTCGACTGGACGGCCATTATGGCTATAGTCCGCCCGCCTTTACAGAACCGAGACGAAAGCGGCTTGCCATGAGCATTTCTCATACCGGTCCCCACAAGAAGGGCGACATCAAGAAGGTCGTCCTGGCCTATTCCGGCGGCCTCGACACCTCGGTGATCCTGAAGTGGCTGCAGACGACCTACGAGTGCGAGGTCGTGACCTTCACCGCCGATCTCGGCCAGGGCGAGGAGCTCGAGCCGGCGCGCAAGAAGGCCGAGCTACTCGGCATCAAGCCGGAGAACATCTTCATCGACGACCTGCGCGAGGAGTTCGTCCGCGATTTCGTGTTCCCGATGTTCCGCGCCAACGCGCTGTACGAGGGCCAGTACCTGCTCGGCACCTCGATCGCGCGGCCGCTGATCGGCAAGCGCCAGATCGAGATCGCGCGCCAGGTCGGCGCCGACGCGGTGGCGCACGGCGCGACCGGCAAGGGCAACGACCAGGTGCGCTTCGAGCTGACCTATTACGCGCTCAAGCCCGACATCAAGGTGATCGCGCCGTGGCGCGAGTGGCACCTGACCTCGCGTACCCGGCTGATCGAGTTCGCCGAGGAGAACCAGATCCCGATCGCCAAGGACAAGCGCGGCGAGGCGCCGTTCTCGGTCGACGCGAACCTCCTGCACTCGTCGAGCGAGGGCAAGATCCTGGAGGATCCCTGGGAGGAGGCCGACGAGGTCGTCTACCAGCGCACGATCTCGCCCGAGGCCGCGCCCGACAAGGCGACCTACATCACCATCGACTTCGAGAAGGGCGACGCGGTCGCCATCGACGGCGTGAAGATGTCGCCGGCGACGCTGCTCACCAAGCTGAACGAGCTGGGCAAGGCCAACGGCATCGGCCGCCTCGACCTGGTCGAGAACCGCTTCGTCGGCATGAAGAGCCGCGGCATCTACGAGACGCCGGGCGGCACGATCCTGTACGCCGCGCATCGCGGCATCGAGTCGATCACGCTCGACCGCGGCGCGGCGCATCTCAAGGACGAGCTGATGCCGAAGTACGCCGAGCTGGTCTACTACGGCTTCTGGTACTCGCCGGAGCGCGAGATGCTGCAGGCGCTGATCGACAAGAGCCAGGAGAACGTCACCGGCACGGTGCGGCTCAAGCTCTACAAGGGCAACACCACGGTGGTCGGCCGCAAGTCGCCGAAGTCGCTCTACTCGATGAAGACCGTGACCTTCGAGGACGACGCCGGCGCCTACGACCAGCGCGACGCCGAGGGCTTCATCAAGCTGAACGCGCTGCGCCTGCGCCTGCGCGCCACGGGACAGGGCGGCCCGAGGAAATAGGACGGAAAGGTCCCTCGCTGCGCTCGGGATGACAGGACTTTTCTTGTCATCCCGAGCGTAGCGAGGGACCTTTGCGTTTCATGACCCCGTTCGGCCTGCCGCTCGTCCACACCGTCTTCGACGTGCTGGCATGGCTCGCCTCGATGGCGACGTTCTGGCTGGTCACGCGGCGGCTGGTGCCGGCCCGCTCCCTGCCGCACCCCGCGCTCTATGCCCTGTCGGCCGGCGCTGGCGCCCTGCTCGGCGCGCTGGTGTTCGGCACCGCCAACGCCGTCCTGTCGGGCGAGACGGCCATCGGCTTCTCGATGGTCGGCGGCCTCGCCGGCGCGATCGCCGCGGTCGAGGCCTTCAAGCGGCTGAGCGGTCTCACAGGCTCGACCGGCATCGCCTTCGCCGCGCCCTTCTGCATCACCGTCGCGGTCGGCCGGCTGGGCTGCTTCTTCGCCGGCCTGCCCGATTTCACCTACGGCACGCCGACCGCGCTGCCGTGGGCGGTCGACTTCGGCGACGGCATCGCCCGCCACCCGGTGCAGCTCTACGAATCGCTGGCGATGGCCGCGATGGCGGTCGTGCTGCTCGTGAAGCTGCGGGCCCGCGACCCGTTCTGGCTCGCCAACGGCTTCTACATCGTGGTCGGCTGGTACGGCCTGCAGCGCTTCGCTTGGGAGTTCCTGAAGCCTTACGCAACGGTCACAGGCCCGCTGAACCTGTTCCATTTTGTCTGCCTCGGCCTCGTCCTGTACGCTGTCGGGATGATCCGCGGGAGCCGCCGATGCCAGACGGGGTAGAACGCAAGTCCGCTCCCTACCTCTTCCTGGGGCAGACGACATCCTTGTGCGAAACCTGCCTGGGTCTCGTGCCGGCCAAGATCGTCGAGGAAGACGGCCGCATCTACTACTCCAAGCGCTGCACCGAGCACGGCGTGATGAAGACGCTGGTGTCCGACGACCCGGTCTACTGGCGGCGCACGCTCGACTACCTGAAGCCCGGCGACCGGCCGCTGCAGCCGCATACCCGCACCGAGCGCGGCTGTCCGTGGGACTGCGGCCTCTGCCCCGACCACGAGCAGCATTCCTGCCTCGCCATCGTCGAGATCAACGAGGCCTGCAACCTCAGCTGCCCGGTGTGCTTCGCCGACTCCTCGCCGCGCAAGGACAGCCACCGGACGCTGGCCGAGGTCGAGTTCATGCTCGACGCGCTGGTGAAGAGCGAGGGCGAACCCGACCTGGTGCAGATCTCGGGCGGCGAGCCGACGCTGCACCCGCAGATCCTCGAGGTCCTCGCCGCCGCCCGCGCGCGGCCGATCCGCCACGTCATGCTGAACACCAACGGCATCCGAATCGCCGAGGACGAGGCGTTCTGCGATGCGCTGGCGGCGCTCAAGCCGGGCTTCGAGGTCTACCTTCAGTTCGATTCGCTGAACGACGCGGCGCTGAAGGACATCCGCGGCGCCGCGCTGTCGCGCATCCGGCGACAGGCGCTGGCCAACCTCGAGGCGCGCAACATCTCGACGACGCTGGTCTGCACGGTGAAGCGCGGCGTCAACGACGCGGAGATCGGCGACATCGTGCGCCACGCGCTCAAGTACAGGTGCGTGCGCGGCGTCAATTTCCAGCCGGTGCAGGACGCCGGCCGCAACGAGGGCTTCGACCCCAAGGCGAACCGCATCGTGCTGTCGGAGATCCGCCGCCGCATCGTGCAGGACTCGGGCATCTTCGCCGACGGCGACATGATCCCGCTGCCCTGCAACCCGGCCTCGATCTCGATCGGCTACGGCGTGCGCGACGGCGAGAAGGTGATCCCGCTGACCTCGCTGGTGCCGCGCGAGGCGCTGCTGCCCAGCGTGCCCAACGCGATCTCGTTTGAGAAGTACCCGGAGCTGCGGCGGCGCTTCGTCGACCTGCTGTCGCTGTCGACCGCCGACACCAACACGACCGAGCGGCTGGGCTCGCTGCTGTGCTGCCTGCCCGACGTGCCGATGCCCGAGGGCTCGGGCTACGAGAACGTCTTCCGCGTCACCATCGTCGAGTTCCTCGACCGCTTCAATTTCTGCCTCGGCAACGTCAAGCGCAGCTGCGTCCACTTCGTGACGCCCGAGGGCGCGATCGTGCCGTTCGACACCTACAACACCTTCTACCGGCCCGGCGCCGCCGGCAACGCGCGCCTGGCCGAGGCCCGGCGATGACCGACAAGCCGCCCCCGCCGCCGCTGGTGTTGCCGCCGCCGCCGCCGGTCGGCAGCGGGCTTGGCTGGTTCCTGGCGATCTCGGGCGGCGTGCTGCTGTTCCTGACGCTGGGCTGCATCCTTGCGGTGAACATCGGCAACAGGGACTTCGACCTGTTCCTCATGGCCGTGATCTTCGGGCTACCCACGCTGATCCTGGGCAGCATCCTGCTGTGGCTGGGGCGGCGCCGCCTGCGGCGCGCGCGGCAGGCGAAGCCGCCGGAGACCGCGCGATGACCGACAAGCCGCCCCCGCCGCCGCCGCTGGTGTTGCCGCCGCCGCAGCCGATGGGCCGCGGGCTGGGCTGGTTCTTCGCCATCTCGGGCGGGGTGCTGCTGTTCCTGACGCTGGGCTGCATCTTCGCCGTGTCGGACCTCGGCCGCGATTCGGAGGGGCTGGCGATCGCCAGCCTGTTCGGCGCGCCGACGCTGATCCTCGGCGCGATCTTTCTTTGGCTGGGAAGACGACGCCTGAAGCGTTAAGCAGGCGGGCCCGGCCGAGCCGGACCGGACCGTCGACAAGGAGACAGGGAGCGCATGCCATTCGATACCAGCGATCGCCGGGGATCCGGCCGCGGCACGGGCGAGCGCGCCATCAACCTGCCGCCGGCGGTGCTGTGGCTGATCGTGATCAACCTCGCGATCCAGGCCGTGCGCAGCCTGCTGCTCGACGACGCGACCGACGACATGATGGTGCTGAACTTCGGCCTGGTGCCGGCCAGCTAC
The DNA here is from genome assembly GCA_020160955.1 of Pseudomonadota bacterium. Classification (GTDB taxonomy): domain Bacteria; phylum Pseudomonadota; class Alphaproteobacteria; order Reyranellales; family Reyranellaceae; genus Reyranella. The sequence goes on from JAIUOX010000089.1 coordinate 19,091, forward strand.
ACGGCCGGCGGCAGCCTCGCCAGCCAGCTGCTGGCGCCGATCACCTACCAGTTCCTGCACGGGGGCTGGCTGCATGTCGGCATCAACATGGTCTCGCTGGCGGCGTTCGGCGCGCCGGTCGAGCGCCTGCTCGGCATCCCGCGCTTCGTCCTGTTCTACCTGTCGGCCGGCGTGGTCGCCGGTTTCGTCCAGGTGCTGCTCTACCCGGGCTCGCACGACCCGGTGATCGGCGCCTCGGGCGCGGTATCGGGCGTGTTCGGCGCGGTGCTGATGCTGATGCGCTACGTCGGCAGCCTGCCGTCGCTCTACCCGGTGGCCGGCATCTGGATCGCGCTCAACGTCTTCTTCGGCCTGTTCGGCGGCATGCCGGGCGCGGCCGGCGAGCAGGTCGCGTGGGCGGCCCATGTCGGCGGTTTCCTCTACGGCCTGGTCGCCATCCGCTTCTTCGCGCCCAAGCGCGAGTAGGCGGCGCATGCGGGTCCTCGCGTACCCCCTGGCGCTGGCGCCGTCGGTCGTCGCGCTGCTGGCCCTCTACGGCGCCGGCGCGCTGGCCGTGGGCCCGATGCTGCTGGCGATGGCCGGCATCGCCGCCGTCACCGTCGTCCTGGTCAATCGCTATCTCCACGCGCTGTCGGTGGCGGAACAGGCGACGGCGGCGGCGCAGCAGGCGACCGAGGTCGAGCGGCGGCGGGCCTCGCTCGATGCCGTCGCCGAGTCGGCGCAGTCGATCGTCGATGGCCTGCCCGATCCGCTGATCGCGGTCGACCGCCAGCGCCGCATCGTGCGGGCCAACCGCGCGGCGCGGCAGCTGCTGGGCGCGGCCGGTCCCGAGCGCGACCTCTCGACGACGCTGCGCCATCCGCAGTTGCTGGCGGCGATCGACGGGCTGCTGCAGGCGCCCGACGCCGCCGCGGAGGCGCCGGGCGGCGCGGTGGTCGAGCTGGCCCTGCCGGGACCGCCCGAGCTCGACATGGTGGCCCACCTGCAGCGCCTGCCGCGCGCCGCGGCCGACGGCTCGCTGGCCCTGGTGGTGCTGCACGACACGACGGCCCTGCGGCGCGCCGAGCGGATGCGCGCCGACTTCGTCGCCAACGCCAGCCACGAGCTCAAGACGCCGATCGCCGGCCTTGCCGGCTTCATCGAGACGCTGCGCGGCCCGGCCCGTGACGACGCGGCGGCGCGCGACCGCTTCCTCGCCATCATGGCCGAGCAGGCCGAGCGCATGCGCCGGCTGGTCGACGACCTGCTGATGCTGTCGCGCATCGAGCAGCACGAGCACGCGCGACCGGAGGGCGCGGTCGACCTCGTGCCGGTATTGAAGAGCGTGCTCGACCTGCTGCAGCTGAAGGCGCGCGACCGCGAGGTCGCGCTGCAGCTGCGCCTCGCGCCCGGCTTGCCGCGCGCGCTGGGCGATGCCGACGAGCTGACCATCGTGTTCCAGAACCTGGTCGACAACGCCATCAAGTACACGCGGCCCGGCACCGCGGTGAAGATCGCCGCCGGCCCGGCCGGCGAGGGCCGCGTTGCCGTCGCCGTGGCCGACGAGGGCGAGGGCATCGCCGCCGCCCACCTGCCGCGATTGACCGAGCGCTTCTACCGCGTCGACGCCGCGCGCTCGCGCCAGCTCGGCGGCACCGGCCTCGGCCTGGCGATCGTCAAGCACGTGGTCAACCGTCACCGCGGCCGCCTCGACATCCAGAGCAGCCCGGGCCGCGGCTCGACCTTCACGGTGCTGCTGCCGGTGGCGTAAGATCGGTCCAGGGAGAAAAGATCCATGTCCAGCCGCCGCCAGACCATTGCCCTCGCCGCCGCCGCGCTCGCGCTCGCGGCGGGCCTGTCCCCCGTTGCCCGGGCCGACGATCCGCCGGCCGGCGGGGCCTTCAAGTTCGGCCTCGGCGACCACATGACGGTGCTGGTCCAGCCGCGCCACCTCAAGGTCGGGCTGGCCGGGCGCGAGCGCAACTGGGAGTACCTCAAGCACGGCATCCACGAGCTCGAGGAAGCGCTCGAGCATGCCGGCAAGGCGGTGCCGAAGTGGCGCGACCTCGACATCGCGGCCCTGATCGAGGGGGCGACCAAGGCGCCGATCGAGGCGATCGAGGCGGCGATCGAGAAGAAGGACGCCGCGGCCTTCGACGCCGCCTACCAGCGCCTGACCGACGCCTGCAACGCCTGCCACCAGAGCGCCAAGGTCGGCATGATCGTGATCCAGGTGCCGAAGGGACCGTCGCCCTTCCTCAATCAGGACCTGCGGCCGGCCGCGACCAAGAAGTAGCCGCGCTCAGGCGCGCCGCACGCC
>JAIUOX010000090.1 GCA_020160955.1 Pseudomonadota bacterium
CACCGACCCGGCCGAACCCGATGCGAACACGTCGAGCGCGGCCGATTCGAGGCGCGCCTCGACCCCGCCCCCGGCCAGCGTGCCGGCACGAACGCCGCGTGGCTCGATCAGGGCCATCGCGCCACGCTTGCGGGCAACGTCGCCGTGCGTGGCGATCACCACCGCCAGCACCGCGTCGACCTGCGCGCGCGCGAGCGCGAGCGCCGCCTCGGAAACGCCGCGCAAGGCGCCGAAGGCCGGCACGGGGGGATGAAGGGTCGCGTTGGCGCTCACGCGCGGGGCTTCCTGGGCACTCGGGTCCAGTGTAACGCAAGGAAACCGCTGGACATGGACCGCAAACGGGCGCCGGGCGGGGTCCCATCCGGCTCGGTGCCGGACCGATTGCCTGCTCCAGGTGCGCTCGCGCGCGAGTGCCGTTCTGCTGCCTCGACAGCGGCAGGACGCGGGGATCATGCGGGCCGCATACCGGCCCTGATCACGCCGGACCGAAACGCCGGTACTGGATCGCCTCGGACAGATGCGTGGCCGTGATCGCGTCGGCGCCGTCGAGGTCGGCGATCGTGCGGGCGACGCGCTGGATGCGATGCCATGCGCGCGCCGACAGGCCGAGTCGTTCCACCGCGCGTTCGAGCAGTTGCTGTTCGCGTTCGCCGAGCGCGCCGTCGCGCTCGCTCTCGCGGTTGCCGAGCCAGGCGTTCGGCTTGCCGGCACGCGCGAGCTGGCGCGCGCGCGCCGCGATGACGCGCGCGCGCACCACGGCCGAGCGTTCGCCGTCGGCTGCCTGGCGCAGTTCCGAGGGGTCGAGGCGCGGCACTTCGAGCACGAGGTCGATGCGATCGAGCAGCGGACCGGAGATGCGCGAACGGTAGCGTGCGATCTGGTCGGGCGTGCAGCGGCAGCGGCCCGAGACATCGCCGGCGTAGCCACACGGGCACGGGTTCATCGCCGCCACGAGCTGGAAGCGGGCCGGGAATTCCGCCTGGCGCGCCGCGCGCGAGATCATGATGCGCCCGGACTCGATCGGCTCGCGCAGCACCTCGAGCACGCGGCGATCGAACTCGGGCAGCTCGTCGAGGAACAGCACGCCGTGGTGCGCCAGCGAGACCTCGCCCGGCCGGGCGCGCGCGCCGCCGCCGACCAGCGCCTGCAGGGTCGCCGAGTGGTGCGGGTCGCGAAAGGTGCGGCGGCGGCTCAGCCGGCCCTCGCCGAGGTCGCCGGCGAGCGAGCGCACCATCGAGGCCTCCAGCGCCTCCTCCGGCTCCAACGGCGGCAGGATGCCGGGCAGGCGCGCCGCCAGCATCGACTTGCCAGAGCCCGGCGGGCCGATCATCAGCAGGTTGTGGCCGCCCGCCGCGGCGATCTCGAGCACGCGCTTGGCGCTCTCCTGGCCCTTGATCTCGGCGAGGTCGGGGTAGCGCGTGGCGTCCTCGGCGACCAGCGCCTCGGGCGGGGCGAGTTGCTGTTGCCCGCGCAGGTGGTTGATCAGCGACAGCAGCGAGGGGGCGGCAACCACGCCCGGCGCGCCCTCCCCCGCTCCGCCATCGAATCCCGCCCAGGCCGCTTCACCGCCGCAGGCCGCGGGACAGAGGATGCCGCGCCCGGTGGCACGCGCCGCGATCGCCGCCGGCAGCACGCCCGGCACGCGGCTGAGCGAGCCGTCGAGCGCCAGTTCGCCCAGCGCGACGTAGCCCGCGACGCTGTCCTTGGGCAGCACGCCCATCGCGGCGAGAAGCCCGAGCGCGATCGGCAGGTCGTAGTGGCTGCCTTCCTTGGCGAGGTCGGCGGGCGACAGGTTCACGGTGATGCGCTGGCCCGGCAGCGCCAGGCCCAGGGCGCGGAAGGTGGCGCGCACCCGCTCGCGGCTCTCGCCCACCGCCTTGTCGGGCAGGCCGACGATCGGGAAGGCGAGCTGCCCGCCCGAGATCATGACCTGCACGTCCACCGGCAGCACGTCGATGCCCTGGAACGCCACGGTCCGCACCGTCGCCTGCATGTTCATCGCGCCTCCCGTCTGAGCGACGAGAGCGGGCGGCCGGTCGTTACAGCAGCCGGTCGTTACACCAGCATGGGCTGCTTGCTAGGATCGCGGCGATGACCTTCTCCGAAGCCAACCATGCCGAGTTGCGCGCCCTGCTCGCCGTCTACCCCGAGGTGCGCGAGGGCCGCATGTTCGGCCACCCGGCGTGGTTCGTCGGCCGCCGGATGTTCGCCTGCGTCTACGGCGAGGGCGTCGGGCTGAAGCTGCCGGAGGCCGAGGCGACGGCACTGATGAAGCGGGCCGGCGTCGTCCGCTTCCAGCCCTACGGCAAGGCGCCGATGCGCGAGTGGGTCCAGGTCAACCGCAAGCGTCCCGCCGACTACCGGCGCGACCGGGCGACCCTGGAGGCAGCGATCCGCTACGCCGGCGCGACCCCGGCGAAACCGCCAAAGAAGAAAGCGGCGGCGCGATCCGTCAGCCGCTGACCCGGCGCTTCCGCGAAGGCGACTGTCGCGAGACAACGGTCAGGTCGGTATCGCGCAGGACGACTTCCATCGGATCGGCTTCGGATTCATGGAACGCCACCCGATAGACGATCGGCTGACTTGCTCTTTGCGGCACGATCGCCTCGACGACGCGGCCCTTGATCTTTCTGAGACCGAACGTGAAGCGCACGGGCGCTCCTTGCTTCAGGACGTTGCGAGCGGGTCTTTCTACCATGGCGGCGTGCCCAAGAGATTGCAGAGGTATTGTCTCATGCAGGTGTCCATATGCGTAGCGATTTGATCGCAGGCGGCCCGCCAGGACTTTACGATCCCGAAGCGGAGCGACGTGTTCCGGCCTTGCGGAAAAAGGCTGGGCGGGAAGTCGTCGTGGGCGATGGCGTTCCGCCACACGTTCAATCTCTCCAGATGCCGGTTCCGGCTCTTGTTCCTCGCATGACTTGCATAGAGCGCTGGCCAAAGCTCGATGCCCAGGCGCTTGAAGTCGCTACCAACGTTGCCGGGGCCTGCGTTGCCCTTGTGCAGCATCAGGCCATGGGACAGGTTCGCCGCAACCAGGTTGCGGACCTGATGGGGAACCGCCACCACAATGGCATCCACGCTCAAGACATGGAGGGTTGTGCAGAAGCCCTGGAACTGTCCCGCCAAGAGGACCGCATAGGCACGATTCAGCTGTTGAGTGGCAAAGCGTCGCCCGCGATTGGTCCCACCGATGGATTGATGAGCTGCCTCGAGCTCATCGAGTCGCCGGGCACGGTCTCCACGCCAACTGAGGAGGGCTAACGAGGGCATTGTCTGCGACGGGGCCATGCCTTTCGATTGAAGGACGCGCCGGCGACGCGCGCCGTTACAGCACCGCGAGGGACCTGTAGGATCAGGACACCATGAGCAATCCCGACATCCTCATCGTCGGCGGCGGCATCGGCGGCCTGTCGCTGGCGCTCAGCCTGCACCAGGCCGGCATCTCGTGCCGGGTCTACGAATCCGTTCCGGAGATCAGGCCGCTGGGCGTCGGCATCAACCTGCTGCCGCACGGCATGCGCGAGCTGTCCGAGCTCGGGCTGCAGGACGCGCTGGCGAAGCGGTCGATCGAGACGCGGACGCTGGCCTTCTACAGCCGCCACGGCCAGTTCATCTACAGCGAGCCGCGCGGCCGCTATGCCGGCTACGACTGGCCGCAGCTGTCGATCCACCGCGCCGACCTGCACGCCGTGCTGCTCGACGCCGTCACGGCGCGGCTGGGCGCCGATGCCGTGGTCCTCGATCGCCGCGTCAGCAAGGCCGAGCAGGATGCGACCGGCGTCACGCTGCACTTCGAGAACGCCGAGCCGCAGCGCGGCCGGCTGGCGATCGGTTGCGACGGCATCCACTCGGCGATCCGCCGGCAGCTCTATCCCGACCAGGGACCGCCGCGCTACTCGGGGGTCAACATGTGGCGCGGCGCGGTGCGCTGGCCGGCCTTCCTGGGCGGCGACACCATGGTCTCGACCGGCTGGATGACGGTCGGCAAGACCGTGATCTACCCGGTCCGGCCGGCGACGCCCGAGAGCGGCGGCCTGCCATTGATCAACTGGGTGGCCGAGATCGAGAAGCCCGACGCCGTGCGCCAGGACTGGGCCGGGCGCGGCCGGCTCGCCGACCTGATGCCGGCCTTCGCCGGGCTGAAGTTCGACTGGCTCGACATCAGCGGCATGATCGAGGCGACGGCGGAGATCCTCGAGTACCCGATGGTCGATCGCGACCCGCTGCCGCGCTGGAGCTTCGGCCGGCTAAGCCTGCTGGGCGACGCCGCCCACCCGATGTACCCGCGCGGCTCGAACGGCGCCGGCCAGGCGATCATCGACGCGCGCTGCCTCGCCGGGCTGGTCCGGCGGCTGGGCGCCACGCCCGACGCGCTGGTGCAGTACGACGCGATCCGCGGCCCGGCCACCGCCAAGGTCGTGCTGACCAACCGCAGCGATCCGCCCGACGCCATCCTGCGCGAGGTCTGGCAGCGCTCGGGCGGCCGGCCGTTCGCGCGCATCGAGGACGTGATCGCGCCCCAGGAGTTGCAGGCGATGTCGGATCGCTACAAGAAGGTGGCCGGCTTCGACGTCGAGACGCTGCGCACCCGCCCGTCCTTCGTGTAGACAGCCACGCGGCAACAGGGAGTGAGACCGTGGACCTGAATTTCGAACCGGCTGCGGAGGTCAAGGACCTCGCGGCGCGCGTCAAGGACTTCGTGAAGGACAAGATCGTCCCCTACGAGACCGACAAGCGCTGGGGCGCCCACGGCCCGACCGAGGAGCTGCGGCTGGAGATGAACGCCCTGGCGCGCGATGCCGGCGTATTCGCGCCGCACGTGCCGCGGGAGTATGGCGGCCGCGCGATCGGCCAGGTCGCGCGGGCGTACGTGTTCGAGGCCGCGGGCTACTCGGCGCTGGGACCGACGGCGATCCACTGCGCCTCGCCCGACGAGGGCAACATCCACCTGCTTGATGTCGTGGCGCGGCCCGACCAGCGCGAGCGCTTCCTGAAGCCGCTGGCCCAGGGCGACGTCCGCTCGTGCTTCGCCATGACCGAGCCGGGCGGCACCGGCTCCGACCCGTCGATGCTGCAGTCGACGGCGCGGCTCGACGGCAACGAGTGGGTGATCAACGGCCGCAAGTGGCTGATCACCGGCGCCGAGGGCGCGGCCTTCGTGATCGTCATGGCCAAGGTCGAGGGCGGTCCGCAGGACGGCCACGCCACCATGTTCCTGGCCGACATGAAGGACCCGGCGATCAAGCTGGAGCGCACGCTCGACACCATGGACTCGAGCTTCACCGGCGGCCACGGCGTGCTCAGGTTCGAGAACCTGCGCGTGCCGGCCGATGCCGTGCTGGGCGAGGTCGGCAAGGGCCTGCGCTACGCCCAGGTGCGGCTGGCGCCGGCGCGGCTCAGCCACTGCATGCGCTGGCTCGGCTCGGCGGTGCGCGCCCAGGACATCGCGGCCGAGTACGCGCGCACGCGCCACGCGTTCGGCAAGGTGCTGGGCGAGCACGAGGGCGTGTCGTTCATGCTGGCCGACAACCACATGGACATCCACACCGCGCGGCTGTCGATCCTGCACACCGCGTGGCTGCTCGACCAGGGCCAGCGCGCCTCGAACGAGAGCTCGATGTCGAAGGTGATCTGCTCGGAGGCGATCTTCCGCGTCGCCGACCGCGCGATGCAGATCCTGGGTGGCATGGGCATCACGCGCGACACGGTGGTCGAGCGCATCTTCCGCGACACCCGTGCCTTCCGCATCTACGACGGCCCGTCCGAGGTCCACCGCTGGGCGCTCGGCAGCCGCATCGTCGCCGGCAAGCTGCCGTCCTGACCGTTCAGGTCGGCGCGTAGAGGTGGCAGGCGACGACCCGGTCACCCCGCCGGACCATCGGCGGTTCGACCGAGCGGCAAACCTCCATCGCCTGCGGGCAGCGCGTGTGGAAGCGGCAGCCCGGCGGCGGCCGCATCGCCGACGGCACCTCGCCGGTGATGATCTGCTGCGGCCGCGTCGCCTCGACCTCGGGATCGGGGATCGGGATCGCGGCCAGCAGGGCCTGGGTGTAGGGATGCAGCGGCTCGGCGTAGAGGTCGTGGCGCGAGGCGATCTCGACGATCCGGCCGAGGTACATCACGGCGATGCGGTGGCTGATGTGGCGCACCACGGCGAGGTCGTGGGCGATGAAGATGTAGGTGAGGCCGAGCCGCTCCTGCAGCTCCTGGAACAGGTTCACGACCTGCGCCTGGATCGACACGTCGAGCGCCGACACCGGCTCGTCGCAGACGATCAGCGACGGCTCGAGCGCCAGCGCGCGGGCGATGCCGATGCGCTGGCGCTGGCCGCCCGAGAACTCGTGCGGGTAGCGGTCGGCCATGTCGGGAAGCAGCCCGACCATGTCGAGGAGCGACGCCACCCGCGCCTCGTAGGCGGCGCGGTCGCCGGCCATGCCGTGCACCTCGAGCGGCTCGCCGACGATCTGCGATACCTTCATGCGCGGGTTCAGCGAGCCGAACGGGTCCTGGTAGACCATCTGCAGGCGGCGCCGGATCGGCCGCATGCGGGCGCGGTCGTAGCCCGAGATGTCCTCGCCCTCGAAGCGCACCGTGCCCGAGGTGATGTCGAGCATCTTCAGGATGGCGAGCCCGGTCGTGCTCTTGCCGCAGCCCGACTCGCCCACCAGCCCCAGCGTCTCGCCGCGACGCACGTCGAACGACACGCCGTCGACCGCCTTCACGCTACCGACCTGTCGGCGCACCACCGCCCCGGCCATCACCGGGAAGTGGACCTTGAGGTCGCGGACCTCGAGGACCGTGTCAGCTGGCGGCGGCGGCGGGGCTGAGCTGGTCATGGTGATGGCAGGCCGTGAGATGATCGGGGACGGTCGCGACCAGCGCCGGGCGCTCGCGCCGGCACAGGTCGGTGGCGTGGCGGCAGCGCGGTGCGAAGGCGCAGCCGGGCGGCAGCTTCGCGAGGTTGGGCGGCGAGCCCTCGATCGGCACCAGCCGCGAGCCGGCGGCCTGGTCGAGGCGCGGCACCGAGGCCATCAGGCCGATCGTGTAGGGATGGCGCGGGTCGCGGTAGATGTCGCGCGCCGGCGCCGACTCGACGACGCGGCCGCCGTACATCACGCAGACCCGGTCGGCGTAGCGCGCGACCACGCCAAGGTCGTGGGTGATCAGGATCAGCGCCGAGTTGGCGGCCCGCGTGACCTCCTTGAGCAGCGCGAGGATCTGTGCCTGCACGGTGACGTCGAGCGCCGTCGTCGGTTCGTCGGCGATGATCAGTTGCGGCTGGCAGGCCAGCGCCATCGCGATCATGGCGCGCTGGCGCATGCCGCCGGAGAACTGGTGCGGGTAGGCCTTCACCCGGCTCTTCGCGTCGGGCAGCCGCACGCGGGCCAGCAGGTCGGCCGCCATGTCCATCGCCCGGGCCCACGGCGTCCTGCGGTGCAGGTTGATCGGCTCGGCGATCTGCAGGCCGACCGTCAGCGACGGGTTCAGCGAGCTCATCGGCTCCTGGAAGATCATGGCGATGCGGTCGCCGCGGATCGCGCGGATCTGCTCGTCCGTGAGCTTCAGCAGGTCCTGGCCGTCGAACACCACCTCGCCCGAGCTGATGCGGCCCGGCGGGCTGGGGATCAGCCGCAGCAGCGACATCGCCGTGACGCTCTTGCCCGAACCCGATTCGCCGACGATCGCCAGCGTCTCGCCGGCCGCGAGGTCAAACGACACGTCGTCGACCGCCCGCACCGTGCCGCGCTCGGTGCGGAACTCGGTCGAGAGGTGGCGGACGCTGAGGAGCGGCGCTGTCATTCGGCCCCCGCGCGTTCTTTCCTCCCCATGCGACAGCATGGGGAGGTGTCGCCGTCTTCGGCGACGGAGGGGTCATGGGCGCCCGTCGCGTTGCTCATGACCCCTCCGTCCGCTGCGCGGACACCTCCCCGCGCTTGCGCGCAGGGAGGAAAAGAACGCGGCTATCACCAACCATCAATGCCCCATCTTCTTCTTCAGCTCCTGGTCGATCCAGATGCGGGCGTAGATCGGGCCGGGGCGGATCGAGCCGACGCTCATCTCGCCGCCGTAGTTCTTCACCCACGGCCACCACGCGGCGTAGACGTAGGGCGTCGGCAGCCACAGGTAGGGCGCCGCCTCGAGGATCTCGACGGTCATCTCGCGCAGCATCTGCTGGCGCTTCTTCTCGTCGCGCTCCTTGTAGACCGCGTCCATCTTGGCGTCGTACTTGGCGTCCGCGTACATCGACGGGTTCCAGGTCTGGCCCGAGATGAAGCTCTTGCGGATCGTGGTCGTCGGGTTGGTGTGGCTCGAGTTCATCAGGTAACCGGCCTGGTGCTTCTTGGTCGTCATGGCCGACAGGAAGGCGCCGTACTCGGTCGGCTGCAGCTCGGCCTTGACGCCGACCTGCTCGAGATAGGCGGCGAGCAGCGGCGCCAGCTCGACATGGTCGGGCGAGCACGAGCAGAACTGCATCTTGAAGGTGAAGCCGTTGGGATAGCCGGCTTCCTTCAGCAGCTCCTTGGCCTTCTTCGGGTTGTACTCGTACAGCTCCTTGACCGAGGCCGGCATCTTGTCGAGCGAATCGAAGTAGCCGTCCCAGTCGGGATACATCGGGTAGGCGTGCATCATCGCCTCGCCGTTGTAGTGCGCCTCGATGATTTCCTTCTTGTTCAGCGCCATGTTGAGCGCCCGGCGCACCCGCACGTCGTCGAACGGCTTGGTGTCGGTGCGCATCGCCATGAACGAGCCGAGGATCGACAGGCGCCTGGCGAGCACCAGGTTGGGCGTGCTCTTCTTCAGCTCCGGCACGTGCCGCGCGTTGATCGACTCGAGCATGTCGAGCTTGGCGGTGCGGATCGCCGCCAGCTGCGTCGCCTCGTCCTTGATCGTGCGGTAGATGATCTTGTCGACGAACGGCAGCTTGTATTCCTGGCCGTCGATCTTCTCCTTGTCCCAGTAGATCGGGTTCCTGGTGTAGGTGTTGGAGTTGCCGTTGACGAAGTCGGTCAGCATGAACGGCCCGGTGCCGTTGACGTTCTTCCAGTTGCCGGCGCCGGCATCGACCACTTCCTTGGGCGTCACCGTGCTGTAGAAGCCCCACGCCAGGCGGTAATCCCACTCGGCGTTGTATTCCTTGAAGTTGAAGACGACGGTGTACTTGTCCTTCGCCACCACGTCGCCGAGGAAGTCGTAGTAGCTCGGCACCGCCTTGGGGCTGGAGCGCAGCCGGTTGAAGGCGAACACCACGTCGTCGGCGGTCAGTTCGCGGCTCGGCATCACGCCCGGCTTCTCGGGAAACATGATGCCCTTGCGCAGGGTGAAGACGACCGACAGCGGGTTCTCGACCAGTTCCCACTTCTCGGCCAGTTCGCCGCGCTGCGCCTCGGTCGCGAGGTAGGCGTCGGCCACGAACGGGTGCTTGCCGCCCTTGCGCTTGCTCTTGTCGAGGTCGCCGGCGACCAGCTGTTCGTAGAACAGGCCGGTGTCGTGGTTCAGCTTCCAGTTCCAGTCGTGCGGATCCCACGACAGCGCCGACAGCGTGACGAACATCGTGCCGATCTCGAGCGTGCCGCCGTACTGCGGCTTTTGCGCTTGCTGGGCCGCCGCGCCGCCGATCGCCAGCAGCGCCGCCGCGGCGCCGGCCAGCGCGTTCTTCAGGAACTGCATCGTCTTCCTCCGTCGCTCTCGCCCCGCCCTCGCGGTGCTAGAAACCCATCTTCTTCTTCATTTCCTGGTCGACCCAGATACGGGCATAGATCGGGCCCGGGCGCACCGCGCCGGCGCGCAGCTCGCCGCCATAGTTCTTCACCCACGGCCACCACGCCGAGTAGACGTACGGCGTCGGCAGCCAGATGTAGGGCGCCTGGTCGAGGATCTCGGTGGTCAAGGCGCGCAGCATCTGCTGGCGCTTGCCCTCGTCCGGCTCGCGGTAGACGTCCTCGATCTTCTGGTCGAAAGCCGGGTCCGACCAGCCCGACGGGTTCCACACCTGCTTGGTGCCGAAGCTCTTGCGGATGGTGGTGATCGGGTTGGTGTGGCCGTTGTTCATGAAGTAGGCCGGCGTCATCGACTTCGAGGTCATGGCCGACAGGAAGGCGCCGTACTCCATCGGCACCAGCTCCAGCTTCACGCCGACCTGCTCGAGGTAACCGGCAACCAGCGGCAGCAGGTCCATGTGGTCCGGGCTGCACGAGCAGACCTGCACCTTGGTGGTGAAGCCCTTGGGATAGCCGGCCTCGGCCAGCAGCTTCTTCGCCTTGGCCGGGTCGTACTTGAACAGCTCCTGCACCGAGGCCGGCTGCTTCTCCAGCGGCTCGAAGTAGCCGATGTAGTCGGGATGCTGCGGGTAGGCGAACAGCTCGGCGTTGCCGTTGTAGTAGGCCTGCACGATCTCCGGCTTGTTGACCGCGTAGTTGAGCGCGCGCCGCACCCTGATGTCCTTGAACGGGCCGTCCTGGTCGACCCGCATCGCCATGAAGGTGCCCGACTGGTTGAGCCAGCGGTTCCACTGCAGCTGCGGCGCGCTCTTCTTCAGCGAGTCGACGTTCTGCCAGCGGATCGCCTCCAGCATGTCGAGCTTGCCGGTGCGCAGCGCGGTGATGAAGGTCGCCTCGTCCTTGATCGTCCGGTAGGTGATCCTGTCGACGAACGGCAGCTTGTATTCCTGGCCGCCGATCGTCTCGCGGCCCCAGTAGTCGGGGTTCTTCGTGTAGACGTTGGAATTGCCCTGCACGAAGTCGGTCAGGATGTAGGGGCCGGTGCCGTTGACGTTCTTCCAGTTGTTGGCGCCGGCGTCGGCCACTTCCTTGGGGTGGATCGCCGAGTAGTAGCCCCAGCCGAACTGGTAGTCCCACTCCGCGAAGTAGTGCTTCATGTAAAAGACGACGGTGTAGGGATCGGGCAGCTCGACCCTGTCGACGTGGTCGAAGTAGCCGAGCAGCTTCTTCGGGCTGTTCTTCAGCCGGTTGAAGCTGAACACGATGTCCTCGCCGGTGAAGTCGCGCTTCTTCATCACGCCCGGCTTCTCGGGCCACACCACGCCCTTGCGGACCTTCAGTTCGACCCGCAGCGGGTCCTGCTTCCATTCCCACGCTTCGACCAGCTCGCCGCGGATCGCGTCGCTCGGCAACCAGGCGTCGGGAATGAAGCTGTGCGGCCCGCCGTTGCGCTTGGCCTTCGACAGGTCGCCGGCGAACAGCTGCTCGTAGAACAGGCCGGTGTCGTGGTTGAGCTTCCAGTTGAAGTCGGCGGGATCCCACGACAGCGCCGACAGCGTGACGTAGACCGTGCCGATCTCCAGCGCGCCGCCGTACTTCGGCGCCTCCGGGGCCTTCTCCTTGGTCTCGGCGAACGCGGCGCTGGCCAGGCCAAGCGTCGCCGCGGCAGCAAGCAGGACTCCTCCCAGTCTCTTCATCGCAGTGCCTCCCGGTTGGTCATCGGCTGCCGCGCATGCGCGGATCGAGCAGGTCGCGCAGCGCGTCGCCGAACACGTTGATGGCGTAGACGACGACGGTGATGCAGAGGCCGGGCGCCAGCGCCAGCCACGGCGCGAGGTACATGAAGGAACGGCCGGAGCCCGACAGCATGCCGCCCCAGGTCGGCGCCGGCGGCGGCACGCCCAACCCGAGGAAGGCGAGGCCCGACTCGGCCAGGATCACGGCGCCGACGCGGGTCGTGAACAGCACGATCACCGGCGCCATGACGTTGGGCAGGACGTGGCGCCACAGGATGCGCGGCAGCGTCGCGCCGGTCGACTGGGCGGCGTGGACGTAGGCGTTCTCGCGCACCGACAGCACGGCGCCGCGCACGATCCGGCTGCCGCCGATGCCGTAGAGCAGGCCGAGCAGGACGATCACCGGCCCCATGCCCGGCCCGACCACCGAGACCACGACGATCAGGATGATCAGGTCGGGGAAACTCATCCAGGCATCGACGAAGCGCTGCATGACGAGGTCGAACTTGCCGCCGAGGTAACCCGACACCACGCCGATGAACACCGAGACCACGGTGGCGAGCGCCGCCGCCGACAGGCCGATGATGACCGACAGCTGTGCGCCGTAGAGGCAGCGCGAGAGCATGTCGCGGCCGAGGTTGTCGGTGCCCAGCCAGAACTTCGCGCTGGGCGGCTTCAGCCGGTTGACCGGGCTGATCTGGTTGAAGCCGTAGGGCGCCAGCACGTCGGCGAACACGCCGCAGAACAGGAACACCATGCAGACCACGAAGCCGAAGGCGCCCAGCGGCTTCTCGCGGAACAGCCGGCCGAGGAAGCGCAGCGTGCCGGCGAACGGCAGGCGGCGGCGCGGCGCGGCGGCGACGGGACCGGGATCGGCGACGGCCACCATCAGCGGTACCTCACCTTGGGATCGAGCAGGCCGTAGCTGAGATCGACCAGCAGGTTGATCAGCACGACCGCGACGCCGACCACCAGGAACACGCCGGTGATGATCGGGTAGTCGCGCTGGCTGACCGCCTCGAGCAGCAACAGGCCCATGCCCGGGATGACGAAGATCTGTTCCATGATCACCGAGCCGCCGAACAGCACCGGCGCCTGCAGCCCGACCAGCGTCACCACCGGGATCAGGGCGTTGCGCAAGGCGTGGCGCAGGATGGTGGTGCGCGTCGCCAGCCCCTTGGCCAGCGCGGTGCGGATGTAGTCCTGGCGCATCACCTCCAGCATCATGGTGCGGGTCAGCCGCATCGTGATCGCCGAGAAGGCCAGCCCGAGGATCAGCGCCGGGATCGCCATCTGGCCGAGGTTGGCCAGCGGCGCCTGCGAGAACGGCGTGAACTTGACCTCCGGCGACCAGCCCCACCAGATCGACGGGAACACCATCACCAGCGTGCCGATCCAGAAGCCCGGCACCGCCAGCGCGAG
The DNA here is from genome assembly GCA_020160955.1 of Pseudomonadota bacterium. Classification (GTDB taxonomy): domain Bacteria; phylum Pseudomonadota; class Alphaproteobacteria; order Reyranellales; family Reyranellaceae; genus Reyranella. The sequence continues at coordinate 12,881 of JAIUOX010000090.1, forward strand.
GATGGCGAACGAGCGCGTGATGTAGTCGCCCGGCGTGTCCTGGCGCACCGCCGAGTAGACGCCGATCGGGATGCCGGCCAGCAGCGCGACGACCAGCGCCATCAGGCCGAGCTCGAAGGTGATCGGCAGGCGGTGCAGCACCTCCTGCATCACCGAGGTGTTCTGCCATAGCGACTTGCCGAGGCTGCCCTCGAACACGATGGCGCCGACCCAGCGGAAGTACTGGGTGACCATCGGCTGGTCGAGGCCGAGCGCCGCCTCGAGCTGCTCGCGACTCTTCTTGTCGGCGCCGATGTCGTTGGACGACAGCATCAGGTCGATGATGTCGCCGGGGATCAGCCGCACCGTGACGAACACGATCAGGCTGGCGAACACCAGGGTCGGGATCAGCGCCAGCAGGCGGCGCACGAGGTAGGCCTGCATCAGGTCGCCTCCGCCGCCACGACGACCGCGGGATCGACCGGCTCGGCGTAGAGCCGGGCGACCTCGGCGGCCCGCCGCTCGAGCACGCGCCGCGTGTTGATCGAGCGCTTGTCGGTGACCTCGCCGTCGGCCGGCGAGGGCGGCGCCTCGAGCGGCAGCAGCCGGCGCACGTGGATGGTGACGCCGCCCGCCGCGGCCTCGGGCCGCCGGTTGAAGCCGGCCAGCAGGCGGGCCAGCGCCGGCCGCCACGCCGCCGGGCCACCGGCCTCGCGGCACTCGGTCTCGTCGAGCCAGACCAGCGCGCCGAGGTACGGGCGGTCGGGCGCGGCGATCACGAGGTCGCGGACCCAGGGCCGCAGCGCGTCGATCAGCTGGGTGCGCAGCGTCGTGGCGCGCACCCAGGTCCCCGACGCCAGCTTGAATTCCTCGCTCATCCGGCCGGCGAAGGCGATGCCGGCGGCGGGCGTCTCCGGATCGACCCAGCGCGCGGCGTCGCCGGTGCGGAAGTAGCCTTCCTCGTCGAACGCCGCCGCGGTGGCGTCGGGCTGGCGCCAGTAGCCGGCCATGACATGCGGGCCCTTCACGCGCAGTTCGTAGCGGTCGCCCTCGTGGGTCGGAACCAGCTTGGCGAGCGCGCTGGGCGGCGGCAGGCCGAGCAGGCCGGCGCGGTCGACGTTCCAGTAGACCATCAGCCCGACGCTGGTCGTCTCGGTCATGCCCCAGCCGCAGCCGAACGGTAGCCGCTCGCCCAGCTGGCCCGAGGCCAGCGCCTGCAGGCGGTCGAAGCTTTCCTGCGGCAGGAGCGCGCCGCCGTAGCCCAGCCCGCGCATGTTCCTGAAGAACTTCGCCCGCAGGTCCGGGTCGCGCTCCAGCGCCTCCAGCAGCATCGGGTAGGCCGCGGGCACCGTGGCGAAGCCCGACGGCGACAGCTCGCGCAGGTTCTCGAGCGATTCCTCGAAGCGGCCGGGGATCGGCCGGCCGCCGTCGATGTAGAGCGAGCCCGCCGAGCGCACGATGCCGTTGAGGTTGGAATTGCCGCCCCAGGTGTGGTGCCACGGCAACCAGTCGAGCGACACCGGGATGCGCTGCTCGTCGAGCGGCTCGCCCAGCGACCGGTTCATCTCGGCCGCCGCGGCGAGGTTGCCGTGGGTGTTGAGCACTCCCTTGGGCAGGCCGGTCGAGCCGGAGGTGAACAGGATCTTGGCCGGCGTGTCCGGGCCGATCGACAGCCGCCGCTCGGCCACCGCCGCGTCGATCGAGGCCGCCGCCAGCCCGCCGAACGGCAGGCCGCGCCTGCCGTCGACCGTGACCAGCCTCGCACCGCGCGCCGCGGCGCGGTCGAGCGCGGCGGCATAGCGGTCCGAGGCCTGCGCGAAGACGAGGCCGGGCTCGACCAGCGCCAGCGCGTGGTCGAGCCGCGTGAAGTCGCCGGTCGTCGCCCCGGCCAGCGAATAGCCGGGCGAGATCGGCGCCACGACCGCGCCGGCGCGCAGCGCGCCGAACAGCAGGAGCGCGTTCTCGAGGCTGTTGTCCGACAGGATCGCGACCGGCGGTCCGCCGGGGCCGAAGCCCTGCGCGATCAGCCACGAGGCGATCGCGCCGGTCCGCGCCCACGCCTCGGCATAGGTCAGCCGCTGCCACGGCCGCGCCGCGCCGGTTCCGGGGCCGCGCCGCTCGGCGAGGAAGGTGACGTCGGGCCGGCGCTCGGCGGCGCGTTGCAGGAGGTCGATGACCAGCGGCAGGTCGGCCGGCAGCGTGCGGCCGGACGACAGCACGAGCGTGCCGTCGCGACGGCGCTCGACCTCGACGGTCGGCGCGGGCCGGTTGAGTACACGCATCGGTGCGACGTGGCTCACCCGTCGACCTCCTCCCGAATCACGCTTGTTGCGTCGGCCCTTCTTGCAGAGGGCCCGTGCGCGCAGGCTGCCGGTGAATCAGCCGGGATGCAAGCGACGACTAGTTGGGCCGCAGGCGCTTCTTCAGCTCTTCGGCGACGAGGCCGTTCTGGAACGCGGTGGGATGGCCGTCGTGCGGGATCAGGATGTCCTTGGTCGGCCGGCCGTCGGTCAGGTCGTCGACCCGCAGCATCTCGACGCCGAGCTTGCGCACGCGCGCCATGGTCTGGACCAGCATCTCCTGCCCGGTGTTGCCGACGCCGGCGCCCGCGCCGTAGGCCTTCAGCGTCTTCTCGTCCGGCCAAGAGTAGACGACGACCAGCGGCGCCTTGAACTTCTCCTGCGCGTAGTCCTTCAGCTTCGCCATCATGGCGACGAACAGGTCGGCCTGCAGTTGCTGGCGCTGCTGCTGGCCGATCGCGTCGATGAAGGCGAAGTAGTGGCCCAGCCAGTACTTCAGGCCCTCCAGCGGGTGGCTCCAGCGATAGCTCTCGAAGCTGCCGGTATGGACCAGCGCGCCGTCGCGCAGCTCGTAGCGCGGCGAGGAGGCCAGCCATTCGCCGTCGCCGGTGGTGCGCGCGAGCTGGGCCGGGATGACCCAGATGATCACCGCCTTGACCGGCTCGCCGACGTAGCGGTCCAGCAGCCCGGCCTCGAAGGCGCGCACGACATGGTTGGGCGCGTTGCCCGGCACCCCGAAATTGACGACCCGCACCGTGTTGCCGGTCAGGCGCGCGAACTGCGCCGCCAGCGTCTCCTCGTCGTGCAGGCCCTGGCCGAACATGAAGGAGTCGCCGACGAACAGGTAGAAGTCGCTGCCCGGCGGGCCGGGCTTCGACAGGCGTCCGCCGTCCTTGTCGAACGTGTAGGTCTGGCGAAACACCGGCTTGCCGTCGAAGGTCGCGACCGCCTCGACCCGCGAGCCCGGCGCCGGGCCGAAACCGAGGACCGGGTGCGCCGGCGGCCACCACTTCGGGTCGGTGAAGCGCACCAGCCCCTGGCCGTGCGCGGTCGGCGTCAGCAGGCCGGCGAAGGCATCGAGCAGCGCGAGGCTGAGCGCCACTGCGGCGACCAGCAGCGACGCGCTGCGCCAGGCATTGCCGCGGAACGCCACGACGCCGGCCACCGCCAGGGCGGCCGCCACGGCACAGGCCCAGCCGGCCGAGGGCAGCACCAGCACCGCGCCGACCGTCACCAGCAGCATTGCCGCCGCGATTGCGAAATTGCGACCGGTACCGGCCATTGACCTCTGCACGCCCCCGGGGAGTAGGCTGGGGTTTACGGGTTCGAAAGGAAAACATCAATGAGCGCGCGGCTGCCGCTGCAGGGACTGCGGGTTCTCGACCTCGCCAGCTTCATCGCCGCCCCGGTGGCCAGCACCGTGCTGGGCGACTACGGCGCCGAGGTCATCAAGATCGAGCCGCCGGGCGAGGGCGACCCGCAGCGCAAGCTCGGCCAGGCGCACTCGATCCCGCAGCACCCGGTGAACTTCTGCTGGCACATGACCAACCGCAACAAGAAGGCGATCGCGCTCGACCTCAAGCACGCCGAGGGCCGCGCCGTGTTCGAGCGGCTGGCGCGGACCGCCGACATCATGGTCGTGAACTTCCCGCTGAAGGTGCGGGCGCGGCTCGGCCTGCGCTATGCCGACGTGGCGCCGCTCAACCCCAGGCTGATCTACGCCTCGCTGACCGGCTACGGCGAGACTGGGCCGGACGCCGAGCAGCCGGGCTTCGACTCGACGGCCTTCTTCGCGCGCTCGGGCCTGCTCGACGGGCTGACCTATGCCGGCGGCCCGCCGGCCTTCTCGCTGCCGGCGCAGGGCGACCAGATGACCGGCATGAACCTGTTCGCCGCGATCGCCATGGCGCTGCTCCACCGCGAGCGCACCGGCGAGGGCAGCGAGGTCTCGACCTCGCTGCATGCCTCGGGCCTGTGGTCGAACGCGATCCTGGCCCAGGGCGCGCTGCTCGGCGCCTACGTGGCGCCGCGCCCGCCGCGCACCCAGCCGCGCAGCGCGCTGGCCAACCAGTACCGCACGCAGGACGGCCGCTGGATCCAGCTGACCATCGTGCGCGAGGACAAGCTGTGGCCCGAGCTCTGTGCCGCGCTGGAGCGCCCCGACCTGATGGACGACCCGCGCTTCACGACGACCGAGAGCCGCCGCGCCCATGCCACCGAGCTGGCCGCGCTGCTCGACCCGGTGTTCCTCGCGAAGCCGTGGCCGCACTGGCGCGAGCGGCTGCGCCGCCACGACATCACCTTCGGCCTGCTCGGCATCCTGAAGGACGTGCCCGAGGACGAGCAGGCGGTGGCCAACGGCGCGATCGTGCCGACCACGATGCCCGACATGCCGCGCACCCTGTCCGCCCCGATCCGCCTCAGCTTCGCCCCCGACCCGATCGCGCCGGGCGCCGCGCCGGACCACGGCGAGCACACCGACACGCTGCTGGCCGAGCTGGGCTACGGCGCCGCCGAGATCGCGGCGCTGCGCGAGAGCAAGACGGTGGCGTGACGCGAAGACGAAAGGTCCCTCGCTGCGCTCGGGATGACAAAGACAGCCTGTCATCCCGAGCGCAGCGAGGGACCCTTCCTCAATCTCCGGCACGGCGGGCGAGCGCCACCGCGCGGGCGCGTTCGCCGGCGGCATCGAGCGCTGCCAGGTCCTCGGCCGTGGCCCGCGCCGCCGCCAGCGCATCGCTGCCACCCTCGGCGACGCGCCAGTCGCGCGGCCGGCGATTGCGCAGCCAGAAGATGCAGGCCTGCACGTTGGGGGGATGGTGGATGGTCTGCGCCAGCGTGCGCAGCTGGCCCTGCACCACGACCTCGCGCTCGCTACGCTGCTCGTAGCCCACGGCCCGGTCGTAGAGGCAGCGCGCGACGCGCGCGTCCGCCTCGGCCCGCCCGCGCTTCACCGCGGCGGCGAAATCGGCATGACGTGCGAGCCAGTTGTCGATGGTGCTGGTGCAGACGTGGAAGAACCCGGCGAGATCCTCGTTGGTCGCGCCCAGCAGGCAGTAGTTGTGCGCCGGTTCGCAGAACTCGGGAGCGTAGAGGGTGGGGCGGCCGAGGGTGGACATGAGCCGACGATAACCGGGGTGCTTATTGCATGTCAATTACTTTGGTGCTGGACGAGTTTTTGGGTGCCGTGCGCGTCGGGCAACCATGTCCTCGGCTCCATGATCCTGCAGCATTGAGGAAGTCATTGCCCAGAGCGGGCCATTGAATTCGACACGGAGCAGCGTACCCTTTGTCCATGACGCGTGCCGCGCTTCTCAAGCAGATTGCAGAGTTGTCGATCCAGGAAAGGCTCGAGTTGGCCTATGGACTTCTCGACAGCGTCCTGCACGACTCGGCGGCGCCGGCCCTCAGCGAGTCCCAGCGGGATGAACTCATGCGCCGCCTCGACGAACACCGCCGCCATCCGGAGGCTGCGGGTATCACGCTCGACGAAATTCGCCGGAAGCTCGTGCAGCCCTGATTTCAATGGCTGTTCGTGTTCTCTACACAGCAGCGGCGACGATGGAAGTGGAAATGGCCTTCGCCGCCTATCAGGAGGTTGAAGCGGGGTTGGGAATCGCGTTCCTCGACGAGTTGTCTCGAATCGAGCGGCACTTGAATGCGAACCCCCTTCTGTACCAGCAGGTCGTCACAGATGTCCGGCGGGCGGTATTGCGCCGCTTCCCGTACGGTTTGTTTTACGTGGTCGACGGCGACACCGTCAGCGTTCTCGCCTGCCTGCATCTGCATCGCGACCCGGAGCGATGGCAGTCCCTGCGGCGGCGCTGAGTTGCCTATTCCCTTTCGTCCGAGCGCGGCTCCCAGATTGGCACCTGCTGATCGTGCCGGAGGCGCGCCTGCTGCAACGTGACCGCCAAGAACACGTCTTCCGGCGACACGTTCGCCGGCCCCAGCGTTGGAAGTGTCGCCTGGGCCTCGATGATGAACCGCTCCGGCAGGAGCGTGGTCTTCGCCAAGAGGTAGCTGTCGTTCCACCACTCGACGATACGTTCCTGCGAGTCCCGTAGCAGGCCGATCCCTGGCAGGCGCTCTCGCTTGTCGCGCTGATTGGTCTGGCGATGGCTCGGCATCAGGTTCCACAAGTCCTCGCAGGGCCACGCGGACCACGGGAAGCAATGGTCGATGTCGAGGCTGTCCGGACTCAACCGCCGGCCGGTCCAGACGCAATGGAGCTGTCGCGCTTCCAGCAACTGCAGGGCGCGCTGCCGCGCCACCTTCACATCGCGCTCCGGGTCCGACCAGACCAAGGCCCTGTCGATGGTTTCCGGGGCCACGTTCCTGTCCTGTCGGAACGCGTAGCCGCCGATCAGTCGCTTCCACTCGGCGGTCAACGAGGGCTCGATCCACACGTCGAAGCGCTGGAAGGCTCGCCACAGGTGGCGCGGCACCAACATCGTCCCGAACGAAAAGAGATAGGCCCCGTCGAGTCGCACGGCACGCGCCGGCGCCCTCGGCATCGCGCCGCGCCTGATCGGGAAGACGGCGCCGCCCGTCGCGTAGGTCGTGAAGTGCGCCGGCATCGCCTCGATGTGCCGCGCTGCGTCGCACAGGGTTCGATGGAGAACCCGCGCGACGTCGGCGCCCGGCAGCATGCCCACCCGCAGGTCCAGGTGGGACACGTCACGCAGCGCCCGGAATCCGCCGTCGCGCACGAAGCCGAGCTTGCGATCACCGACGTTGTCCGGTGATTGCGGCAGGCCGGCCGCCAGCAGCGGCTTGTAGAGTCGCACCCAGTACAGGGCGACGAGCCCCAGCGGCACCCCGACGTGCTTGTCATCGACGCCATGCGCCAACCCGGCAGCACCGTCGGCAATCCGGCACAGGACCCTCAGCAGGGCGAGCTTGTAGGTCGCCGATTTCTGATCGTTCAGGATGATGTGGCGCAGCAGTGGCAAGGCGCCAGTGCCATCGTCGGGAAGCCTCAGCAAAAGGCGCGTCCGGGTCACGTCGGCGCTGTTGCCGGAGTTCTCGACGATCAGCCCATGCTCGCGGGCCAAGCTCTCTATTTCCACGTTCGCGGGCAGAGAGTGATCGATCGCCAGCCGCCCACCCGGCTTCAGGAGCGTGACCAGCTTGCGAAAGGCCCTCGCCTTCTCGGTCGGCGCCACGCGGTTCCAGGGCTCTCCGAGCAGGATGAAGTCGAACGTCGCCCCGAGCCGGTATGTCTTCTCGAGTGCCGGCAGGCGGTCGTCGATCCAGCGGATGGACGAGGATCGCACTCGGCCCGAATCGGCATCGGACCGGGAAGCGATGGCCACGACATCGAGCCCCCGCGTGGCGGCCCACGTGGACGCGCGCGCCGCATCCATGCCGATATCGAGCACCAACGCCGGTGAAGGCGGTCGGATCGCTTCGAGCCAGGCAACGGTTTCGCCCGGCGTGCGCGCCTCGAAGGGCCACGCCGCGTCTGCAACCCCGATCGGGCTTCGGGTCGAGGGGTCCGGCATCTGGACGAACTTTCTCCGAACACCGCTCGCATATCCACCCGCGTGAGCGGGCCGGAGGCCCGCGCTCCGGCGCTTTGCAATTTGCAACGCGGCGCCGCCTGCAATGGCTCGTATTGCAGTTTGCAACGGCGCGCCCCAGGCCACGACACAACATCTATGTCCTGGGCCCCCGCCACTCCAGATGTAGGGGGTCGTGGCTTTGGCGCTGGAAATGCAGCCTGGCTGCGTTCGGCGCCCCATGTCTTCTCAACTTCCTTCTCTCCCCCGCCTCCCGCCCCCGGAAGAGCTGCGGCCGCTGCGGCCGTTGCGCCGCGTCGTCGGGCTGGTCGTGCCGGCGGTGGTGGCGATCGTCTGCGGCTTCCTGCTGCTGTTCGCCAAGCAGGTGATCGACGGGCGCGAGCAGACCATCCTCGAGACCTCGAACCAGGCCGAGCTGCTGGGCCGCCTGGTCGCCGACCAGGCGCACCGCGCGCTGATGTCGGTCGAGGGCACCGCGGCGCGCGTGCTCGAGCGGGCGCGGTCGGCCGACGACCCGGCGCTGTGGACCGTCGACCTGCGCGACGCGGTCGCGCGCTCCACCCTGGTCCGGCAGATGACGCTGGTCGACGAGAACGGCGTCGTGCTGGCGTCGAGCGAGCCCGGCGCGCCGGGGCGCGTCGCGGTCGACCCGGCGCTGGTGCGCAAGGCGCTGGCCCATCGCGGCGTGCTGCAGGTCGGCGCGA
>JAIUOX010000091.1 GCA_020160955.1 Pseudomonadota bacterium
ACCTGCTGCGCGCCCGCATCGGCATGGTGTTCCAGAAGCCGACGCCGTTCCCGATGTCGATCTACGAGAACATCGCCTTCGGCATCCGGCTCTACGAGAAGCTGCCGAAGTCCGAGCTCGACGACCGCGTCGAGCAGGCGCTGCGCCGGGCCGCGCTGTGGGAGGAAGTCAAGGACAAGCTGTCGGCCAACGGCCAGAGCCTGTCGGGCGGCCAGCAGCAGCGGCTGTGCATCGCGCGCACCGTCGCGGTCAAGCCGGAGGTCATCCTGTTCGACGAGCCGTGCTCGGCGCTCGACCCGATCTCGACCGCCAAGATCGAGGAACTGATCGACGAGCTGAAGCAGGACTACACGATCGTCATCGTCACCCACAACATGCAGCAGGCGGCGCGCGTCTCGGACTTCACCGCCTTCATGTATCTCGGTGAGCTGGTCGAGTTCGGCGCCACCGAGACGTTGTTCACGACCCCCCGGGACAGTCGCACCCAGGCCTACATCACCGGCCGCTTCGGCTGAGGAGAAGGGACATGCCCGAACATACCCTCAAGCGTTTCGACGAGGAGCTGGAGAAGCTCAATGCCACCATCAGCGAGATGGGCGGCCTTACCGAGAGCCAGCTGACGCAGTGCCTCCTCGCGCTGCGAACCCGCGATTCCGAGATGGCGGAGCGGGTGATCGCCGAGGACCCGCGGATCGACGCCCTCGACATCGCGATCCAGGAGCAGACCGTCCGCCTGCTGGCCCTGCGCCAGCCGATGGCGGTCGACCTCCGGGTCATCCTGTCGTCGATCCGCATCTCCGCCTCGCTCGAACGCATCGCCGACTACGCCAAGAACACCGCCAAGCGCGCCCTGGTGCTGAACACCAACGGCGCGCCGCCGGCCGCGGTCTCGGGCATCGATCGCCTCGGGCGGCTTGTGCGAGGGGCGCTCGGCGACGTGCTCGACGCCTTCGCGCACGGCGACGTCGCCAAGGCGCGCGAGGTCTGGGAGCGCGACGAGGACATCGACCAGGTCTACACCGGGCTGTTCCGCGAGCTCCTGACCTACATGATGGAGGACCCGCGCACGATCACCGCCTGCACCCACCTGATGTTCATGGCCAAGAACATCGAGCGGGCCGGCGACCACGTCACCAACATCGCCGAACTCGTGGTGTTCCGCAGCACCGGCCATGGCTTCGACACGGTGCGGCCCAAGGGCGGCAGCGGCTCCTACACCGCGGAGGCGGTGTCTTGAGCATGGCGGCGCAGGCGCCGACCCGGCGCGACTCCGCCGGCAGCCACGCCGTGCGGCCGCGCGTGCTGGTGGTCGAGGACGAGCAGGCGCTGGTCGAACTGCTGCGCTACAACCTCGAGCAGTCGGGCTACAGCGTCTCGGTCGCGCTGGACGGCGAGGAAGCGCTCGCCGCGGTGCGCGACGAGGTTCCCGATCTCGTCCTGCTCGACTGGATGCTGCCGCTGATGTCGGGGATCGAGCTCTGCCGCCAATTGCGCCGCCAGACCGCCACGGCCAACGTGCCGATCATCCTGCTGACGGCGCGCGGCGAGGAGGCGGACCGGGTGCGCGGCCTCGATGCCGGCGCCGACGACTACGTCGCCAAGCCGTTCTCGCCGGCCGAGCTGGTGGCGCGCATCCGTGCCGTGCTGCGCCGGATTCGCCCGGCGCTGGCCGACGAGGCGCTGTCCTACGCCGACCTGTACATGGACCTGGTCGGGCACCGGCTGACGCGCGGCGGCAAGCCGGTCCATCTCGGTCCCACCGAGTTCCGCCTGCTGCGCCACTTCATGGAGTATCCCGGGCGCGTGTTCTCGCGCGAGCAACTGCTCGACGCGGTATGGGGCAAGGACGTGTATGTCGAGGTTCGCACCGTCGACGTCCATATCCGGCGCCTGCGGATCGCGCTGAACGGCGACGACCGACCCGACCTGATCCGCACGGTCCGCGCCACCGGCTACGCCCTGGACGCGACGCCGGAATAGGCTTTCCACAGCGACGGTCATGGTTCCGTAGCCTCGAGCGGCTAGACTCGGGAAGTGCCTGTCCCGTGGGTCCGCCCCACGCACCGTCGCGGGACAGGCCGGTACCCCGACCTTCCCCTCCTTCGGCGACGAAGGAGGGGCCTTTCGGGCGGTCCGTCGTGACTCAGAACACCTTGGTGAGCGCCGCGAAGACCCGCGCCGAGCAGTAGCGCGTGTACTGGCAGCCGGCCGGCTCGATGTTGGTGTCGGTGTAGGCGAGGTTGAGATCGATGCCGTAGAGATGCGTGATGATGCCGAACTGCCAGTACCAGTAGTCGGGGCTGGGGATGCCGGCGGCCAGCGGCTTCTCGATCCACACGTTGCCGACCGAGCCGTAGGCCTCGAACGAGATCCGGTCGTTGACCTTGAGGAAGGGCAGCGGCACCGCCGCCAGCAGCCGCCGGTTCCAGCTGACGCCGGAGTCGGCGATGCCGTTGCCGCTGTAGCGCACGCGCGCGCCCAGCGTGGCGAAGCCGAAGTTGTAGCCGAGGCTCAAGCTGATCTCGCCGTAATCGAGCGAGGCCCCCGTGACGTCGAGCAGGCCGGGATAGACATGCTCGACGTAGCCGATGTCGAACGACAGCTTCCGGTCGAGCAGGCGGCCCTTGAGGCCACCCAGCACCTGGATCTCGGCGCCGGAGCCGATCCCCGGGAAGTCGATGTTGCTGCCCCACAGCGAGGCGTAGAGCCACAGCGGGACCGGCGCCTCCAGGGTGGGCCCGCGGTAGTCGAGACCGGCCTGCACCGCGGGGGTGAGCTGGGTCTGGGAGATGCCCGACTGAGTGTACTCCGTGGCCACCGTGAAGTTGGCCGAGAAGGAGCCGCCGAAGGGCGCGGGCCAGCCGGTGGCCGGCAGGTCGGCCGAGGCCGCCGCGCTGGCGCACAGGGCAAGCGACGCGCCGACGAGCGTCGCGGTGAGGGTCCGGATCAAGGCAGCGCGTTCTGGGCCATGGGTGCTGCCGGGGAGGATAGGCCAGCGACGGGACGCGCCGCCAGCCGGACGGCCGTCAGTCCTTGGTCTTGGTCGTCGCCGCGCCGATGCCGGCGCCGACGGCGGTGCCGACGAGGACCGGGGCCAGCAGGGGCCAGCCGGCGACCGCGCCGACGGCGAGACCGGTGCCGGCGCCCATGGCGCCGCCGGTGACCGCGCGCTCGCCCATGGTGTCGCCGCAGGCGGTCAGGGACAGGGCAACGGCCCCGAGCAGGACGGGGGTGAGAAAGGTCCGGGTGTTCATGGTCAGCCTCGAGGGGAGGAAGCTAATCTATTGGTTTAATAAACAGTCTTAATTATTTGATTGGAATATATAAAAATGACCAATCTGTGGCAAGTGACGGTCACCCGGCCAGGACGGAGCGGACCACCGACAGGGTGACGAAGGCCAGGATCGTGTCGACCATGATGACGAAGGCCAGGGTCTCCTCGTCGAGCTTGAACTTGCCGGCGATGATGAAGGAGAGGAGCTGGCTGGGCATCGCGCCTTCCAGCACCGCCGCGGTCCCGTAGAGGCCGCCCAGCCCGACCGGGCCGGTGGCGGCGAACACGATCAGCGGCGACACCGCCAGCTTGATGATCGCCACCGGGACCGCGAGGGCCATCAGGCGGGTCGGCTTGAAGCGCAGCGCCATGCCCAGCGATAGCATCATCAGGCCGCTGACGGTGACCGCCAGGATCGACGCGGTATCGAGAACCAGGGCCGGGCACGGGATGCCGGAGGCCTTCCACGCGATCGACACGGCCAGCGCCCAGATCGGCGGCAGCTTCAGCGCCTCGAACAAGGTGTTGCGCAGCGTGATCGGCTCCTGGCTGCCGTAGCCGATGGCGATCATCGCGCCCAGCGTCAGGTTGAGCGACGACTTGGTGATCTCGAACAGCACCGAGACCTCCGAGACCTGCTCGACCTGGCCGGGGAAGACGCCCAGCAGGACGGGCAGGCCGAGGTAGGTGACGTTGCCGAAGGCGGCGCCCAGCATCATCGCGCCCTTGGTCGGGCCGGGAATCGGCAGGAAGTGGAAGACGAGGAAGCCGAGCGCGAGGCAGCCCAGTACGCCGGTCGCGGCGACCAGCGGGATCTGCAGGAACAGGTCGTCGAGCCGGCTCTCCATGACGGTTCGGAAGACCAGCGCCGGCAGCAGGACGTACAGCACCAGCTTGTTGATCGCCTGGCGGGTCTGCTCCATCGCCGGGTTGAAGTGGCGGAGCAGGGCGCCCAGCAGGGCGATGGCGGCGAGCGGAAGGGTGGCGGCGATCATGCGCTGGCAGATTGCCTCGAACGCGGGGACCGCCTCAACGGTCGCGGCCTCGCGCCGCCCTCACGCCTCGAGGTTCTCGACCAGCCGCGGACCGAGGCCGGGGTTGCGGCGCAGCACGCGGTAGAACCAGGCCACGCCGAGCAGCGCGTAGACCATGAACAGGTAGGGCAGCAGGCGCTGCGGCCACGGCGGTACCGGGTAGACCGAGCCGACCAGGACGAAGGCCATCGCCGCCACGCCGCCCAGGCTGGCCACGACGTGGTGCAGGCCGAGCGTGCCGGCCTTGCGCTGGTCGAGCGGGGCGGCGAGGCAGATCAGCAGGTAGATCACCAGGAAGCCGAAGGTCGCCAGCGCCCCGGCCGCCTCGAAGGCACCGAACACGCCGGCCATCAGCATGGCGAGGCCGAGGCCCAGGATGCCGGCCAGCGACACGCCGAGCGCCACCGTGGGGGCGCGGGAGCCGGGATGCACGCGGGCCAGAGCGTCGGGCAGCAGGCCGTAGCGGGCCATCGAGAACAGCAGCCGCGACACCGCGTTCAGCGAGGCCAGCAGGCAGGCGCAGCTGCTGATCAGGGCGCTGAGGTAGAGCACGACCGAGAGGGACGACAGGCCGGCCCGGCGCGCCAGCTCGGTGAGCGGCGACTGGCTGTCGGCGATCTTGCGGGTGTCGTCGTCGAAGCCCATCACCATCATGTAGGCCATGGCGATGAAGAAGAAGCCGGTGGCCAGCACGCTGGTGGTGATGGCCAGCGGCACGTTGCGGCCGGGATCGCGCGTCTCGCCGGCCAGCGTCGCCGCGCTCTCGAAGCCGACGAAGCAGAACACGGCGAAGGTGAGCGAGGTCATCACGCCGCCGACGTTGAACCGCGAGAAGTCGAACTGGCGCGTGTCGATGACCATGCCGCGGTGGGCGACGACGGCGATCGTCATGGCGACCAGGATGGCGATCGACACGAACTCGAGCACGAGGCCGAAGCGGGCGGAAAAGTTGACGCTGCGGAAGGCGGCGGCGCCGGTGGCGGCGACGAAGACGGCGAACACCGCGGCCGGCGGCGGCATGGCCTGAGCGAGGCCCAGCGCCTGCAGCAGGTGGTTCAGGAAGATCACGAACCCCATGGCGATGGCGACGCCGGTCATCAGGTAGGCGCCGATCAGCAACCAGCCGGTGACCAGCCCGGCCAGCGGGCCGAAGGTGCGCGCCACGTACAGGAAGTACGAGCCCGACAGGGTGTGGCGGCGCGACAGCACGGCGATGTTGCCGGCGACGAACAGCATGCCGACCGTGGCCACCGCGAAGCTCAGCCACGAGCCGTCGCCCGCCCAGCCGGCGATCAGGGCGATGTTGATGGCGGGGGTCAGCGACGGGCCGATATTGGCCACCGACTGGCCGACGACGTCGACCAGCCCGAGTGCGTTCGCCCGCAGGCCCTGCTTGGGGGAGGACAAGGGGAGGGCGCCTACTCCGGCATCTCGAAGTCCTGGCCGCCATCCGTGATGCCGACCCGCTGGAACCAGTCGGGGCCGAGTTCGCCCCGGGGGGCGCCGACGCACTTGAAGGAGGCGACCTCCTTGCCCAGCTTGGTGGCGACCAGGCCGCCGCGTTCCTGGACCGCGCCGTTGGGGCCGAACTTGCCGATCGCGCTGTAGAGGGTGGTCACCAGATCGCCGGCCGTGAAGCGCAACCACGCGCCGCCGCCGCCGGACAGCGGGAAGTTGCTGCCGAGCGCCGCCTTGGACGGTACGACCTTGTCGCGCGGCTGCACGATCTCGGGCTCGGCGCCGTCGGGCTTGCCGAACCTGTATTGCAGGCTGCCGCTGGTCGCGGTGGCGCCCTTCGAGGCGCAGGCGGAGACGATGCGGGTATTGGTGGCGCAGTTGAAGACCACCAGTTCGTCGGCCGAGCACCAGGTGGTGCGCGGCTTCGCGGCCGGCGCGGCCGGCGGCGCCGAAGCGGCAGCCACCCGCGCCGCCGTGACCAGCGCGACGGTCCTGGTCTTCTTGCAATCGGGATCGCCCTGGCAGTCCGGCGACTGGACCTTGTTCAGGGCGTAGGTCAGCGCGACCCGCTTGCCGACGAGGGCGCGCTGCTCGCAGATCGGGAAGTCGGCCATTTCCTCGAAGATCGTCCCGCGATCGTCCTTGAGCTTGATGTAGCAGGCGATGTCACCGGCGGTGAGCGACACGACGGTGCCCGCCGCCCGCTTGGTCTCGCTGCCGACCTTGACCGTGTCCTGCGCGCTGGCCGGCACGGCCAGCCCGAGCACGGCTGCGATTCCCACCCCAATGAACGCGCACTTCCTCATGACGACCTTTCCCCGAGAGCACCCGGCACCGTACCATGAGGGGCAAGGGAAACGTCACCTGCCGCGGGAGCCTGCCATGACCGACTTCTTCGAGATCCTGTACTCGTGCCGCGCGATGCGCCGCCTGAAGCCGGACCCGGTGCCCGACGAGCTGATCGCCAAGATCCTGCGCGCCGGCATGCAGGCGCCGAACGGCGGCAACACCCAGAAATGGCGCTTCCTCGTGGTCAGGGACCCGGCAATCAAGAAGGCGGTCCAGGCCTGGTACAAGAAGGCCTACGACGAGGTGATCGGTCCGCGCTACGGCTCGAGCGAGCCGCCGCCGGGCGTCACGAAGGACAAGTACAAGCGCCAGCACGACGCGGTCGAGTACCTGACCGAGCACTACCACGAGGCGCCGGTCTGGATCGTCGCCTGCCTCGAGGACGGGCCGACCCCGAACCGCTCGGCCGGGGCGTCGATCTACCCGGCGGTGCAGAACATGATCCTGGCGACCCGCGCGCTGGGGCTCGGCACGACGCTGACGACCCGCCACCTGCTGTTCGAGAAGGAAGCCGAGGCGGCGCTCGGCCTGCCGCCTGGCGTCCATTCCTACGCCATCCTCCCGATCGGCTGGCCGATGGGCAAGTTCGGCCCGGTCGGCCGCGCGCCGCTCGACGAGTTCGTCTACCAGGACCGCTGGGGCCAGAAGTGGCCGGGCGCGAGCGCCTGATCGACGATCAGCCGCCGGCGACGCCGATCGCCTCGACGTAGAGGGCGTAGACCGACTGGCTGGCGGTCATGAACAGCCGGTTGCGCTTGGGACCGCCGAAGCACAGGTTGGCGCAGCGCTCGGGCAGCAGGATGCGGCCGATCAGCGTGCCGTCGGGCGCGAACACGGCGACGCCGTCCTGCTCGGGGCCGCCCGAGAAGCCGGCCCACACGTTGCCCTCGGTGTCGACGCGGATGCCGTCGGCGAAGCCCGGCGTGCCGTCGAAGAACAGCCGGCCGTTCACCGCCTTGCCGTCGACGATGTCGTAGACGCGCGTCGTCTTGGTGCCGTCCGGCGTGTCGACGACGTACAGCTTCGTCTCGTCGGGCGAGAAGGCGAGCCCGTTCGGGCGCTCCATGTCGCCGACCGCGATGGAGAGCGCGCCGGTCGCCGGGTCGAGCTTGTAGACGCGATAGGGCATTTCCTTCGGCGCCTTGTGGCCGAGGTAGTTTCCGCGGATGCCGGCGCCGTTGTCGCTGAACCAGATCGTGCCGTCGGACTTCACCACCACGTCGTTGGGACCGGTGAGCCGCGTTCCCTCGAACGACGCGGCGAGGACCGTCACCGAGCCGTCGTGCTCGGTGCGGGTCAACGTGCGGCTGCCCAGTTCGCAGGTGACCAGCCGGCCCTGGCGGTCGCGCGTGTTGCCGTCGGGGTAGCCGGCCGGATGGCGCAGCGTCGCCGTGGTGCCGGTGAGCTCGTCCCAGCGCAGCAGCTTGTCGTTGGGAATGTCGGAGAACAGCAGGTAGCGGCCGTCGCCGTAGTACGCCGGCCCCTCGGTGAAGCGGCAGCCGGTGGCGATCCGCTCGATCGCCGCCATCGGCACGATCAGCGAGCGGAAGCGCGGGTCGAGCACGATCACGTCCGGATCGGGATAGCGGATCGGTGCCGACGATTCCCAGCGGGACTGGCTTGCACTCACGGTCGTTTCCCCCTGTTGCGATGACGGCGAACCGTCCGACGCGCCGCGCCGCCGGTCAAGCGCGCCGGCTCGCAGGGAGGAAAGGTCCCTCGCTGCGCTCGGGATGACAGCTAGAGGCGATAGACGCGCTTGGCCGTGCCGCTGAACAGCGCGGTCTTCTCGCTGGCCGACGCCCCGGCGGCGAGGCGCTTGAAGGCGTTCCACAGCACGGCGTAGCCGGTCGACAGCTTGTCGACCGGGAAGTTGCTCTCGAACATGCAGCGATCCGGTCCGAACGCCTCGATGCAGGTCTCGATCCACGGCTTCCACGCGGCCGCGATCTCGGCCGACGAGGGCGGGGCGGGGCGCTGCATGTGGGCGACGAAGGGGCCGATGTCCATGCCGAGGCCGCCCAGCTTCACCAAGACGTTGGGACAGCGCGCCAGCTCCTGCAGGTCGGCCTTCCAGGTCGCGAACACCGCGTCAGTCTTGCCGGCGTAGGGGCCGATGCCGAGCGGACCGCCGCAGTGGTTGAGCACCATCGTGGTCTGCGGCACGGCGCGGGCCAGCGCGGTCACCTCCTTGAGCTGCGGATGGTACTGCCACGCCTCGTAGGTCAGGCCGAGCGCGCCCAGCTGCGCCACGCCGGCACGGTAGGCGGCGGTGGCGTAGAGACCCTGCGGCGGGTTGGTGTGGCTGTTGCGGACGTCGGGGCTGGGATCCCAGCCGCCGGCATGCCGGGTGCCGCGGAAGCGGCCGTTGCCGGCGACGACGTGGGCCTCGAGCACGGGCCGCGCCCGGTCGCCGAGCGCCAGGTCGACGTAGGAGACGATACCGGCGCAGGCGAGCGTCGGCCCGTAGATGCCGCTGGCGCTCATCGCCGCGACGCCGTTGGCGAACTCGGTCTCGCCGATCGGCTTCATTTCGACCGGGCCGTCGGCGCGGTACATCGAGCGGCAGTCGATGTAGACGGTGTGGGTGATGGTGTGGCCGCTGCCGGTGTCGGCCAGCAGCTCGTCGAGCAGGTAGCGGTGGTTGGCGTGCTGCCACAGGTGGTGGTGCGGATCGACGATCGGCAGGCCGGGTTCGAGGATCTCCTCGCGCGCCTGCTTCGCCAGCCACGCCTCGTCCGGGACATGGGACCGCACCTGCCGCTGAACCGTCGCCGTCATCGTCGTTTCCTCCGCTTTGCCGGGACGTTCCGACAGAATGGGGATGCCGGCAAGGGGTGGCGTCCCCTAGAATGACCGGCGAATGGCTTCTTCGTCCGTCCTGTCGAACCGTTGGCTGCAGCTCGCCGCCGGCATCCTCTGCATGGTGATGATCTCCAGCCTCCAGCATGGCTGGACGCTGTTCGTCGAGCCGATCGACGACAAGTACGACTGGGGACGCGCCGCCATCCAGGTCGCCTTCACGATCTTCATCCTGTCCGAGACCTGGCTGGTGCCGTTCGAGGGCTGGTTCGTCGACCGTTTCGGCCCGCGCCCGGTGGCGCTGGTCGGCGGCGCGCTGGTCGCGATCGCGTGGAGTCTCAACTCGATCGCCAGTTCACTGCCGCTGCTCTACCTCGGCTCAGCGCTGGCCGGCATCGGCGCCGGCTGCGTCTACGGTACCTGCATTGGCCAGGCGCTGAAATGGTTCCCCGACCGGCGCGGCCTGGCCACCGGCCTGACGGTGGCCGGCTACGGCTTCGGCTCGGGCTTCACGGTGATCCCGCTGCACAACACGATCCAGAGCGCGGGCTACGAGAGCGCCTTCCTGTGGTTCGGCCTGGTCCAGGGCATCGTCGTCATGCTGGCCGCGCTGGTCCTGGTGAAGCCGGGCAAGAAGGAACACCTGCCGGCGCCCCACGTCGCCCAGACCGCGCGCGATGCCTCGCCGCGCGGCGCCCTGCGCTCGCCGCTGTTCTGGCTGCTCTACGTGACCTCGCTGCTGGTGACCGCGGCGGGCCTCACCTTCACCGCGCATCTCGCCTCGATGGCGATCGACTTCAAGATCGCCGAGGTGCCGGTCAGCCTGGCCGGCCTGACGCTGCCCGCCCTGACCTTCGCCCTGACGCTCGACCGCATCGCCAACGGCCTGGCGCGACCGCTGTGCGGCTGGCTGTCGGACTTCATCGGCCGCGAGAACGCCATGTTCTTCGCCTTCACGCTGGGCGCCGTCAGCATCTGGGCCTTCTCGCGCTGGGGCCACGAACCGGTGATGTTCGTCCTGCTGGCGAGCGTCGTGTTCTTCGCCTGGGGCGAGGTCGCGAGCCTGTTTCCGGCCGCCTGCACCGACTACTTCGGCACGACCTACGCCACCACCAACGCCGGCATGCTGCACACCGCCAAGGGCGTCGCCGCGCTGCTGATCCCGCTGTCGGAGCCGCTGGTCGAGGCCACGGGCAGCTGGCAGGCGGTGTTCGGCGTCGCCGTCGCCATGAACGCCGTGGCGGCGCTGCTGGCGATCGGCGTCCTGAAGCCGATGCGGCGGGCGCGCCTGAGATCGGTTGCCCTGGCGGAGTGAAGTGCCGCCGCCCGGGCAACGTCATCGCGGGAGGACAACGACATGGACAGCAAGCCGATTTCCCTGCTCGACGAGGCGAAGCTGCAGGCCGCCGTCATCGTGCCCATCCTGCGCGCGCTGCGCGAGCAGGTCGGCAAGGAGAAGGCCGACCGCATCGTCGGCGACTCGCTGCGGACCTGGGCGCGCGATCTCTATCACCGGATCGGCGAGGCCAAGCCGGGGACGCCGCGCCAGAAATGGGACGCGGTGTGGGCCGAGGACATGCGTCCACGCATCGGCGAGGCGGTCGACCGCGAGATGCTGAAGGACGACGGCACGGTGCGCGAGTACAACGTCACGCGCTGTCAGTACGCCGAGTTCTTCCGCGCCCTCGGCGAGCCCGAGCTGGGCACGATCCTGCTCTGCGACTCCGATTTCCACATCGCCGACGTGGCGGGTGACAGCCTCGAGTTCCGGCGCACCCAGACCATCATGAAGGGCGCGCCGTACTGCGACTTCCGGTACCGCTTCCGCTGAAGCGGCCCGGCCGTCCTTCCTAGTTCGTCATGATCCAGGGCGCGCCGGACGCCAGCGCGATCTCGCGCACCTTGTCGAGCAGGTTGGCGCCGACCGGGATGCCGTCCTTGCGCCGCTTCGCCGCGTTCTTGCGCTCGGGATCGCCGGCGACCATCACCGGGCGATCCGGGTCGGCCGGCCTGGTCGCGCGCAGCGTGTCGCAGAACGCCGCGACGTCGGCGCGGAACTCGGCGGGATCGCGGAACAGGCCGGGATCCATTGCCAGCATGAAGTGGCCGATGTCCTGCGTGCCCGGCTTCTTCGTGTGCATCGGGTCGGTGATCAGCGTCGCTCCCGACAGCGCCGACGACAGGATGTTGACCATGGCACCGAGGCCGTAGCCCTTGTGGCTGCTGCCCTCGGGCGTGCCGCCCAGCGGCGTCATGAAGCCGCCCTTGCTGACCTCGCGCGGGTCGGTGCTGGGCTTGCCTTCCGCCGTGATCAGCCAGCCGAGCGGGGCGGGCAGGTTCTCGTTGGCCTTGTTGCGGATCTTGCCGGCGGCGACCGTGGTGGTCGCCATGTCGAGCAGGAACGGCTCGCCCGGCCGGCCCGGGGCGCCGAAGGCGATCGGGTCGGTGCCGAGCCGCGCCTGCGCGCCGAAGGTCGGCGCGACCTGGATGCCGCTGGCCGAAGTCGTCACCATGCCGATCAGGCCCTGTTCGACGGCCATCTCGGCGTAGAAGCCGCAGGCGCCGAAGTGCGCCGAGTTGCGCACCGCGACGACGCCGATGCCCGAGGTCTTCGCCTTGTCGATCGCCAGTTCCATGGCCTTGCGCGCGTTGGCATGGCCCAGCCCGCCACGGCCGTCGATCAGCGCCGAGACCGGCGTCTCGCGCGTCACCAGCGGCTCGGCGCGCATGTCGATCTTGCCGTCGCGGCGGCGCTCGTCATAGACCGGCACCATCGAGATGCCGTGGCTGTCGATGCCGTTGAGATCGGCCCAGCTCATGATCTCGGCGGTCGAGGCGGCGGCCGGCGCGGCCATCCCCCAGGCGACGAGGATCAGTTCGAGCTGGCGGCGATGGGTCTCGTACGAAGCGGGCATGGCACTCTCAGGCGGGCGGGAAGTCGTCGGGCCGCAGCTCGATCGGCTGGCCGTGCGGGGTGCGGTCGGCGGCGTGGTCCCAGGCGTCGCGGTAGCGGGCGAGGGTGCGGGCGTCGGCGACGCCCTTCTCGGCGACCAGCCGCTCCAGCGCCGCCAGCCAGTGGCGGTAGTAGGTCTCGCCGGTGTCGGGATCGCCGTTGTCCTGGGCGCGCTTGATCTCGGCCCCCAACGTCGCGGCCCATTCCGGCCAGGTGAAGAGGCCACGCTGGTGCAGCGTCAGCGTCATGGCGAAGGCCTGGGCCTCCCACGGTTCGCGGAACACCGGTCCCTCGGCGTCGCAGGGCAGGCCGGGGACGGGAATCGGCGGCTGGGTCATCGGACCGCTTCCAGGTAGGGCTCGAAAGCGTCGATCGAGACGGTCAGCGTCGGGTCGGTGTCGGGTCCCCAGATCTCCTTGCCGTCGAACACGACGGTGTAGAGCCATTGCGGATCGTCGCCCTTGCCCGAGGCGACGGCGTCGGGATAGGCGTGGCAGCCATGGATGCGCTCGACCGTGCCGGTCTTGCTGCGCGCGTAGCGCGGCAGGCGGGTGTGGCCCGACGGGTGGACGTTCAGGGTGCGCACGCGGTCGCCCGGCTTGAAGCGGGCCGGCGCCTGCTGCTGGCGGAAGAACGACGCGCGCTTCAGGCCGGCGTTGACGATCTCCGCCGTCATCTTGCGCGGGAGCGGCCTGGCCGGCGTCGAGGCGTGGCCGGCCTTGAGTTCCTCGGCCGTGGCGAAGCCGCCGGCAACGACGTTCTTGGCGAGGCCCAGCGACCAGCGCTCGTAGTAGGACGCGCCGAGGTAGGTGCGCGGCGGCAGGCTTTCCTGGGCGAAGCGCATGTCGTCGATGTGCCAGGCGCCGGCGTAGAGCATGGCGCGCTGCATGGCCATGACGCGGCCTTCCCAACTCTCGTGGAAGGGCGGCTCGTTCTGCTCGACCTCGACCTTGCCGAAGCCGTCCATGCCGCCCATGTCGTGGATGCCGTTCATGACCGCACCTGCGCCGGGTCGAGCGGCAGGCCGGTGCCGATCATTGAATCGCGGGTCACGAGGTCGGCCAGCCTTTCCTCGTCCCAGCCATCGGTCCCGGCGGGGCGCATCGGCAGCACGAGGAAGCGGGTCTCGGCGGTCGAGTCCCAGACGCGGATCTCGATGTCCTTCGGCACGCTGACGCCGAAGTCGGCCAGCACGCCGCGCGGATCCTTGACGGCGCGCGAGCGGTAGGGCGCCGACTTGTACCAGACCGGCGGCAGGCCCAGCACTTCCCACGGGTAGCAGGAGCACAGGGTGCAGACGATCATGTTGTGGCGCTGCGGCGTGTTCTCGACCGCGACCAGGTGGTCGCCGACCGGGCTGACATGGCCGAGAGTCGCCACCGCGGCGGTGGCGTCCTTCAGCAGCGCCTCGCGGAAGGCGGGATCGGTCCAGGCGCGGGCGACGATGCGTGCGCCGTTGCGCGGTCCGACCTTGGTCTCGTAGGTCTCGACGATGGCGTCGAGCGCCTTGGGATCGACGTAGCCCTTTTCCGTCAGGATGGTCTCGAGGGCGCGCACGCGCAGCTGCGTCTCGGACAGTTCGGACATGTCGTGGTCGTGATCGTGGTGATGATCGTGCCCATGTCCATGCCCATGTCCATGCTTCTGATCGGCCATCGGTAAACTCCGCAAAGGGGCGGGGATGGTAGCCGACCGGGGCGCGCCGTCCTAGTCGCCCTCGGCCGGGAATTCCGTGGTCAGGCCGCGCTGGACCAGCGTGGCCCACGCGTCCTCGGCACTGTCGGCGAAGCTGAACAGGTCGAGGTCGGCGGCGGCGATCATGCCTTCCTCCAGCAGCGCGTCGAAGTTGAGGACGCGGGTCCAGTAGGCGCGGTCGAAGCAGACGATCGGCACGTGCGGCGTCTTGCGCGTTTGGGTCAGCGTCAGGATCTCGAACAGCTCGTCCAGGGTGCCGAAGCCGCCGGGGAACACGACCAGCGCGGCGGCGCGCATGGCGAGATGCATCTTTCGCATCGCAAAGTAGTGGAACTGGAAGGTCAATTCCGGGGTCGTGTAGGGGTTGGGTTCCTGTTCCATCGGCAGGCGGATGTTGAAGCCGATCGACGGCGCACCGGCGTCGGCGGCGCCGCGGTTGGCGGCCTCCATGATGCCGCCGCCGCCGCCCGTGGCGATGACGTTGCGCCGCCCGCCGTGGCTGTTCTTGAGCGCGCCGCCCCGTTCGGAGGCGATGCGGCCGAAGCGCCGGGCCTCGCCGTACCAGCGCGCGTTGCGCTCGACCTGGCGGGCGAAGGCGGCGGGAGCCGGTGCCGCGTCGGCAGGCGCCGGGTCCTCGGGGGCGGGGCGGGTGCGGGCGCTGCCGAACACCACGATGGTCGACAGCACGCCCCAGGCGCGCAGCCGTTCCTCGGCCTTCTCGTATTCGAGCAGGAAACGCACGCCGCGCGTCGTGTCGCCCAGGATGAAGTCCTGGTCGAGCGCCGCCAGCCGGAAGGAAGGACTCTGCTTCTGCGGGGTATTGTCGGTCATCCGCGCCACTCTAGAGGCCGGCCGCGACTTCGGGAACGCGAACCGCTAGGCTCCACTGTCCACAGCGGGAGGGATCATGACCGGGATGTCCTTGACGGGGACGCCGTCGGCGCCGCCAGCCGGCCTCGTCTTCACCGGCTGCGAGTTGCAGGCCGCGGCGTCACCGGGCGGGCATGGTCACGGCCACGACCATGACCATGCCCATCCGCGGCGCCGCGAGGTGGTGGTCGCCGGCAAGCGGGTGAAGACCGTCGACGTCCATGCCCACTGCGTGGTGCCCCAGGCGCTGGCGCTGGTGAAACAGCCGCTCGACGCCAAGGGCCTGCTGATGGACGACACCAGCGTCCGCCTCGCGGCGATGGACGCGCAGGGCATCGACGTCGAGGCGCTCAGCATCAATCCCTTCTGGTACGGTGCCGACCGCGACGTCGCGGCCGAGTTGATCCGCGTCCAGAACGAAACCCTGGTCGAGTTCTGCGCCGCCAACCCGGAACGCTTCGTCGCCTACGCCACCGCGGCGCTGCAGCATCCCGACCTCGCCGCCCAGCAGGTCGAGCACGCCGTGAAGAAGCTCGGCTTCCGCGGCGTCAGCGTCGGCGGCTCGGTGGCGGGACGTGAACTGGCCGATCCGAAGTTCCACCCGTTCTGGGCGAAGTGCGAGGAACTGGGCGTGCTGGTTTTCATGCACCCGATGGGGACACGCGAACTGGAGATCAGCGGCCGCCTGTCGGGCCATGGGCTGCTCAGCAACACCATCGGCAATCCGCTGGAGACCACGATCGCGCTGTCGCACCTGATCTTCGAGGGCACGCTCGACCGCTTCCCGGGGCTGAAGATCTGCGCCGCGCATGGCGGCGGCTACCTGCCGTCCTATGCCAACCGCTCCGACGCGGTGATGAAGACCTTCCCGCAGCGGGTCGGCGCCGGACCGAAGAAGAAGCCGACGGCGTACCTGCGCGACGGCCAGCTGTTCTTCGACACCATCGTGTTCACGCCGGAGGCGCTGCGCCACCTCGTCGCCGAGACCGGCGCCGGGCAGGTGATGATCGGCACCGACTACCCGTTCCCGTGGACAACCACCGAGGTCGACCTCGTGCTGTCGACGCCGGGCCTCAGCGATGCCGAGCGCGTCGCGATCCTGGGCGGCACGGCCTGCCGGCTGCTCGGCATCCCGACCTGAAACCCGAAGCGGAGAGAGACATGGACCTCAAGGGAGCGGTCGCCGTCGTGACCGGCGGCAACGGTGGCCTCGGCCAGCGGATCTGCCACGCGCTGGCGGCGCAGGGTTGTCATATCGCCGTCGTCTACGCGCGCAGCAAGGACCAGGCGGAAGCGGTGGCGCGCGATCTCGAGCGCCACCAGGTGAGCGCCGCGGCCTTCGCCTGCGACGTCACGCAGCGCGCGCAGGTGACCGCGCTGGTCGACGACGTGGTGAAGCGCTTCGGCCGCCTCGACATCCTCGTCAACGACGCCGCCTACAACAAGGCGATCGCCTTCCGCGACCTCGACGGCCTGACCGACGAGGAGTGGTCGAAGATCCTCGACATCAATCTCACCGGGCCGATGCTGCTGACCAAGGCGGTGGCACCGGTGATGAAGCGACAGGGGCGCGGCCGCATCGTCAACATCTCGTCGGTCGCGGGCCTGGGGCCCAGCGGCTCGTCGATCGCCTACGCGGTGTCGAAAGCCGGGCTGATCCACCTGACCAAGTGCATGGCGGTGGCGCTGGCGCCGGAGGTGCTGGTGAACTGCGTCGCGCCCGGCCTGCTGGAGGGCACGCGCGCCACGGCCAACCTCAAGCCCGAGATGGTCGAGACCGGGCGCAAGGCGTCGCTGCTGGGCGTCGCGGCCGACAAGGACGACTGCGCCGACCAGGTCGTCACGATGTGCCGCACCAACACGATGACGGGCCAGACCATCGTCATCGACGCCGGGCGCACGTTCCACTGAGCGGCGCGTCGTCCTAGCGCAGGATCGGGTCGTTCATCGCCCAGCGCGACTGCTGTTCGCTGAACACGACCGGGAACAGCTGGCGGAACAGGCTCTCGATCCGCGGGTCGGTCGGTCCGGTCGCGTCGGTCCAGGCGGTGGTCTGCGACATCGCGCGGTCGTTTCGGCAGTAGATCGCGTAGACGTAGAAGCGGCCGGGCGTGCCGGGGCGGAAACGGGCCGGCTCGCCGGCGCACACTGGGTCGCTGTTGAGGTTGAGCGCGGGATCGAACACCAGGACCAGCCGGTAGTTGGGCCGCGGTGGCGGCGACGGCCGGTCGGTGGTGAAGGTGAGGGCAGGGCGCGGCTTGGCGCGCTGCATGGCCGGCAGGAGATCGCGCGCCAGCGTGGCGGGATCGACCCCGGGAAACGGCGTGCCGAGGAATTCGACCTGGAACGGCTTGCCGTCGGTCGCGGAGAAGAACTCCCGGTAGTCGTACTGCGGGGCATACCAGGTGCCGCCGATCACCGCGGCGCCGGCCGCCAGCGGCACCGCCAGCAAGGCGGCGAACGCGACGGCGAGAGTGCGAAGGGAACGCATCGAATCCTCTGCAATGGCCCCGTTCAGGTGGGCCGATGGAACGGTTGTCGCAAATCACGGCTTCGCGATGGCAAGCCGGGCCCGGACTGGCGTTTCGCGACGACGTGGCGCAGGCTCGCGTCCCCAGCAAGGAGAGCCCTGCCATGACGCCTGTCCTGTCGCCCGTGGTCGAGACGGCGTCCGGTCGCATTCGCGGCCTCACCGTCCAGGGCGTGCACGTCTTCAAGGGGGTGCCGTACGGCGCGCCGACCGGCGGCCGCAACCGCTTCCTGCCGCCGTTGCCGCCCGAGCCGTGGAGCGGCGTGCGCGAGACCACCGCCTATGCCGGTCGCTCGCCCCAGGCTGCCGCCGCCGCGCAGCGTCCCGAGCTCGCCACCGTGTGGGGACCGGTCGACACGCTGGCGGTCGGCGAGGATTGCCTGACGCTGCATGTCTGGACGCCGGGGCTCGACGGCGCGAAGCGGCCGGTGATGGTCTGGCTGCACGGGGGTGCCTTTTCCTACGGCTCGGCCAACTCGCCCCGCTACGACAGCGTGCGCCTCGCCGGCCGCAACGATGTCGTGGTGGTCGCGGTCAACCACCGGCTCAACATCTTCGGCCATCTCGACCTGTCGCGGATCGGCGGCGAGCGCTTCGCCCGGTCCGGCAATGCTGGCGTGCTGGACCTCGTGCAGGCGCTGGCGTGGGTGCGGGACCATGCGGCCCGGTTCGGCGGCGATCCGGGCAACGTCACGATCTTCGGCCAGTCGGGTGGCGGCGGAAAGGTCAGCGCGTTGCTGACCATGCCGGCGGCACGCGGCCTGTTCCACAAGGGGATCGTGCAGAGCGGCGCCAGCGTGCGCTTCGCCGAGCCCGACCGCACGGCGCGGCTGGCCGAGGCGGTGCTGAAGCAGGTCGGGTTGCGCGCCGACCAGTTGGAGGCGTTGCAGGACCTGCCGATCGAGGCGCTGCAGGCCGCCGTGGCGCCGGCCCAGGCGACCCTGCCGCGGCCAGCGCTGCCGTTGCTCGACCGCTACAACTTCGGACCGGTGATCGACGGCGCGGTGTTGCCGGCCCATCCGTTCGACCCGGCGGCCTCGGCGCTGTCGGCCGATATCCCGTTGATCGTCGGCGACACGCGCGACGAATCGGCGATCTTCCTCGCGCCCGACGACGCGGTGTGGCACGGCACGCTCAGCGAGGACGAGCTGCGCCGTCGCATCGATACCGTGGCGGGCGAGGCGACGCCCGGCCTGCTGGACGCCTATCGCCAGCGGGCGCCGCGCGCCACGCCGGCCGAGCGGCTCGTCGCCATGCTCTCGGCGTCCAACTTCCAGGTCCGCTCGGCGCTGCTGACCGAACGCAAGGCGGCGCACAAGGCGCCGGTCTGGATGTATCGCTTCGACTGGACCACGCCGGCGTTCGGCGGTCGCCTCAAGGCCTGCCACTCGGTCGAGGTGCCGTTCGTGTTCGACACGCTGGCGGTGATCGGCGAGGCCCATCGCAAGGATGGCGCGCAGGCCCTGGCCGACAGGGTGTCGCACGCCTGGACGGCCTTCGCGCGGACCGGGCGGCCGGACAACGCGGGCCTGCCGTCGTGGCCGGCCTTCACCGCGGAGCGGCGCGAGACCATGGTGCTCGACGACAGCTGCCGGGTCGTGGCCGATCCCGATCGCGACGTGCGCGAGGCGTGGGCGAGGGTGGCGACGCGGCCGGGCTGACGATTGTGGGGAAGCCCACAGAACGCCGGAGGCGACGGCGCTAGGCTGGGATCATCGACGGGCCAGGAGGCCTTGGCCGATGATGAACCAGCTGCTTGGCGCGATCGTCATGGTCGTGCTGCTCGCGACATTCTTCGCTGCGACCCTCGATGGTCCGCGACCGCTGTCCTGGCCGGCCAGCCGACCGGTCGCCGTCGCGGCCGAGCCGCCGACTAGAGACCAGCCCTAGAGACCGGCGGCTAGAGACCAGCGACCGGGACCGAGGGCCGCCGGTCGGTGTGCTGCTTGATGCGGCCATAGGCATCGGCCGGACGGCCGGCCTTCAGGTAGGCGGCGATCAGCGTGTTCTCCACCACGTCGCGCTGCGCGCGGCTGCCGCCGATGCGCACGGTCGCGGGCAGGGCAGGCTCCAGCTCGGCGATCGTCGCGTCCCAGTCGCCGGCGGCATAGGCGGCCAGGCCGCGGGCGATCCGCGGCACCACGTCTCCCGATGGCGCCTTGCCGGCGGCGACCCGCTCGCCGAGTTCGGCGGCATAGCCCTCGAGACCCTCGCGGTCGCCGGCCGCCACCGCCGACAGGATGCGATGCACCTCGACGAAGGCGATGCCCGGCTTGGGAAAGGCGGTGCGGACATAGTCGTTGAGCTGCCGCCACAGGATCGGGTCGCGCTTCTGCCCGGCCAGCTCGGACCGCCACAGGAAGGCCGGCGCGTCGGTACCGACGTTGAGGGCCGGTCCCCAGGCGCCGCCGGGATGGACGTGGTCACGGTACATCCGCCAGGCGCGCTCGGTGTCGCCGACGACCAGGGCGAACATCGCGACGTGCCAGCTGATGTGGCAGTGCATGAGTCCCGCCTTGGGATAGGTCGGCAGCCACGAGTCCAGCCACGCGAGGCCGGCGGCGTCCTCGCCGCGCTCGTACAGGACGTGCGCCTTGATGTGGGCGCCGTGCGCGTTGGCCGGGTTGGCCGCCATGCTCCGCTCGATGAGGTCGAGCGCCTCGTCGAGGCGGCCCATCTCCTCGAGCGCGAAGGCGTGCACGCTCTGGAACCACCAGTCGTCCGCGAGGTGCGGCTTCAGCGTCTCGAGGAAGTCGAGCTGCTCGGGCTCTCGGTCCTGGCGGCCGCTGAAACCGATCAGGCCGAACACGCCGGTCGCCGGCGCGGCCACCATGGCGTCACGCGGGTGGTCGGCGAGGTGGCGCCGGGTCGCCGCCAGCGCGTCGACCGGCTTGCCCTCGATGGCAAGGCACAGGGCATCGATGTGCGACGCCTCGCGCGGCGTCGCTTCCGGCGCGAGGGCGCGGGCCCGGGCGGCCGACTCGCGCGCACCGACGACGTCAGCGACGAGGAAGCGCGCCCGCGCCATGGCGGCATGGGCGAGGGCGAAATCGGAGTCCGCCATGAGGGCGCGGGACAGGTGGTCGCGGTCGCCGTGCGCGGCCGACAGGACGCAGTCGACGCCGGCAACGTAGGCGTCGCGCGCTACCGCCGATCCGGTGGAAATCGGCAATCCGTACCTGTCCTGCTGCAAGGGTTCCTCCGGTCGTGCGCCAGTGTTATGGCTCGGGACACCATCGGGTCCCGGGAGGAGCCATGTCCAGTGAATTGAAGGGAAAGGTGGCGCTGGTGACCGGCGCCAGCCGCGGTCTCGGCGAAGGCGCCGCGCGCGCCCTGGCGGCGGCCGGGGCGTCGGTCATGCTGGTGGCGCGCGACGGCGCGCTGGTGGCCCGCGTGGCCGGCGAGATCGCCAGGGCCGGCGGCCGGGCGGAGGCGATGGGCTGCGACGTCGCCGACTATGGCGCCGTGGAAGGCGTGGTGGCGAAGACGCGCGCCGCGCTGGGCGGCATCGACATCCTGGTCAACAACGCCGGCGTCATCGAGCCGATCGCCGAGATCGCCACCTCAGACCCAGTGCAATGGGCGCAGAACATCACCATCAACCTGGTCGGCGCCTACAACGTGGTGCGCGCGGTGCTGCCGGGCATGCTGGCGGCGGGCGGCGGCACGATCGTCAACGTCTCGTCCGGCTCCGCCTTTCGTCCGCTCGAGGGCTGGAGCGCCTACTGCTCG
>JAIUOX010000210.1 GCA_020160955.1 Pseudomonadota bacterium
TGATGGGCAGCGGCTTCCCCAAGTACAGCGGCCCGACCCTGCCGCAGCTGACCAACGCCGTCAGCGACTTCATCCCGGTGGCGCGCTTCACCGACATGCTGCTGAACCCCGGCGGCACCGTGCCCTACAACGGCCGGACGATCACCTATCCCGACATCAGGCTGGTCTACTGGGCGGGCGGCAACCCGTTCCACCACCACCAGGACCTCAACCGCCTGATGGCGGCGTGGCAGAAGCCCGAGACCATCGTGTTCCACGAGCAGTTCTGGACGCCGGCCGCGCGGCTGGCCGACGTGGTGCTGCCGGCCACGGTCAGCCTCGAGCGCGACGACATCGGCTACGGCAGCCGCGAGCGCTACGTGATCGCCATGAAGAAGGCGCGCGAGCCGATCGGCGAGGCGCGCGACGACTACTGGATCTTCGGCCAGCTGGCCGAGCGGCTGGGCGCCGGCGCGACCTTCACCGAGGGCCGCGACACGATGCAGTGGCTCGCCCACCTCTACGCCGAGGCACGCGACAAGTCGGCCAAGGCCGGCGTCGCCCTGCCCGCCTTCGACGATTTCTGGGCGGCGGGCCTGGCCGAGGCCGAGGGCGAGACCAGGCACCCGGTGATGCTGTCGCAGTTCCGCGCCGATCCGGCGGCGCACCCGCTCAAGACGCCGTCGGGCAAGATCGAGATCTTCTCCGAGCGCATCGCCTCGTTCGGCTACGACGACTGCCCGGGCCACGCGACGTGGTTCGAGCCGATCGAGTGGCTGGGCGCGGCCAAGGCGAAGCAGTACCCGCTGCACATGCTGTCGGACCAGCCCAACGACAAGCTGCACAGCCAGCTCGACCACAGCCCGCACGCCCGCTCGACCAAGGTGCGCGGCCGCCAGCCGGTGACGCTGCACCCCGACGACGCGGCGGCGCGCGGCATCGCCGACGGCGACCTGGTGCGGGTCTACAACGACCGCGGCGCCTGCCTGGCCGGCGCGAAGTTGTCGGCCCGCATCCGCCGCGGCGTGGTGCGGCTGTCGACCGGCGCGTGGTTCGACCCGGAGAACACCGGCTCGAACCAGCCGCTGGAGAAGCACGGCAACCCGAACGCGCTGACCCTCGACATCGGCGCCTCGAAGCTCAGCCAGGGCTGCATCGCCCAGACCTGCCTGGTCGAGATCGAGCGCTTCGACGGCCCCGCCCCGGCCGTGACGGCGCACCGCGTGCCGGCGTTCACCGAGCGATGAGATGGCTTCCTTCCCGCGCCGCGGCGCGGGGAGGACGATCGCTCACCCCTCGGCGGCCGAGCGCGCCTCGGTCGGGGTCATGCCGTAGCGGCGCCGGAACATGCGGTTGAAGGTCGGCAGGTCGGCGAAGCCGCTCAGCGCGGCGACGTCCGCGACGCTGCGCCCGATACCGTCGGGCGAGCGCAGCAGGCGCCAGGCCGCGTCGAGCCGCGACCGCCAGACCTGCTCGGCGACGCTGCAGTCCTTGCCGGAGAACAGCCGGTAGAGGGTCGCGCGCGAGCAGCCGACCGCCCGCGCGATCCGGTCGGGCGTCAGGTCGGGATCGCTGCACAGCCGCTCGATGATCGCCAGCGCCGCGCGGTAGAGGCCGTCGCCGAACCGCTCGGGATCGACCGCGCCGAACCGCTCGGCCTGCAGGACCGCCAGCATCATCTCGGCCGCCGCGTTGGTGGCGATCACCCGCTCGGCCGCCGTCATGTGCGCCGCTTCGTCGAGCGTGGTGGTCATGTGCGAGCGCAGCACCGCCGCGAGCCCGCGCGGCGCGACGCGGTGACCGGCCAGCGCCGACAGGTCCTCGCCCAGCACCTCCCGCACCCGGCGGCGCGACAGCACCACGCCGCTGGCGCGGTGACGGGACAGCGACGTCTGGAACGGGCGCGCGTAGTCGACCAGCCACAGGTTGCCGGTCCGCTGCACGTGCTGGCCGTTGTGGGTGAGCTGGGAGACGCCGCTGCGGATCAATTCCAGCGCGATGTCCTCGCCGCCGTCGAAGCGTGTGCGGGTGGGTGAACGGCTGGAGACGACGGGGTCGGAGGCGTGCTCGATGAGCTCGACCTCCGGCAGCACGATGCGGCGCAGGCGGGCGCGGAAACCCTGCCCCTCGACCGGCGCCTCCGGCCGGGTCCGGCGCAGCACTTCGGATCGCCAGTAGTCGAGCCGTTCGCGGGCCGGAATCCGGTCCGTCGACAGGTCCACCAGTCGTCCTTCGGACTGAGACGCAGGATCAAGCTTCACGTACGAGATTTGAGACGGTGCCCCTCACCGCCTGCACTCCCCGCGAAGATAATGCCAGACGGCTTTGCCCTCGGGGAGGGAAAGTCACGGGGTGGGCACAACAATCTGGGACACCGAGACTCCATGCGGGGAGCACTGCTGCACCGCGTTGTCCGGGTGGGGACAACAATCGGGCTGACAATCGGGCTGCTGGCGGGGACGGCCCGCGCGCAGGACCCGGCTCGGCCGTCCGCCCCGCCCCCGTGGTCGCCGCCGCAGCAGGCT
>JAIUOX010000092.1 GCA_020160955.1 Pseudomonadota bacterium
CACTGGAACATGACGAACGTGCGCCCGCGCGACCCGGTCACGCTGGGCCTGTGCTCGCTGAAGGACCTCAACGACGCCGTCGACAAGGCGCGCCGCAAGGCCGCGCGCGAGGATGCCGCCCGCAAGAAGGCGGCGGCCCGGGCGGGTGTCGAGGAGGTCGAGGAGACGCCAGTCGATACCGCCGTGCTCGACCCGGCGGAAGCCGACCAGCCGGATCTCGACGACACGACCCAACACTGAGGTCGGGCCAGCACTGAGGACGGGCCAGCACTGACAACGGGACGGCGGGCGCGCGACGCGCCCGCCGCTCGGCCGACCGTTCAGACGGTCAGCATGACCTTGCCGACGTGGTCGGCGCGCTCGAGCTCGGCATGCGCCGCCGCCGCCTCGACCAGCGGGAAGGTCTTGAAGATGATCGGCTTGATGCGGCCCTCGGCCAGCAGCGGCCACACCTTGTCGCGCAGGCCCTGGGCCATGCGGCCCTTGTTCGCGACGCTCTGCGGCCGCAGCGTCGAGCCGGTCACCGTCAGGCGGTTGACCATCACGAGCCCGGCGCTGACCGTCGCGCTGGCGCCGCCCTGCAGGGCGATGATGACGCAGCGTCCGTCGGGCTTCAGCAGCTGGATGTTCTTCGGCAGGTAGTCGCCCGCGACCATGTCGAGCACCACGTCGACGCCCTTGACCAGCGACTTCACCTCGGCCGCCCAGTCGTTGTCCTTGTACAGGATGGCGTGGTCGGCACCGAGCGCGCGCACCGCCTTCGCCTTGTCCTCGTTGCGCACCGTGGTGACAACGGTCGCGCCGAACGCCTTGGCGAGCTGGATCGCGGTGGTGCCGATGCCGCTGGCGCCACCATGGATCAGCGCGGTCTCGCCGGCCTTGAGCTGGCCGCGCTCGAACAGGTTGTGCCACACCGTGAAGTAGTTCTCCGGCAGGGCGGCGGCGCGCAGCATGTCGAAGCCGGCGGGCAGCGGCAGGCATTGCGGTGCCGGCACGGTGCAGTATTCGGCGTAGGAGCCGCCCGGCGTCAGTGCGCAGATCGCGTCGCCGACCGACCAGCCGGTGACGCCGGCCCCCAGCGCCGCGACGGTGCCCGCGGCCTCGAGGCCGGGCAGGTCGGAGGCGCCCGGCGGCGGCGGGTAGAGGCCGGCGCGCTGGGCGATGTCGGGACGGTTCACGCCGGTCGCGGCGACCTTGATCAGGATCTCGCCGGCCGCCGGCTGCGGCACCGGTCGCGTCGCCGGCACCAGCGCCTCGGGGCCGCCGGGCTTCTTGATCTCGACACAGGTCATCGTCGCGGGCAGGGCGCTCATGGTCGGCCTTTCGAGGCGGTGGGAGCAATGGTAGGTCTCCTTAACCGCTTCCAGGGAAACGCGCCATGGCCTTCGACCTCGACGACCTCGACCCCCGGCACAAGAAAGCGCCGCCCAAGAATCTCGACGCGATGAGCATCGAGGACCTCGAGGCGTACGTCGCGGCGATGAAGGCCGAGATCGTCCGCGTCGAGGAAAAGATCAAGGCGAAGCGCAGCCACGCCGCGGCCGCCGCGTCGTTCTTCAAGAAGTAGATCCGATGGTCGAGCCGAAGTTCCTGCGCCCCGACACGCTGGCGCTGCATGCCGGGCAGCAGCCCGACCCGGTGACCGGCGCGCGCGCCGTGCCGATCTACCAGACGACGTCGTTCGTGTTCCGCGGCGTCGACCACGCCGCCAGCCTGTTCAACCTCGAGGTCGGCGGCCACATCTACAGCCGCATCTCCAACCCGACGGTGGCGGTGTTCGAGGAGCGCGTGGCGGCACTGGAGGAGGGTACCGGCGCGGTCGCGACCTCGAGCGGCCAGGCCGCGCTGCACGTCGCCATCGCGACGCTGATGGGGGCCGGCGGGCACATCGTCGCCTCGACCTCGCTGTACGGCGGCACGCGCAACATGCTGGCGCTGACCCTGCCGCGCTTCGGCATCGCCACGACCTTCGTGCCGCCGGGCGACCACGACGGTTTCCGGAAGGCGATCCGGCCGGAGACGCGGCTGGTGCTGGGCGAGACCATCGGCAACCCGGGCGGCGAGGTGCTCGACATCCCGGCGATCGCCGAGATCGCGCATGCCGCGCAGGTGCCGCTGATGATCGACAACACCTTCGCCTCGCCGGTGCTGTGCCGGCCGCTGACGCTGGGCGCCGACATCGTCTTCCACTCGGCGACGAAATTCATCGGCGGACACGGCGTGGCGATCGGCGGCGTGATCGTCGACGGCGGCCGCTTCGACTGGGAGCGCTCGGGCAAGTTCCCGACGCTGACCGAGCCCTATGCCGGCTACCATGGCATCGACTTCGCCGAGGAGTTCGGGCCGCACGCCTTCGCCATGCGCGCCCGCGCCGAGGGCGTGCGCGACTTCGGCTGCTGCATGGCGCCGCAGACCGCCTTCTACCTGCTGCAGGGCCTCGAGACGCTGCCGCTGCGGATCGCCCGCCACGGCGAGAACGCCCGCAAGGTGATCGCCTTCCTGAAGGACAATCCGGCGGTCGCGCGCATCGCCTCGCCGGAACTGCCGGAGCATCCCGACCACGCGCTGGCGCAGCGGCTGCTGCCCAAGGGCGCCGGCTCGGTGTTCAGCTTCGACATCAAGGGTGGGCGCGAGGCCGGCCGTCGCTTCATCGAGCGGCTGAAGCTGTTCTCGCACCTCGCCAACATCGGCGACGCCAAGTCGCTGGTCATCCACCCGGCCTCGACCACGCATGCCCAGCTCGACGCGGCGGCGCTGGCCGCGGCGGGGATCGGCGAGGGCATGATCCGGCTATCGGTCGGACTCGAGGATCCGGCCGACCTGGTCGACGATCTCGGCCAGGCGCTGCGCGCCGCGACGAAGGGCTGAACCATGAACCTCACCGTCAACGGCCGCCGCGTATCGGCCACGACCGGCGGCGCCGCCTTCGATCCCGCGCAGCCCGCGGTGATCTTCCTCCATGGCGCCGGCTTCGACCGCACGACCTGGCGGCTGCAGACCCGCTGGTTCGCGCACCACGGGCGCAGCGTGCTGGCGATCGACTTCCCGGGCCACGGCTGGTCGGAGGGGCCGGCGCTCGACAGCATCGCCGCGCTGGCCGACTGGACGGCGGCGCTGGTCGAGGCCGCCGGGCTGAAGCAGGCGGCGCTGGTCGGCCACTCGATGGGCGCGCTGGTCGCGCTCGAGACGGCGGCGCGATACCCCGACAAGGTGCGGGCGCTCGGCCTGTGCGGCGTCGCGGCCGAGATGCCGGTACATCCCGAGATGCTCGAATCGGCCAAGGCCAACACGCTCAAGGTGCAGGAGCTGATGACCTTCTGGGGGATCGGCACCGCGCTGCACCGCGGCGGCATGGCGTCGCCCGGCCTGTGGCTGCGGCGCGAGTCGCTGGCGGTGCTGTCGGGCAACGCGCCCGGAGTCATCCACACCGATCTCGCGGCCTGCAATGCGTACAAGGCGGCGCTCGAACGCGCGCCGGCGGTGCGCTGCCCGACGGTGCTGGTGCTGGGCGACGGCGACCTGATGACCCCGGCGCCGAAGGCCAAGCCGCTGGTGGCGGCGATCCCCGGGGCGCGGGCGGTGGTCATTCCCGACAGCGGTCACTTCATGATCGTCGAGCGGCCCGACGCCACGCTGGACGCGTTGCGCGCCTGTGTCTGACGCGGCGAGCACCCGGCGGGTCGCACTCGTCACCGGCTCGACGTCGGGCATCGGCGCGGCGATCGCGCGCCGGCTGGTGCGCGACGGCTACGCGGTCGCGCTGCACGGCCGGCGCCCGGCGGCGGAGGTCGCGGCGCTGGTCGAGGAACTCGGCGCCGCGTCCTATCACCCCGCCGACCTCGCCGACGAGGCCGCCCCCGCCGCGCTGGTCGGCGCGGTGCTGGCCCGGCATGGCCGGCTCGACGTGCTGGTCAACAATGCCGGCGAGTCGCTGCGCATCCCCCATGCCGACCTCAAGGCGGCGACCCCGGCGGTGTGGCGTCGCCTGCTCGACGTCAACCTGGTGGCGCCGTTCCAGCTGGTCGCCGAGGCCGAGCCGGCGCTGCGCCGCGCCGCCGCGGCGAGCGGCCGCCCGGCCAGCGTCGTCAACATCGGCACGCATGCCGGCGCGCGGCCGAAGGGCGCGTCGATCCCCTACGCCACGGCGAAGGCCGGGCTGCACCACGCGACCCGCCTGCTGGCCCTGGCGCTCGGTCCCGACATCCGCGTCAACGCCGTCGCGCCCGGCCTCGTCGAGACGCCGATGACGGCCGACTGGACCGACGCGATGGAGCTGTGGAAGGCGCGCGCGCCGATGCGCCGTCCTGCGAAACCCGAGGACATCGCCGACCTTGTGGCCGCGCTGGTCGCTAACGACTACGTTACCGGGGAGATCGTGCTCGCCGATGGCGGCCTCAACCTCACCTGAAAGCACACGGAGGAAACCATGAACGTCCAGACCCTGCCGCCGGGCTACAAGGTTGCGCCGTGGACGCCGCCCGAGAAGATCGACGCGAAGATGATGGCCGAGGCGTCGGCGAAGCTGATCGACCTGCTGCGCATCCGCACCCAGCCGATCGGCATGAAGCTGTTCGAGGACCCGGCCGACATGGACAAGGTCCAGGGCGTGCGCAAGCCGACCGAGGGCTTCAAGTTCACGATGTGCCAGATGGTGACGCAGGCGCGCTGGTACGGCTTCACGCTGGGCATCACCGTCGACAACACGCGCGGCGGCAACTGCGGCGGCGTGGTCGGCCTCAACCACCCGGGCGAGGGCTTCCTGTCGGGCGATCACATGAACGGCGTGTGGTTCGGCAACAAGGAAGCGTCGGCGGCGCACCAGGCGCAGATGCCGCGCGTGCCGCACGGCACCTACAACGGCCTGTGCGTGTCGCCGCTGCGCTCGGCGCGGCTCGATCCGCCCGACATCTGCCTGTTCTACGGCACGCCCGGACAGATGATCTATTTCATCAACGGCCTGCAGTTCCACCGCTACCGCCGCTACGACTTCACGGTGACCGGCGAGAGCGCCTGCGCCGATTCGTGGGGCCGCGCGCTGGCGACCCGCCAGACCTCGCTGTCGCTGCCGTGCTTCGCCGAGCGCCGCTACGGCGGCGTCGCCGACGACGAGCTGCTGATGGCCTGCCCGCCGGACGAGTTCCTGCGTGCGGTCGAGGGCATGCAGCAGCTCGGCAAGAACGGCCTGCGCTACCCGTTCCCGCCCTACGGCGCGGCGATGGACCCGGCGCTCGGCATGGCCAAGAGCTACAGCTGATGCTGTTCGTCGTCGCGCTGCCGTTGCTGGCGGAAACCGACGACACCGCGCTGCGCCGGCTCAGGGCGCAGTATCACCCCGGCGAGGCCGCGCTGATCGGCCCGCACTTCACGCTGGTGTTCGGCGCCGACGACGGCGAGGCGGGTCGGCTGGCCGATGCCCTCGACGCGCTGGAGGCGCGGCCCTTCTGGTTCATGCTCGACCGCCTCGCCCGGCACGACAGCGCGCCGCCGGCCCGGACAGCCTACCTGTTCGCGCTGCCCGATGACGGCGACGCCGAGCTGCGCGACCTGCACGACCGGCTCAACCCGCGGCCGGGCCCGGTGCCGTTCGAGCCGCACCTGACGCTCGGCCTGTTCGGGACGGCCGCGGCGGCCGAACAGGTCGCGCGCATCGTCCAGCGCCAGCACCTGCCGATTCGCGGCCGGATCGAGACGCTGGCGCTGCTGCGCCGCGGCGCCGACGGGCTCGAGACGCTGAAGACGCGGGTGTTGTAAGGGAAAGCGAAACGTCCCTCGCAGGGCTCGGGATGACAGCCCTTTCTTGTCATCCCGAGCGCAGCGAGGGACCCTTTTCCTCGCCTATCGCCAGAGCGGCGGGAGCGGGGGCAGGCGGACGGTGCCGGGGCGGGTGACGATGCCGAGCCGGGCCAGGGTGTCGCGGACCTCGCGCGGCGCGCGGACCGTCGGGCCCGACGCCTCGAGGCCGACGAGGCGCAGCACGCGGTCCAGCATCTTCGCCCAGCGATCGTTCTCGGCGGGAAAGGCGCGCAGTTCGACCGGCCGGGCGTCGTCGAGGCCCGCCTTGGCCCGCGCGATGTCGAGCGCCAGCTGCAGCCCGCCCAGCTCGTCGACCAGGCCGGCGCGGCGGGCGTCGATCCCGGAGAACACGCGGCCGCGCGCCGCCGCGTCGAGACGGGCAGGATCGAGCTTGCGGGTCTCGGCGACCTGGCGCGTGAACTCGGCATAGACATGGTCGAGCTCGCGACCGATCGCGGCGCGCTGGGCCGCCGTCGGCGGCTGGAACACCGAGTACATGCCGGCATTGGTGCCGACCGACAGCCGCTCGACGTTGACGCCCAGCGTGTTGAGCAGGCCCTGGGCGACCGGCCAGATGCCGAACACGCCGATCGAGGCGGTGATGGTGGCCGGCTGGGCCACGATGACGTCGCCGCGGATCGCCGCGAGGTAGCCGCCCGAGGCCGCGACATCGCCCATCGACACGATCACCGGCTTGCCGGCGGAGCGGGCACGGCCCACCGCGTCGGCGATGGCGTCGGCCGCGGGATAGGTGCCGCCCGGCGAATCGATGCGCAGCACGATCGCCTTGACGTCGCGCGCCGCCGCCGCCTGCTCGAGCGCGTCGATCACGTCGTCGGCGTTGGCCGTCGCGTCCTCGTCGAGCGGGCCGCGGTCGGGGCTGCCCGAGCCGATCGCGCCGGACACGCGCACCAGGCCGACGGTCGCGCCGGCGGTCTTTGGTCGGCCGCTATCGGCGGCGTAGTCGGCGAGGCTCACGAGGTCCTGGGCGCCCTTGCCGACGCGCGTCCGCACGTCCTCGAGGGCGTCGGTGCGGTAGCCGACGCGGTCGACCAGCCCTTCCTGGCGGGCCCTCTCGGGGTCGAGCGGCACCGAGTCGATCAGCCGCCGCAGGCGGGCCGGTTCGAGCCGACGCTCGCGCGCGACATCGGCCACGAACTGGCCGAACAGGCTGTCGATCAGCTGCTGCAGGTTCTCGCGCGCCGGCGCCGGGTAGCTGCGGTCGAAGAAGGTGTCGGGGGCGCTCTTGTACTCGTAGCGCTTGCCGCCCTCGACCTTGATGCCGAGCTTGTCGAGGCCCTCGCGGACGAACGGCGTCTCGATCGCGAGGCCGGCCACCGCGAAGTTGCCGCTCGGCTGCAGCCAGACCTGGTCGAGCGCCGAGGCGAGGTAGTAGTCGGAGACGTGGGTGCCGCCGCTGCCCAGCGATTCGGCGAAGCCGACCGCGAACTTGCCCTTGCCGCGGAAGCGGGCGATCGCCTGGCGCAGTTCCTGGACGCGGGCCAGCCCGGCTTCCTCGTCGCCGATGTCGACGAACAGGCCGACCACGCGCGGGTCGTCGGCCGCCTGCCACAGCAACTGCACCGTCTCGACGATGTCGCGCGAACTGCCGAACAGCGCGCCCCACGGCGTGTCGCTGACCGTCTCGGAGGGAACGCGGCGCAGGTCGACCGACAGCACGATCGGCTGCTGCAGGGGGCGGGCGGAGAAGGCGCCGCCGAGGAACAGGGACAGGCCGCCGCCGAGCGCCAGCAGGGTGAGGGCGCCCACGGTGGCGAGCAGGCCAACGATGTACCGACGCATGGCTGGTCTCCGCGACGCTTCAGGACTTCACGAGATTCGGCCGCACCGTCCTCACCGCGTCAAGCAGCGCCGACGACCGCGCGTCGAGCCCGTTGTCGCGCACCAGCACGGTCGTCGGCTGGCCGCGCACCGGGCGCAGGCTGTCGTCGAAGCTCCACTGCGAAAGCCGCAGATCGGCTGCGAGGAAGGCCTGGTCCGCGAGGCCGATCTCGAGTTGCGGCCGGAAGCCGAGGCGGCGCACGCGGACCCAGTGGATGTCGTCCCACGCCAGCAGGCGATCGCGGCCGAAGCCCAGCCGGATGCCGTCGCGCCCGACGGCCACCTGGGCGCTGCGGTCGCGGGCGCGGCTGATGCCCAGGTAGACGTAGTAGGCCATCGCGAGCGCCAGCATCGTGAACAGGGTGAAGCGCGGGTCGTTCAGCGACAGGGTCGGCGCGTTCTGCGGGTTGTTGGCGAAATGGACGATCGCGACCACGATCATGCCGGCTGAGACGCCGGCCATGCTGAGGTTGTGCAGGATGCTGTAGCGGGCGATCAGCAGCGGGCCGGCCGGCATCGGCTCAGCCGCATTGAGCGCGGTGGCGCAGCAGGTGGTCGGCCAGCACGACCGCCATCATCGCCTCGGCCACCGGGGTCGCGCGGATGCCGACGCAGGGGTCGTGGCGGCCCTTGGTGCGCAGCTCGACCTCGTTGCCGAAGCGGTCGACCGAGCGCACCGGGGCGAGGATCGAGCTGGTCGGCTTGACCGCGAGACGGCAGACGATGTCCTGGCCGGTCGAGATGCCGCCCAGGATGCCGCCGGCATGGTTGCTGAGGAAGGTCGGCGCGCCGTCCTGCATGCGCATCTCGTCGGCGTTCTCCTCGCCGCTCATCGCGGCGGTGGCGAAGCCGTCGCCGATCTCGACGCCCTTGACGGCGTTGATGCTCATCAGCGCCTTGGCGAGGTCGGCATCGAGCTTGTCGTAGACCGGCTCGCCGAGCCCGACCGGCACGCCCGAGGCCACGACCTCGATCACCGCGCCGACCGAGCTGCCGCGCTTGCGGATGTCGTCGAGGTAGCCTTCCCAGCCCTGCGCGGCCTGGCGGTCGGGGCACCAGAAGGGATTGTCGCCGGTGGCGTCCCAGTCCCAGTTGGCGCGATCGATCTTCTGGCTGCCGAGCTGGACCACGGCGCCGCGGATCGAGACGCCGTCGCCCAGGATCTTGCGGGCGACCGCGCCGGCGGCGACCCGCACGGCTGTCTCGCGCGCCGACTGGCGGCCGCCGCCGCGGTAGTCGCGCACGCCGTACTTCTTGAAGTAGGTGTAGTCGGCGTGGGACGGGCGGAACCGGTCCTTGATCTCGGAATAGTCCTTCGAGCGCTGGTCGACGTTGTCGATGTGCAGGCCGATCGGCGTGCCGGTGGTCACGCCCTCGAACACGCCCGACAGGATGCGCACCGTGTCGGGTTCCTGGCGCTGGGTGACGAAGCGCGACTGGCCGGGACGGCGCTTGTCCATCCAGACCTGGATGTCGGCCTCGCTGAGCGCGATGCGCGGCGGCGCGCCGTCGACCACGCAGCCGATCGCCGGGCCGTGGCTTTCGCCCCAGCTCGTGAACCTGAAAAGGGTGCCGAAGCTACTGCCGGCCATCTGCCGCCGGCCCTGTCCTACTCGCCCTCGAAGTTGGCGAGCAGCTCGGAGATCTGCTTGGCCGACGAGGTGTTGATCATGCCGACGACATGGTAGCCGCCGTCGACGTGCATCACTTCACCCGTCATGCCGGTGCCGAGGTCGGACAGCAGGTAGAGCGCCGAGTTGCCGACCTCTTCCTGGGTGATGTTGCGCTTGAGCGGCGAGTTGAGCTCGTTCCACTTCAGTATATAGCGGCCGTCGTTGATGCCGGCGAAGGCCAGCGTCTTGATCGGCCCGGCCGAGATGGCGTTGACGCGGATCTTCTGCTCGCCGAGGTCGGCGGCGAGGTAGCGCACGCTGGCCTCGAGCGCGGCCTTGGCGACGCCCATGATGTTGTAGTGCGGGATGACCCGCTCGGCGCCGTAGTAGGTCAGCGTCAGCAGGCTGCCGCCGTTCTTCATCAGCGGCACCGCGCGCTGCGCGACCGCGGTGAAGGAGTAGCAGCTCACGTTCATCGTGAGCGCGAAGTTCTCGGGCGAGGTGTCGAGGTAGCGGCCGCGCAACTCGTCCTTGTTCGAGAAGGCGATGGCGTGGACCACGAAGTCGAGGCCACCCCACTGCTTGTCGATCTCGGCGAAGGTCGCGTCGATGCTTTGCGCGTTGGTGACGTCGCAGGGCAGGACGATCTTCGCCCCCACCGAGGACGCCAGCGGTCGGACGCGGCGCTCGAGCGCTTCGCCCTGGAACGTGAACGCCAGTTCCGCCCCTTGCTCGTGGCAGGCCTTGGCAATGCCCCAGGCAATCGAGCGCTCGTTGGCGACGCCCATGACGAGGCCCTTCTTACCGGCCATCAATCCAGCAACAGTCATGCCCCGGTTCTAGCGGGGGACGGCAATTGGGACAAGATGCCGGTGGTCTTGCCGCCCACAGCCCCTCATATTGTGGTGATGATCGAGGAAAAGTCCGATCCGCTGGCCCTTTTCGCCGCCTGGTACGCCGAGGCCGAGAAGTCCGAGCCGAACGACCCGTCGGCCCTCAGCCTCGCCACGGTGGGGCCGGACGGTACCCCCGCCGTGCGCATGGTCTTGCTCAAGGACTACGATCCCCGGGGCTTCGTCTTCTATACCAACTACGAGAGCCGCAAGGGCCAGCACCTGCTGGCCCACCCCCGGGCCGCCATGCTGTTCCACTGGAAGTCGCTGCGCCGCCAGGTCCGGCTGGAGGGCCCGGTGTCGCCCACCACGGCCGAGGAGGCGGACGCCTATTTCGCCAGTCGCGCCCGGGGCAGCCAGATCGGGGCCTGGGCGTCCGAGCAGTCGCGGCCGCTGGAAAGCCGGTTCGCGCTGGAAAAGCGGGTGGCCGAGTTCGCCGCCCGCCACGTCGTGGGCAAGGTGCCGCGGCCGCCGTACTGGTCGGGTTTCCGGCTGCAGCCCCTGCTGATCGAGTTCTGGCAGGACGGCGCCTTCCGCCTGCACGACCGCCTGGAGTATCGCCGGCCGGACCCCGGGGCGCCGTGGACCACCCGCACCCTCTACCCCTGAGACGGCGATGGCGATCGATCCACAGCGCCTGATGCGCATCGCCACGATCGCCTCGATGACCGTGGCGCTCGTCCTGATCGGCGCCAAGGCGGCGGCCTGGCTGATGACCGAGTCGGTCAGCATGCTGTCGTCGCTGGTCGATTCGGGGCTCGATTTCCTGGCCTCGCTGGTGACCTTCCTGGCGGTGCGGCACGCGCTGGTGCCGGCCGACGCCGACCATCGCTTCGGGCACGGCAAGGCCGAGGCGCTGGCCGGGCTGACCCAGGCCGGCTTCATCGCCGCGTCGGGCGGCGGCCTCCTGCTGACGGTCGGCGAGCGCCTGTTGCATCCGCAGCAGATCCAGCGCGAGGGCATTGGCCTCGCGGTCAGCGCGCTGGCGATCGTGCTGACGCTGGGCCTGGTGCTCTTCCAGAACTACGTGGTGAAGCGCAGCGGCTCGATCGCCATCGGTGCCGACAAGGCGCACTATGCCACCGACCTCGTCAGCAACGTCGCGGTCGGCATCGCGATCTTCCTGTCGGGCGCGCTCGACCAGCCGATGATCGACGCCGGCATGGCGGCGCTGGTGGCGCTGTACCTGATGCGCGGTGCCTGGCACGTCGGCCGCGAGTCGCTCGACGTGCTGATGGACCGCGAGCTGCCCGAGCCGGAGCGCACCCGCATCGCCGACATCGCCCGCGCCGACGCCGACGTGCGCGACGTGCACGATCTCAGGACGCGGTCGGCCGGGCTGACCAAGTTCATCCAGTTGCACGTCGAGCTCGACCCGACGCTGCCGCTGGTCAAGGCGCACGAGATCGGCGACCGGGTCGAGGCCGAGCTGCAGCGCGCCTTCCCCGACGCCGAGATCATCCTGCACGTCGACCCCTACGGCATCTTCGAGCCGCACCAGGCCACCGTCTGAGGCCATGGCCGCGGCGCCGTCCTTCGTCGTCGAGGACCAGGGCGAGACGCTCGCCTTCCTGGCGGCGCGGCTCAGGCCGCAGCGCCGGGTCGACACGCACGGCGCGGTGGTCCTGCTGACCGGCGACCGCGCCTACAAGCTGAAGCGCGCGGTGAAGTTTCCCTACATGGATTTCTCGACGGTCGAGCGGCGACGCGCCATGTGCGCCGCCGAGATCGCCATCAACCGCCTGCTGGCGCCCGAGATCTACCTCGGGGTCGCGCCGGTGCGGCGCACCGCGGCGGGGCTGGCGCTGGGCGAGGTCGGCGAGGCCGCGACCGACGCCGTCGACTGGCTGGTCGTGATGCGGCGCTTCGACGAGGAGGGCCTGCTCGACCGGATGGCCGAGCGCGGCGCGCTGACGCCCGGCCTGATGGCTGCGCTGGGGGCGCGCATCGCGGCCTTCCACGACGGCCTGCCGCCGGTCCGCGGTGAATTCTGCACGCCCGACGCCTATCGCCACTCGGTGGCCGCCGACGGGCGGCAGATGATCGAGGTCGGCGACCGGCTCGACCCGCCGACCAGCCTGCGCCTCGCCGAGGCGATGCCGGCGGCGCTCGAGCCGTATGTCGGGCTGGTGGCGCGGCGGCTCGAGGCCGGCGCGATCCGGCGCTGTCACGGCGACCTGCACCTGCGCAACATCGTGCTGCTCGACGGCCGGCCGGTGCCGTTCGACGCCATCGAGTTCTCCGAGCGCATCGCCAACATCGACGTGCTCTACGACCTGTCGTTCGCGCTGATGGACCTCTGCGAGCGTGGCCA
This sequence comes from Pseudomonadota bacterium, assembly GCA_020160955.1. GTDB lineage: Bacteria > Pseudomonadota > Alphaproteobacteria > Reyranellales > Reyranellaceae > Reyranella. The sequence continues at coordinate 12,456 of JAIUOX010000092.1, forward strand.
GCGGCCGCTCGCCAACCGGCTGCTGAACGAGTGGCTGTGGCGGATCGTCGAACTGCCCGCGGCGCCGCACGAGGAGGCGCTGGCGCTGCTGCCGATGTTCCTGTCGCGCCGCGCCGCGATCCGCGCCTTCGTCGATGCCCAGGCCGCGGCGGTCAGCGGCGGCGACACGGCGCGGGCCCGCGACTACCAGCAGGTCGCGCTGTCGTTCCTGCAGCCGGCGCCGCCGCGCCTGCTGGCGATCGGCGGCCTGTCGGGCAGCGGCAAGACGACCCGCGCGCTGCAGCTGGCCCCGTCGATCGGGCGTTCACCGGGCGCCGTCGTCGTCCGTTCCGACGTCGAGCGCAAGCGGGTCGCGGGCGTCGCGCTGGAGGACCGGATGCCGGCCGGCAGCTACACGGCCGAGGCGTCGGCGCGAACCTACGCGGCCTTCCTGGCGCGGGCCGAGCGGGTGCTGCGCGCCGGGCATGCCGTGGTGCTGGACGCGGTGTTTTCGAAGCCCGAGGAGCGCGCCGCCGCCGAGGCGCTGGCCGCCCGGGTCGGCGTGCCGTTCGAGGGCCTGTGGCTCGACGTGCCGAAGGAGGTGGCGCTGTCCCGCGTCGCGTCGCGCACCGGCGACGCCTCCGACGCCACGCCGGCGGTGGTCGAACGCCAGTTCGGCTACGACCTCGGCGAGATCACGTGGAAGCGGGGATGATTTGAAAGGTCCCTCGCTGCGCTCGGGATGACAGGCTTTTCCTTGTCATCCCGAGCGCAGCGAGGGACCTTTCTTCAATCCTTCAGGCCCGCTTCTTCGCCGAGGCGCTGCGCGGCAGCAGGCGGGCGAGGTACTGGCCGGTGTAGCTCTCCGGCACCTTCACGATCTCTTCCGGCGGGCCCTCGGCGACCAGCCGGCCGCCGCCCGAGCCGCCGTCCGGGCCGAGGTCGAGGATCCAGTCGGCGGTCTTGATGACCTCGAGGTTGTGCTCGATCACCAGCACCGTGTTGCCGCCCTCGACCAGCCGGTGCAGCACTTCCAGCAGCTTGCGCACGTCCTCGAAGTGCAGGCCGGTGGTCGGCTCGTCGAGGATGTAGAGCGTGCGGCCGGTGGCGCGGCGCGACAGTTCCTTGGCCAGCTTGACGCGCTGCGCCTCGCCGCCCGACAGGGTGGTCGCCTGCTGGCCGATGTGGATGTAGCCCAGCCCGACCTGCTGCAGCGTCAGCAGCTTGTCGCGGATCACCGGCACCGCCTTGAAGAACTCGACGCCCTCGTCGACCGTCATCTCGAGCACGTCGGCGATCGACTTGCCGCGGAAGTGGATCTCGAGCGTCTCGCGGTTGTAGCGCTTGCCCTTGCAGACGTCGCACTGGACGTAGACGTCGGGCAGGAAGTGCATCTCGATCTTGATGACGCCGTCGCCCTGGCAGGCCTCGCAGCGGCCGCCCTTGACGTTGAACGAGAAGCGGCCGGCCTTGTAGCCGCGCTCGGTCGATTCCGGCAGCTGCGAGAACCAGTCGCGGATCGGCGAGAAGGCGCCGGTGTAGGTCGCCGGGTTGGAGCGCGGCGTGCGGCCGATCGGCGACTGGTCGATGTCGACGATCTTGTCGAGGTGACCGACGCCGTCGAGCCCGCTATGCGCGCCGGGATGCTCGCGCGCGCCGTTGAGGCGCTTGGCCAGCGCCTTGTACAGCGTCTCGATGATCAGCGTGCTCTTGCCGCTGCCCGACACGCCGGTGACGCAGGTGAAGGTGCCGAGCGGGATGCTGGCGGTCACGTCCTGCAGGTTGTTCTCGCGCGCGCCCTTGACCGTCAGCCAGCGGCCGTTCTTCGGCGGCGGCGGGCGGCGCTGCTTGGGAATCGGCACCTGGCGGAAGCCCGACAGGTACTGGCCGGTCAGGCTGGCCGGGTTGCGCATGACCTCCTCGGGCGTGCCCTCGGCGACCACCGTGCCGCCGTGCGCGCCGGCCCCCGGGCCCATGTCGACAAGGTGGTCGGCGGCGCGGATCGCGTCCTCGTCGTGCTCGACCACCAGCACCGTGTTGCCGAGGTCGCGCAGCCGGGTCAGCGTCTTCAACAGCCGGTCGTTGTCGCGCTGGTGCAGGCCGATCGACGGCTCGTCGAGCACGTAGAGCACGCCGGTCAGGCCGGAGCCGATCTGCGAGGCGAGGCGAATGCGCTGGCTCTCGCCGCCCGACAGCGTGCCCGAGGTGCGGTTGAGCGTCAGGTAGGACAGGCCGACATTGTCGAGGAAGCCCAGCCGCTCGTTGATCTCCTTGAGGATGCGGGCGGCGATCTCGCGCTGCTTGGGCGTCAGCTTGGGCGCCAGCTCGAGGAACCACTTCACCGCGGTGCCGATCGAGAACTCGGTGACCTGGCTGACATTGAGCCCGGCGATCTTGACCGCCAGCGCCTCGGGCTTGAGGCGGGCGCCGCCGCAGGCCTCGCACTTGCTCTCGTGCTGGAAGCGCTCGAGCTCCTCGCGCACCCACGACGAATCGGTCTCGCGCCAGCGCCGGTCGAGGTTGGGGATCACGCCCTCGAACGGCTTGGTGGTCTGGTACTGGCGGATGCCGTCGTCGTAGCGCATGGCGATCGCCTCGCCGCCGCTGCCCATCAGGATGGCGTCGCGCACCTTCTTGGGCAGCTCGCGCCACGGCACCGAGGTCTTGACCTTGTAGTGCCGCGCGATGCTGTCCAGCGTCTGCTGGTAGTACTGGCCCGACGAGTCGGCCCACGGCGCGATCGCGCCCTCGGCCAGCGACAGGCGATCGTCCGGCACCACCATCTCGGGATCGAAGAACATCTTCACGCCCAGCCCGTCGCACGACGGGCAGGCGCCTTGCGGCGCGTTGAAGGAGAACAGCCGCGGCTCGATCTCCTCGATGGTGAAGCCCGACACCGGGCAGGCGAAGCGCGCCGAGAACACCGTGCGCTCACCGTTGTCGGCGTTTTCCGCCACCGCGAGGCCCTCGGCGAGGCCGAGCGCGGTCTCGATCGAGTCGGCCAGCCGGTTGCCGAGGTCGGGGCGCACGACGATGCGATCGACCACGACGTCGATGTCGTGCTTGAACTTCTTGTCGAGCGCCGGCGCCTCGGGGATCTCGTACAGCTTGCCGTCGATCTTGACGCGCTGGAATCCCTTCTTCTGCAGCTCCTGCAGTTCCTTGCGGTACTCGCCCTTGCGGCCGCGCACGATCGGCGCCAGCAGGTAGAGGCGGGTGCCCTCCGGCATCGCCTTCACCCGGTCGACCATCTGCGACACGGTCTGGCTCTCGATCGGCAGGCCGGTGGCCGGGGAGTAGGGCACGCCGACGCGGGCGAACAGCAGGCGCAGGTAGTCGTAGATCTCGGTGACCGTGCCGACCGTCGAGCGCGGGTTGCGCGAGGTCGTCTTCTGCTCGATCGAGATCGCCGGCGACAGGCCCTCGATCGAGTCGACGTCGGGCTTCTGCATCAGCTCGAGGAACTGGCGGGCATAGGCCGACAGGCTCTCGACGTAGCGGCGCTGGCCCTCGGCGTAGACCGTGTCGAAGGCGAGCGACGACTTGCCCGAGCCCGACAGGCCGGTGATCACGACCAGGCGGTCGCGCGGCAGGTCGAGGTCGACGTTCTTGAGGTTGTGCTCGCGCGCACCGCGAATCGAGATGAAGCGGTGCGGCTCGGCGACGGGGATACGGGACTTGGCCATCGGTCTCCGAAGAATAGGCGAAGGCGGCAGCCCGCGGATATGGCGATTAACCCCCAGCCCGGCCAGTGCCTGCGACGAAGGCGGACTAGCCCGGGACTGCCTGCAGTGCCTGCATCCGGGCCGTCGGGCGGTCGTTCATCAGCAGCTGGGCGGTGCCGGCCAGCAGGCCGATGAAGACGCCGATCTTCCAGGCGAGGTCGTAGGACCCCATCAGGTCGAACAGGTAGCCGCCGCCCCACGCCCCGAGGAACGAGCCGGCCTGGTGGCTGAGGAAGGCGATGCCGGTGAGCGTCGACAGGTAGCGCAGGCCGAAGATCTGCACGACCAGGCCGTTGACCAGCGGGATCACGCCCAGCCACAGCAGGCCCATCACCGAGCCGAACAGGATCACCGACAGCGGCGTGGGCGGCAGCAGGAAGAACGCCGCCAGCGCCGCCGACCGGGCGAGGTAGATGCCGCCCAGCAGCAGGCGCTTGGGGTAGCGGTCGCCCAGCCAGCCGAACAGCCACGAGCTCGCGATGTTGAAGCCGCCGATCAGCATCAGCGCCAGCGCGCTGTAGGAGGCGTCCATGCCGCACTGGGCGAGGTAGGTCGGCAGGTGGGTGGTGAGGAACACCAGCTGCAGGCCGCAGACGAAGAAGGCCAGCGCCATCACCACGTAGCCGGGGTGGCGGCGGGCCTCGGTCAGCGCGCCGGCCAGCGACTGGTCGTGCCCGGGGCTGGAATCGTTGGGCAGCCGGTCGGCCCGGCTGCCGATCCACGCGGCCGGCAGCATGGCAAGTGCGAGGATGGCGAAGGCCCACAGGCCGGCGCGCCAGCCGTCGTGGGTCAGGATCCAGGCGGCGATCGGCGCCGTGACCATGGTGCCGACCGAGCCGGCGGCCGACACCAGCCCGAAGGCCAGGGTGCGGCGGCTGGGCTTCACGACCCGCGCGGCGATATTGGCGGTGATGCCCGAGGTGGTGCAGGCCAGCGCGATGCCGATCAGCACGCCGGCGCCCAGCACGATCGGCAGGGTGCCCTGCGCCGAGGCGGTCAGCGCCACGCCGGCGATGAACAGCAGGCTGCCGACCAGCGCGACGCCGCGCGTGCCGTGGCGATCGGCGACGATGCCGGCCAGCGGCTGGCTGAGACCCCAGGCGACCTGCTGCACCGAGATCGCCAGCGCGAAGTCGGAGATCGCGATGCCGAGGTCGCGCGACGCCGGCGCCTGGAACAGGCCGAGGTTCTGCCGGATGCCCATCGCCAGCGTCATCATCAGGGCGGCGCCGCCCAGCATGGCGATCGCCTGGCCCTTCGAGACCTGGTCCACGTGAAAGGATTTGCTCATCGGCGCGGAAACTACGGGAGGTCTTGCCCGGAGAACCAATGAATTGTCGGAGGGTCCCCATGAAAACAGTTCACGCCGAAACCGCCCCGGTCGATTGCAACCCAAATTCGGTGGTTGCCCACAATCGGGCTGGGCTAGCTTGCCCGCCGTGAGGTAGGCGCCGCGTCCCGTGGCGCCGGGAAGGCGAAGGAGGCCCCGATGGCGGGCAGCGTGAACAAGGTCATCCTGGTCGGCAACGTGGGCCGCGACCCGGAAGTGAAGAACATGCAGGACGGCCGCTCCATGGTGAACATGTCGCTGGCGACGTCCGAGACTTGGCGTGACCGCCAGTCGGGCGAGCGCAAGGAGCGCACCGAGTGGCACCGCGTCGTGGTGTTCAACGACAAGATCGCCGAGGTCGTCCAGAAGTTCGTGCGCAAGGGCTCCAAGCTCTACATCGAGGGCCAGCTCTCGACCCGCAAGTGGACCGACCAGAGCGGCCAGGAGCGCTACACGACCGAGGTCGTGATCCCGCGCTTCGGCGGCGCCCTGACCATGCTCGACGGCCGCGGTGGCGGCGGCGGTGAAGGCGGCGGCGGGGGCGGCGGCATGGACGACGACTACGGCGGCGGCGGCGGCGGTGGCGGCGGCTCGATGTCGGGTGGCGGCGGCGGGGGCGGCGGTGGCCGCCCGGCGTCGCGCGGCTCCAAGGCCGACCTCGACGACGACATTCCGTTCTAGGCCCGATGTCTCCTAGGCCAGCCGTCGCCTAGGCCGGCAAGCCAAGGTCGCGCAGGGCGGCCACCGTCTCGACCGGGCTGCGGTGGTGCACCGCCGCCAGCCCGGCCCGGCGGGCGCCCTCGACGTTGGGCAGGTTGTCGTCGATGAACACCGCGTCGGCGGGCGCGAACCCGCCGGTGCGGCAGACCAGGTCGTAGATCGCGGCGTCCGGCTTCATCAGGCCGACCCGCCCGGACACGACGTAGTCCTGGAAGCGGCCGAGGAACGGGTGCATCGCCCGGCCCGGCCCGCGCGCCCAGTCGTCGAGGAAGGCGGGGGCATTGGACAGCAGGAAGAGCGGCACGCCGGCATCGTCCAGCCGCTCGACCAGCGCCGTCATCTCCGGGAAGTCGTGGGCCATCATCTCGTCGAACCGGCCGTAGAAGGCCTCGATCAGGTCGGCGTGCTGGGGGTAGGCGGCGCGCAGCCGGCGGGTCGCCTCGACCGGGTCGCCGCCGCGGTCCTGCTCGCCGTGCCACGCGGTCGTGGCCACCGTGCCGAGGAAGCGCTCCATCTCGGCCGGGTCGGCGATCAGCCGGCGGTAGAGGTGCCGCGGGTTCCAGTCGACGAGCACGCCGCCGAAGTCGAAGACGACGACGGAAGGGGCCTTCGAGGCGGCCTTTGAGACGGCCATTCCGGGGCCCTTTCTGGGGGTCGAATCAGGGGCTTTGGCGGGCATGATTTCCAAGTCAATTTAGGCAATGAATTCAAAGAGTTAAAGACCTGTTCGGCGGGCGTTTTTTGTTGGTCGTGCGCGGGCCGATTTGCTAGGGTGCTCCCGCGTTCCGCCGGGCCCTCTGGCAGGGCCACAAAAGCGAGCAAAATCAGGTAATCGTGAGCAACGATACGACCCTCCCGCCGGCGCCGCCGCCCCCCGACGCGCCGCCGCCGCAGCAGCCCTCGCACGATATCGCGCCCATCACCATCGAAGAGGAGATGCGGCGCTCCTACCTCGACTACGCGATGAGCGTGATCGTGTCGCGCGCGCTGCCCGACGCCCGCGACGGTCTCAAGCCGGTGCAGCGCCGCATCCTCTACGCGATGAAGGAAGGCGGCTACGACTCGACCAAGCCGTTCCGCAAGTCCGCCCGCATCGTCGGCGAGGTGATGGGCAAGTATCACCCGCACGGCGACAGCGCGATTTACGACGCGATGGTCCGCCTCGCGCAGGATTTCTCGATGCGCCTGCCGCTGGTCTCGGGCCAGGGCAACTTCGGCTCGATGGACGGCGATCCGCCGGCCGCGATGCGTTACACCGAGGCGCGGCTGGCGCAGGCGGCGGAAACGCTGCTGACCGACATCGACAAGGAAACCGTCGAGTTCCAGCCCAACTACGACGAGCGCGAGCTGGAGCCGACGGTGTTGCCGGCGGCGTTCCCGAACCTGCTGGCCAACGGCGCCGGCGGCATCGCCGTCGGCATGGCGACCAACATCCCGCCGCACAATCTCGGCGAGCTGATCGACGCCTGCTGCGCACTGATCGAGAATCCCGACCTGACCGTGCCGCAGCTGATGGAGTATGTGCCGGGGCCGGATTTCCCGACCGGAGCGACCATCCTCGGCCGCAACGGCATCCGCGCCGCCTTCGAGCTCGGCCGCGGCTCGCTGATCATGCGCGCCCGCACCAGGATCGAGGAGACGCGGACCGGCCGCGAGTCGATCATCGTCACCGAGATTCCCTACCAGGAAAACAAGGCGCGGCTGCACGAGCGCATCGCCGAGGTGGTGCGCGACAAGAAGGTCGAGGGCGTCTCCGAGATCCGCGACGAGAGCGATCGCGACGGCGTGCGCCTGGTGATCGAGCTGAAGCGCGACGCCATGTCGGACGTCGTGCTGAACCAGCTCTACCGCTACACGCCGCTGCAGACCTCGTTCGGCGTCAACGCGCTGGCGCTCGACGGCGGCCGGCCGCGGCTGATGAGCCTCAAGGAGCTGCTGGAAGCCTTCCTGCGCTTCCGCACCGAGGTTCTGACGCGGCGCACCCGCTACGAGCTCAACCACGCGCGCGACCGCGCCCACGTGCTGGTCGGCCTGGCGATCGCCGTGGCCAACATCGACGAGGTCATCGAGATGATCCGCCGGTCGCCCGACCCGGTGGTGGCGCGCGAGCGCCTGATGTCGCGCGACTGGCCGGCCTCCGACGTCGCGCCGCTGATCGCGCTGATCGCCGAGCCGGGCCGCGAGGTTTCGGCCGAGGGCACCTACCGGCTGTCGGAAGCGCAGGCCCGCGCCATCCTCGAGCTGCGCCTGCAGCGCCTGACCGGCCTCGAGCGCGACAAGATCGCCGAGGAACTGCAGGAGGTGGCGAAGCTGATCGAGGGCTACCTCGAGCTGCTGGGCGACCGCGACAAGCTGTTCGCGCTGATGCGCAAGGAACTGCTGGAGATCAAGGAACAGTTCGCCACGCCGCGCCGGACCGAGATCCTCGACAACGAGTTCGAGCAGGACATCGAGGACCTGATCCAGCGCGAGGACATGGTCGTCACGGTGACCCACGGCGGCTACGTCAAGCGCGTGCCGGTCTCGGCCTACCGGGCGCAGCGCCGCGGCGGCAAGGGCCGCTCGGGCATGGCGACGCGCGACGAGGACTTCGTGTCCAGCCTGTTCGTCGCCAACACCCACACGCCGGTGCTGTTCTTCTCCAGCCGCGGCATCGTCTACAAGCTCAAGGTCTGGCGCCTGCCGCTCGGCGCGCCGCAGGCCCGCGGCAAGGCGTTCGTGAACCTGCTGCCGCTGGCCGAGGGCGAGACGATCAGCGCCGTGATGCCGATGCCGGAGGACGAGGCGAGCTGGTCGACGCTGCACGTCATGTTCGCGACCGCGCGCGGCTTCGTGCGCCGCAACGAGCTTAGCGACTTCGTGAACGTCAACCAGAGCGGCAAGATCGCCATGAAGTTCGAGGGCGACGATGCCGGCGACCGGCTGATCGGCGTCGGCG
>JAIUOX010000093.1 GCA_020160955.1 Pseudomonadota bacterium
GGCGCCGCGGGTGTGCTGTGCTCTGTGGAGAAGGCCCTGGTGGCATTGCCGCCGATCGACCCCAAGCACTACGGCTACGTGCCGCCGGCGCTGCGCTCGGTGCCGGTGGCCGTGGTGGTGCACCCCGAGCAACTGGCGGTGTACGAGCAGATCGCGCAGGCCGCCGCTGTCAGCGGGACGATCCGCCGCGCTTTTCTGTCGCGGGAACTGGCGCAGGAGTGGCTTCGGGACCAAGCGCGGGCGCTGGCGGCGAACCGGGTGTGGCGGCCACGAGAGAATCGATCGTCGCCATAGCCGCGGCGAAGGCGGCGCGGTGCATGTCGTCGTCCAGCGCGCAGCGGTCCAGGTGCGACGCCAGCATCAACCCCAGCGGTGACGTATCGCCCGGCCCATGCGGCCGCAGCAGTTCCCAGGCCTCGATGCCGAAGGCGCCGGCCAGGTTCTCCAGCTCGTCGATGCGGGTCGACACCGCGGCACGGCGGATGCGGTCCAGCGTGCCGTTGCTGACCCCGCTGCGCGCGGTGATCTTCGGCAGCGTGCCCAGTTCCGGGCATGACAGCATCATTGCGCGCAGGTTGGCCGCCAGGATGTCTCTAGGACGCATGGTGGGTCTCCTCCCTGGGTCGACTCTACCGCAATCGGGATAGTCTGCAGCCAATCCGCCGGGCCCGAAGCACGCCCCTATCATCGCGGGCCCTTGCAGCCGACGATGCCCGAACCGATGCCGCCCTGCCGCCGCCCCTGCGGCACCGCCCGTTGAGCGCGCTGCCGGCCGACCTGGTCGAGGCGCGGACCCGCGCCACCTCGGCCTGCGAGATGGTGTGGCGCGAGGCCCGGCGCGACGCCGACTTCAAGCGCCTGCTGCCGTCGCTCGGCGAGGTGCTGGCCGTGATGCGCCGGGTCGGCGAGGCCAAGGCGGCCGCGCTCGGCACCTCGCTGTACGACGCGTTGCTCGACGAGTTCGAGCCGGGCGGCCGCTCGGCCCGCATCGACGGGCTGTTCGCCGAACTGAAGGCCTTCCTGCCCGACCTGCTGGGCCGCGTGCTCGAGCGCCAGCGCGCCGCGCCGCCGCTGTCGCTCGAGGGCCCGTTCGCCGTCGAGGCGCAGCGCCGCCTGGGCGAGGAGCTGATTCGCCGCATCGGCTTCGACTTCAGCCATGGCCGGCTCGACGTCTCGGCCCATCCCTTCACCGGCGGCACGCCGGACGACGTGCGCATCACCACGCGCTACGATGAGTCCGACTTCGCGACCTCGCTGATGGGCGTGCTGCACGAGACCGGCCACGGCCTGTACGAGGCCGGATTGCCGCACGACTGGCGCCGCCAGCCGGTCGGCCTGGCCCGCGGCATGACCCTGCACGAGAGCCAGTCGCTGCTGATGGAGATGCAGGCCTGCCGCAGCGACGCGTTTGTCGCCTTCGCCGCGCCGCGCATGCGCGCCGCCTTCGGCAAGGACGGCCCGGCTTGGACCGCCGACAACATCCACCGCCTCTACACGCAGGTCGAGCCGGGCTTCATCCGGGTCGATGCCGACGAGGTGACCTACCCGATGCACGTCATGCTGCGCTACCGGCTGGAGCGCGCGATGCTGGCGGGCGACCTCGCGCTGGCCGACCTGCCGGGCGCCTGGAACGAGGGCCTGCGCGACCTGCTGGGCATCGTGCCGCCCGACGACGCCCGCGGCTGCCTGCAGGACATCCATTGGCCGGACGGCGGCTGGGGTTACTTCCCGACCTACACGCTGGGGGCGCTGGCCGCCGCCCAGCTGTTCGCGGCCGCCCGCCGGGCCCATCCCGGCCTGCTGGACGCGATCGGGCAGGGCGATTTCGCCCCCCTGCTGGGCTGGCTGCGGGCCAACGTCCACGGCAAGGGCTCGCTCGCCACCACCGACCAGATCCTCGTCGAGGCCACCGGGCAGCCGCTTGGCACGGCGGCCTTCCGGGCCCATCTGGAAAGCCGTTACCTGTCGGCGTAAGAGGAAGCCATGCTCGACCTGCGCCCGAACTGCGAATGCTGCGACAAGGACCTGCCCAACGGCGCGCCCGACGCGCTGATCTGCACCTTCGAGTGCACGTTCTGCGCGGACTGCGCGCGAACCCGGCTGGGCGGCCTGTGCCCCAACTGCGGCGGCGACCTCGTGAAGCGCCCGACCCGTCCGGCGCGGATGCTCGAGAAATACCCCGCCTCGACCAAGCGGGTCCGCAAGGACCATCCTGCCTGCCGCCAAGTGGCCTGATCGCCGGCGCGATCGCGGCCTGACACCGGAGTTTCTTCGTTGCGCTACATCAGCACCCGCCACGGCTCGCAGGGCAACCCCGCGCCGCTCGGCTTCGAGGACGTGATGCTCGCGGGCCTCGCCCGCGACGGCGGCCTCTACCTGCCGGCCGAGTGGCCGCAGTTCTCGACGGCCGAGATCGCCGCGATGAAGGGCAAGCCCTACGTCGAGGTCGCCTACCAGGTGATGCGCCCGTTCGTCGGCGCGACGTTCGACGAGGCGACCTTCCGCCGCCTGATCGGCGAGGCCTATGCCTCGTTCGAGACGCCGGAGGTCGCGCCGGTGCGCGCGCTGGGCGACAGCGGCCTGCACCTGCTCGAGCTGTTCCATGGCCCGACGCTGGCCTTCAAGGACGTCGCGCTGCAGCTGCTCGGCCGCATGCTCGACCACACGCTGACGGCGCGCGGCCAGCACGCCACGATCGTCGGCGCGACCTCGGGCGACACCGGCTCGGCCGCCATCGAGGCGGTGCGCGACCGGCGCACCATCGACATCTTCATGCTGCATCCGCGCGGCCGCGTCAGCGAGGTCCAGCGCCGGCAGATGACGACGGTGCTGGCGCCCAACGTCCACAACATCGCTGTCGACGGCACGTTCGACGACTGCCAGGACCTCGCCAAGGCGTGCTTCAACGACCTCGGCTTCCGCGACCGCCACGCGCTGACCGCCGTGAACTCGATCAACTTCGCGCGCGTGATGGCCCAGATCGTCTACTACTTCTGGGCCGCCCTGAAGCTCGGCGCGCCGGACCGCCCGGTGGCCTTCACCGTGCCGACCGGCAACTTCGGCAACGTCTATGCCGGCTACGCCGCGCAGCGCATGGGCCTGCCGATCTCGCACTTCGTGGTCGCCACCAACAGCAACGACATCCTCGCCCGCTTCTTCGACGGCGGCGACATGACGATGGCGGGAGTGGTGCCGACCTACAGCCCGAGCATGGACATCCAGATCTCGTCCAACTTCGAGCGCCTGCTGTTCGATCTCTACGGCCGCGACGGCAAGGCGCTGGCCGAGGCGATGGCCGCCTTCCGCGCCACCGGCACGCTCAAGGTCGGGGCCAACGTGCTGGGCGAGGTGAGGGCGCTGTTCGACGCCGGCCGGCTCGACGACGCCGGCACGCTGGCGGCGATCGCCGACTGCCGCCGCCGCTACGGCGAGACCCTCGATCCGCACAGCGCGATCGGCTATGCGGTGGCCCAGCAGCACCGCCGCGATCCGGGTATCCCGATGGTGGTGCTGGCGACCGCGCACCCGGCCAAGTTCCCCGACGCCGTGCAGAAGGCGACCGGCGAGCGCCCGGCGCTGCCGCCGCGGCTCGCCGACCTGCTTGACCGCACCGAGCGGGTCGACGGGCTGCGCAACGATGTCGAGGCGCTGAAGGGCCTGATCGACGAACGCATGGGCGCGCTGCGCCAGCCGCGCCCGGCGCGGCGGCCGGCATGAGCAACGTCCGGATCACCACGCTCGACAACGGGCTGCGCGTCGCGGTCGACGAGATGCCCGAGGTCGAATCGGCGACGCTCGGCATCTGGGTCGCCTGCGGCACGCGCCACGAATCGGCCGAGCTGAACGGCATGGCGCACATGCTCGAGCACATGGCCTTCAAGGGCACGCGCACCCGTTCGGCCCGCGCCATCGCCGAGGAGATCGAGAACGTCGGCGGCAGCCTCAACGCCTACACCGGCCGCGAGATCACCGCCTACCACGCCTCGGTGCTGAAGGAAGACGTCGGCCTGGGCGTCGAGATGGTCGCCGACATCCTGCGCAACTCGGTGTTCGATCCCGACGAGCTGCAGCGCGAGCGCGGCGTCATCCTGCAGGAGATCGGCCAGGCGCTCGACACGCCGGACGACCTGGTGTTCGACCAGTTCCAGGAAACCGCGCTGCCCGGCCAGCCGCTCGGCCGGCCGGTGCTGGGCACGGCGGCGAGCGTCGAGACGATCGGCCGCGACGACCTGTTCGCCTTCCTCGCCCGCCACTACACGGCCGGCAACATGGTGCTGGCGGCCGCCGGCCGGGTCGACAACGACCGCATCGTCGACCTCGCGCACAAGCATTTCGGCAGCGTGCCGGCGACGCCGGCCAACGCGCTGGCGCCCGAGCCGTTGGCCTACGTCGGCGGCGACGGCCGCGAACTGCGCGACCTTGAGCAGGCGCACCTCGTGCTGGGCTGCAAGGGCATCGGCTATCGCGATCCCGACTACTTCGCGTTGGCGGTCTACTCGACGCTGTTCGGCGGCGGCATGTCGTCCCGCCTGTTCCAGCGCATCCGCGAGGAGCGCGGGCTGGTCTACGGCATTCACTGCTTCAACACCGCCTACGCTGATGGCGGCCTGTTCGGCATCTACGCCGGCACCGGCGAGGACGATCTCGCCGAGCTGGTCCCCGCGGTGTGCGAGGAGTTCGCCGGGGTCGCCGACACGCTGAGCGAGGCGGAGCTGGTGCGGGCGCGCAACCAGATCAAGGCCGGCACGCTGATGGCGCTGGAGTCGAGCGGCGCGCGGGCCGAGCAGGCGGCGCGCCACCTGATCATCCACGGCCGCCCGATTCCCTATGCCGAGATCGTGTCGCGCATCGAGGCGGTCGACCAGGCGGCGGTGAGCCGCGTCGCCCGCCGCCTGCTCGACAGCAAGCTGACTCTGGCCGCGCTCGGCCCGATCGACGACCTCGAATCGCTCGACCGCATCGCCGCCCGGCTGGCGGCCTAGCCGACAAAAAAGGCCGCCCAACTGGGCGGCCTTTTCGCTGGAAGCTTTCGCGCCCTATTCCGCGGCCATCGCCAGCGGCTTGGCGGCGCCGCGCGGCGGCACGCCGATCGCGGCGCGCTCGCGCACGGCCGTGACCTCGGCGCTGCGGCGGATCAGGTTGTAGCGCAGCCCGGTGTAGAGATTGACCGGGAACGGCATCGGCGCGTTGAAGTCGATGATCAGCACGACGCGCGTCTCGTTGCTCTGGTTCTTCACCCAGTGCTCGCGCGTGTCGTCGAACACCAGCGGCACGCCTTCCTGCCAGAAGAAGTGGTGGCCGCCGATCTCGATCCACGCCTTCTCGGGCTCCTTCGGCACGATCAGCGGGTAGTGGAAGCGGACCACGCCGGCCGCCGACCCGCGGTGGGGCTCGATCTCGGCGCCGCCGGCCAGGATGCTGAACAGCGCGGTGTGCACGCCCGGGATCTTGTTGATCGCCGCCATCGTGTCGGGCACCGCCTGCGTGTTCTCGGTGACCTCGTGGCCCCAGATCTTCAGCAGGAAGGTGCGCCACGCGCGGCCGGGCACGAACAGGTCGCGCGGATGCACCTCGTGCAGCGCCGGGATCTCCTCGTGGTGGCTCAGCAGGTAGTTGAGGTCGGCCTTGATCTTGTCGTGGCTCTTCTTGAGCTCGTTCAGGACCGGGAACGACCGCAGCGCATCCTCGCCCGCCAGCGGCAGCTTCGGCATGTGCGACAGGATCCAATCCGACATCTTCAGATTGAACTTCTCCGCCGGCTCCTGCGGGATCCAGATGTTCTTGGTCAGGTAGAAGCGGCCTTTTTGGCCGACGTTGGCGTTGGCGTCTGTTTCCATGGGCTTGTGGCGGATGCCCTCCTCAGAGTTGCGGCAATTTCATGCCGGCGTCGCCCGGATTCAAGACCCGGCAGGGCGGAACGGCGCGGCTGACCGTCTCAAAGTCCTACTTCAAACCTAGGAAAACATGAAAGTTTTCCGAAGCTGGATTACTATACACCAAGATGTTCCGGTTTGCCGATGTCCCCCTGTCCCTCTCGGGCATGACCCGGATCGCCGGCAAGCGCGTTTTCCTGCGCGCCCCGACGATGGACGACTGGGCCGAATGGGCCGAGCTGCGGGCCCGCAGCCGGGCCTTCCTGACCCCCTGGGAGCCGACCTGGCCCGAGGACTCTCTGGGCCGCGACCACTACCGCCGCCGGCTGCGCCAGCAGATCAAGGAATGGCGCTCGGGCGAGGCCTACAGCCTGTTCCTGTTCACCAACGAGGGTCGCCGGCTGGCCGGCGGCATCAATCTCAGCAACGTCCGCCGCGGCGTCGCCCAGACCGCCTCGGTCGGCTACTGGATGGGCCAGCCCTATGCCGGCCAGGGACTGATGACGGACGGCCTGCGCGCCACGCTGCCCTTCGTGTTCGACGACCTGCGGCTCCACCGCCTCGAGGCGGCCTGCCTTCCGCACAACGAGCCGTCCAAGGGCGTGCTGACCAAGGTCGGCTTCCACGAGGAGGGGCTGGCGCGACAGTACCTTAGAATCAACGGGCAGTGGGCCGACCACCTGCTGTTCGCCCTGTTGCGCGCCGACTACGACACGATGCTGCGCAGCGGGCGCTGACCGGAGCCACCAGACATGCTTTGCCGCCGCGTCGTTCTCGGCCTGCTGGCCGCGCTGCCGGCGCTGCCGGCCTGGGCCTGGCCGGACCGCCCGATCCGCTTCGTCGTGAGCTTCGCGCCGGGCACCGCGACCGACAACCTGGCCCGTGTGCTCGCCGAGCCGATGGCGGCGACGCTCGGCCAACCGATCGTGATCGAGAACAAGCCGGGCGCGCAGGGCTCGATCGGCGCGACGCAGGTCGCCCGGGCGGCGCCCGACGGCTACAGCGTGCTGGTCGGCTCGGCGACCACGCAGGCCGCGGCGGCGTCGCTGCTCAAGTCCATTCCCTACGACCCGGTGCGCGATTTCGAACCGGTCACCGCGCTCGGCCACATCGCGCAGGTCCTCGTCGTGCGCGCCGATTCGCCGTACCGCGACGTCGCCGCGCTGGTCGCCGCCGCGCGGGCCAACCCGGGCAAGCTGAACTATGGCCAGGGGTCGAGCGGCAACCTGCTGCCGGCCGCGACCCTGGTGAAGCGGCTCGGCCTCGACGTGGCGCGGGTCAACTACCGCAGCCCGCCGCAGGCGATGGCCGAGGTGCTGAGCGGCCAGGTGCAGTTCATGTTCATCGACGTGTCGGCGGCGCTCGGCCAGATCCGCAGCGGTGCGCTGCGCGCGCTGGCGGTCAGCTCGGCGGGCGAGAGCGCGCTGCTGCCCGGCGTGCCGCCGATCTCCCGGGTGCTGCCGGGCTTCGAGCTCCTGACCTGGTTCGCGATGTACCTGCCGGCCGGAACGCCGGCGGCCATCGTCGAGGCGCTGGGCGGCGCGGCGCGCAAGGCGCTGGCCGATCCCGCGGTGGCGCGCAAGCTTTCGGAGATGGGCTTCGAGACCTATACCGGGACGCCCGTCGAGCTCGCCGCCTTCACGCGCGGCGAGGTCGACAAGTGGAAGGGACTGGTCGCCGAGACCGGCATCGAACAGGAGTAGGCCATGCGCAATCTCACGCCGACCAGCATCACCGCGGCCTTCGCCGACTACGCCAAGGACGCGCCGTCCGAGCGCACCCGCAGCCTGCTGGTCAGCCTGGCCGGGCACCTGCACAGCTTCGTGCGCGACAACAAGGTGACGCCCGACGAGTGGATGGCGGCGATCGACGCGCTGACCCGGGCGATCAGGTTCACCGACGACAAGCGCAACGAGTACATCCTGTTCTCCGACCTGCTGGGCGTGTCGTCGCTGGTCGACATGATCAACGCCAGGCCGTCGGGCACGCCGTCATCGGTGCTCGGGCCGTTCCATATCGAGAACGCACCGGAGCTGAAGAACGGCGGCGACCTCTGGCAGGGCCAGGTCGGCGAGCCGCTGCTCGTGAAGGGCCAGGTCCGCGACCAGTCCGGCAAGCCGGCCAAGGGCACGGTGCTGGCGGTCTGGCAGAACCAGGGCAACGGCCTCTACTCGCAGCAGGACCCGTCGACCGGCCCGACCAACTACCACGCCCGGCTGACCGTCGCCGACGACGGCAGCTTCGCCTACACCACGGTGCGCCCGGTCTCCTACAAGGTGCCGGACGACGGCCCGGCCGGCGACATGCTGCGCGCGCTCGGCCGCAACGCCTGGCGGCCGGCCCACCTGCACATGATCGTCCACGCGCCCGGCCACCAGCCGCTGATCACCGAGTTCTTCCCGGAGGACGACACCTGGCTCGACCGCGACGCGGTGTTCGGCGTGCGCGCCCCGCTGGTGCTGCCGTTCGCGAAGGTCACCGACCGCGCCGCGCTGCCGGCGAACCTCGCGGCGCGCGACAAGCTGCCGATGCCGATGTGGAGCGCCACCCTCGACATCGTCCTGCCGGCCTGATGCCGCTGGTCGGCGTCCACGGCGTTTCGAAGGTCTTCGACAACGGCGTCCGGGCGCTGTCCGGGATCTCGCTCGACGTCGCGGCCGGCGAGTTCCTGAGCATCCTCGGGCCCTCGGGCTGCGGGAAGTCGACGCTGTTGCGGCTGGTCGCCGGGCTGGCCTCGCCCAGCGAGGGCACCATCGACCGGGAGTCGGGCGATATCGGCTTCGTTTTCCAGGAACCGACCCTGATGCCGTGGGCGAGCGCGCTGGCCAACGTCGCGCTGCCGCTCAAGCTGCGCGGCATGGCGCGCAGCGAGCGCGAGGCGCGGGCCACCGCCGCGCTCGACAGCGTCGGCCTCAAGGGCTTCGAGCGCGCCTTCCCGCGCGAACTGTCGGGCGGCATGAAGATGCGCGTGTCGCTGGCCCGCGCGCTGGTCGTCGAGCCGCGGCTGCTGCTGATGGACGAGCCGTTCGCGGCACTCGACGAGATCACGCGCCACCGCCTCAACCGTGACCTGCTCGGCCTGTGGCAGAGGAGCGGCGTCACCGTGATGTTCGTCACGCACTCGGTGTTCGAATCGGTGTTCCTGTCGCAGCGCATCGTCGTGATGGCGGCGCGGCCGGGCCGCGTGTCGGCCGACTTCCGGGTGACCGAGCCCTACCCGCGCGGCGAGGATTTCCGTACCTCGGCGACCTACGCCGAGTGGTGCCGGCAGGCCTCGCAGCGGCTCGAGCAGGCGATGGCGGCATGAACGCCAGGATCAATGCGCGCGTGGTCGCGCCGGCGGTGATGGGCGTGCTGATGCTGGCCCTGTGGGAGGGCGCGGTGCGCGCCTTCAAGGTGCCGCCCTACATCCTGCCGGGTCCGCTGCTGGTCGCCGAGACGCTGGTCGACGACTGGGGCACGCTGTTCCCGTCGTTGCTGGTGACGCTGCGCATCACGCTCGAGGCGCTGGCCGCGGCGGTGCTGGTCGGCGGCGTGCTGGCGATCCTGTTCTCGCTGTCGCGCTGGATCGAGCTCTCGCTGTTTCCCTACGCGATCATCCTGCAGGTCACGCCGATCGTGGCGATCGCGCCGCTGATCATCATCTGGGCCAACAACGTCGAGCTTTCGCTGCTGATCTGCGCCTGGCTGGTCGCCTTCTTCCCGATCCTGTCCAACACCATCCTCGGCCTGCGCTCGGTCGACGCCAACCTGCTCGACCTGTTCCGGCTGTACGGCGCCGGCCGGTGGCGCACCCTGGTCGACTTGCGCCTGCCGGCGGCCTTGCCGTACTTCCTGGGCGGCCTGCGCATCTCCGGCGGGCTGGCGCTGATCGGCGCGGTGGTGGCCGAGTTCGTGGCCGGCACCGGCGGCAGCGCCTCGGGCCTGGCGTGGCGCATCCTCGAAGCGGGCTACCAGCTCCAGATCCCGCGCATGTTCGCGGCACTCGCCCTGATCTCCCTGAGCGGCATCGCGATCTACCTCGTGCTCAACGCGCTCAGCCACCTGCTGCTGCGCCGCTGGCACGACAGCGCGCTGGCGGAGGCGGGCTAGACTTTCCTCCCCACGCCGCAGCGTGGGGAGGTGTCGCCGCGCAGCGGTGACGGAGGGGTCAAGCTTCATGAGGCATGACCCCTCCGTCCGCTTCGCGGACACCTCCCCGCGCTCACGCGCAGGGAGGAAGAAAAGACAGTCACCGCCCCGAGCGCCGCGCCGGCTTGCCGCGCGAGCCGGAGCCGGTGCGGACGCCGCGGAAGACGCGGCTGTTCTGCATGCGGCCGAGGTTGACGTTGGCGTTCGCGCCGGCGGCCTGGCCGGGCAGCTCGAGCTCGTTGGCCTCCAGCCGGCGGATCTCGTCGCGCACCCGGGCGGCTTCCTCGAACTCGAGGTTGGCGGCGGCGTCGCGCATGCGCTTCTCCAGCTCGGCGATGTGGCTGCGCAGGTTGTGGCCGACCAGGTGGACGTCGCCCGACACGCCGGTATCGACGGTGTAGTGGTCGCGCTCGGCCGTGGACTGCAGGATCTCGGCGATGTTCTTGCGCACCGAGGCCGGCGTGATGCCGTGCTCGGTGTTGTAGGCGACCTGCTTGGTGCGCCGGCGCTCGGTCTCGGCCATCGCGTACTTGATCGAGTCGGTGATCTTGTCGGCGTAGAGGATGACCCGGCCGTCGACGTTGCGCGCGGCGCGGCCGATCGTCTGGACCAGCGAGGTCGGCGAGCGCAGGAAGCCTTCCTTGTCGGCGTCGAGGATGGCGACCAGCGCGCACTCGGGGATGTCGAGGCCCTCGCGCAGCAGGTTGATGCCGACCAGCACGTCGAAGGCGCCGAGCCGCAGGTCGCGGATGATCTCGATGCGCTCCAGCGTGTCGATGTCGGAATGCAGGTAGCGGCAGCGGATGCCGGCCTCGTGCATGTACTCGACGAGGTCCTCGGCCATGCGCTTGGTCAGCACCGTGACTAGCACGCGCTGGGCCTTCTTGGCGCAGTCGCGGCACTCGGCGATCAGGTCGTCGACCTGCTTCTCGACCGGCCGGATCAGCACCGTCGGGTCGATCAGGCCGGTCGGCCGGATCACCTGCTCGACGAAGATGCCCTGGGTGCGTTCCATCTCCCACGGGCCGGGCGTCGCGCTGACATAGACCGACTGCGGGCGCAGCGCGTCCCATTCCTCGAACTTGAGCGGCCGGTTGTCGATCGCCGAGGGCAGGCGGAAGCCGAACTCGGCCAGCACGCTCTTGCGGTTGAAGTCGCCGCGGAACATGCCGCCGATCTGCGGCACCGTGACGTGGCTCTCGTCGACGATCAGCAGCGAGTTCTCCGGGAAGTACTCGAACAGGGTCGGCGGCGGTTCGCCCGGCTTGCGGCCGGTCAGGTAGCGGGAATAGTTCTCGATGCCGGCGCAGGCGCCGGTCGTCTCCAGCATCTCGATGTCGAACAGCGTGCGCTGCTCCAGCCGCTGCGCCTCGAGCAGCCGGCCGGCGCGGTTGAACTCGTCGAGCCGCTGCTTGAGGTCGGTCTTTATCTGCTGGATGGCGCCCTGCATGGTCGGGCGCGGCGTCACGTAGTGGCTGTTGGCGTAGACCACGATGTCCGACAGCGTCGCCGTCTTCTCGCCGGTCAGCGGGTCGAACTCGACGATCGAGTCGATCTCGTCGCCGAACAGCTCGATGCGCCACGCCTTGTCCTCGTAGTGGGCGGGGAACAGGTCGACGGTGTCGCCGCGCACCCGGAAGGTGCCGCGCTGGAAGGCGTTGTCGTTGCGCTTGTACTGCTGCTCGACGAAGCGGCGGAGCAGGGTGGAGCGGTCGACCTTCTCGCCCTTGGCGAGGCGGAAGGTCATGGCCTGGTAGTTCTCGAGCGGGCCGATGCCGTAGATGCACGACACCGAGGCGACGATCACCACGTCGTCGCGCTCCATCAGGGCGCGGGTCGCCGAGTGGCGCATCCGGTCGATCTGCTCGTTGATCGACGAATCCTTCTCGATGAAGGTGTCGGTGCGCGGCACGTAGGCTTCCGGCTGGTAGTAGTCGTAGTACGACACGAAGTACTCGACCGCGTTGTCCGGGAAGAAGCCCTTCATCTCGCCGTACAGCTGGGCCGCCAGCGTCTTGTTGGGCGCCAGCACCAGTGCCGGGCGGCCCTGCGAGGCGATCACGTTGGCCATCGTGAAGGTCTTGCCCGAGCCGGTGACGCCCAGCAGCACCTGGTCGCGCTCGCCGCCCTCGACGCCCTCGATCAGCTGGCGGATCGCCGCCGGCTGGTCACCCGCCGGCTGGTAGTCGGACACCAGCTTGAACGGCTTGCCGCCGAGGTTGGCGGGCCGGCGCTGGATGTGCGGCATCAGCAGGGGCACGGTCGAGACCGCGAGATTCTTTGAGGCCATGGCCTCCATTATATGATGCCCGGTCGCAGGCCCGGCAATGCTAGAGGATCACCATGCTGCCATGTCCTGACACCCGGTCCTGCTAGGGCCGGATGCCCGATTTCCTCTCGACTCCCTTCGTGGTCGCCGCCGTCGTCGCGGTCGTGGCCGGCATGGTGCGCGGCTTCGCCGGCTTCGGCGCGGCGATGGTCATGACGCCCGTCTTCTCGGCCCTGCACGGGCCGGCGGTCGGCGTGGCGATCTGCCTGCTGCTCGAGATCGCGGTCGCCCTGCCGCTGCTGCCCGGCGTCGTGCGGCTGGTCGACTGGCGCCGCATCGGCCTCCTGCTGGTCGGCGCGGTGGCGGGCGTGCCGCTCGGCAACCTCGTGCTGACGGCCAGCGAGCCGCGGCCGATGCGCTGGGCGATCTCGGCGATCGTCCTGCTGGCGGTCGCGCTGCTGGCCAGCGGCTGGCGCTTTCGCGGCCGGCCGCGCCCCGGCACCACGCTGGCGGCGGGGGCGAGCAGCGGCTTCCTCAACGGGCTGGCCGGCATGGCCGGGCCGCCGATCGCCTTCTACTACCTCGCCGGCGAGGACAGCGCGGCCGGCGTCCGCGCCAACCTCACGACCTACTTCGTGTTCGTCGACCTGCTGGCCCTGTCGGCCTTCGTGGCCCGCGACCTCGTGGCCTGGGACACCGCGGTGCGCGCCGCCTTCCTGTCGCCCGCGGTGATGCTGGGCGGCGTGCTGGGCGGGCTGCTGTTCCCGCTGGCCAGCGAGGGCTTCTACCGCCGCCTCGCGCTCGCCCTGCTGGTCGGCGTGGCGGTCGGGTCGCTGATCCTGTAGCGGGGGAACGACGTAGCAAGACCATGAAGATCTGGGACCGCATCGTCGAGGCGATCACGCGACTGGCCAACGGCGAGTCGCTGGGGGCGCTCCTCGGCTTCACGGCGCCGCCGGTGCAGGACGGTGGCCATCCCGGCCTGCGCCAGATGGCCTTCACGATCGGCGTCATCGCCCTGGGCGCCAAGATGGCCGGGGCCGACGGCGAGGTCACCGAGCCCGAGGTCGAGGCCTTCCGTTCCTTCTTCCAGGTGCCGCCGGGCGAGGAGAAGAACGTCGAGCGCTTCTTCAACCTCGCCAAGCGCGACGTCGCCGGCTTCGAGAGCTATGCCCGCCAGCTCGCCGCGCTGTTCCCCGACGCGCCGGAGATCCTCGAGAACGTGCTGGAGGGGCTGTTCGACATCGCCCGCGCCGACGGCGCGATCGACGCCGCCGAAGCCGCCTACCTGGCCGAGGTGGCGCGGCTGTTCGGGCTGTCCAGCGCCCGCTTCGAGCGCGCCCGCGCCGCCGCGACCGGCGTCATCGAGTGCGAGCCCTGCATCATCCTCGGCATCGATCCGCTGGCGACCGACGAGCAGCTGCGCGAGGCGTGGCTGCGCCAGGTCAAGGCGAACCACCCCGACCGGCTGATCGCCGAGGGCCTGCCGGAAGAGGCGATCGCGGTCGCCACCCGCAAGCTCGCGCTGATCAACGACGCCTACGACCGGCTGCGCCGCGAGCGCGGGCTGGTCCCCGCGTGATCGAGGTCCCGTCGCCCAACCACGGCGACCGCACCGCCGCGGTCGACGTGCTGGTGCTGCACTACACCGAGCTGCCGCTCGCCGAGTCGCTGGCCATTCTGACCGACGGCGCGCGGCCGCAGCGGGTCAGCGCCCACTACGTGTTGGCCGAGGACGGCACGCCCTACCGGCTGGTGCCCGAGGATCGCGTCGCCTGGCACGCCGGCCGCTCGGGCTGGCGCGGCCGCGAGGCGCTGAACGGCACCTCGATCGGCATCGAGATCGTCAACCTGCACGGCGACCGCCACGACTACCCGGCGCGCCAGGTCGAGGCGCTGGTCGCGCTGTGCCACGGCATCGTCGCGCGCCATCCGCTGATCGTGCCGCGCAACGTGGTCGGCCATTCCGACGTCGCGCCGAAGCGCAAGATCGACCCCGGCCTGCGCTTTCCCTGGGCGACGCTGGCCGCCGCCGGGATCGGCCTGTGGCCGCGGCCGGGAGCGGGGGAGCGGACGCTCGCCGGCGACCTGCCGGCCGCCCTGCAGCTGTTCGGCTACCCGGCGCCGACCGCCGAGGCGACCGCTTCCGACATCGTCGCGGCCTTCCAGCGCCGCTTCCGCCCGGCGCGGGCCGACGGCATCGAGGATGGCGAGACGCGCGGGCTGGCGGCCGACCTGCTTGACCAGGTGGGGCACCGGCCCTAGTCAGGGGCCGGGTCAGACGGCTGGATGGCTGCAGGCCGCGGGCAACCGCGGCTTGAGGAAAGTCCGGGCTCCACGGAGACACGGTGCCGGCTAACGGCCGGCGGGGGCGACCCCAGGGACAGTGCCACAGAAAACAAACCGCCAGCCCGGTTCGCCGGGCGGTAAGGGTGAAACGGTGGGGTAAGAGCCCACCGCGCGACCGGCAACGGGAGCGGCACGGTAAACCCCACCGGGAGCAAGACCAAATAGGGGCGGCACGCCGGGCAACCGGCAGCGGTGTTTCCGCGTCGCCGCCCGGGTCGGTCGCGCGAGGCGTTCGGTAACGGGCGTCCCAGAGGAATGGCCATCCATCGCCATTGGCTTGCCACATGGCGAGGACAGAACCCGGCTTACAGGCCGTCTGACCCGACGTCCTCCTTCAAACCACTCGCACACAACGCTTTGGGGGTACCACCCGCCATGGCACAATAGATTTGGTAGCTAAGCGCTTCAGATTCCTTGTGGATTCTCTTTTGTAACTATTGCTTCCCTGAAAATCCCATGGTATCCCATGTTCTCCCGTAGGACAGGTCAGGGCGTGGGGCACTGATCGCGGGGAGTGCAGGGGGGGACTGGGCCGGTGGCCTTTCGGTCCGAAATCCTGATCAAGCTCGACAAGAAGGGACGGGTCCTGCTGCCCGCCGCCTTTCGCGACGAGCTGCCTGCCGACGACCGCGGGGCCTTCGTGCTGTATCACTCACCGAACCTGGACGGCGTCGTGAACGGGAATTCCCGCGCCGGGTTCGATTCCATGCTCGAGCGGCTGCGTGCCGAGGCGCTGGGCCCCAAGGGCGCGCTCAAGGTCGCGCTCGACGACGAGGCGTTCGATCCCGCCGGCTACCTGTCGTCCTCGGCCCGCACCATCGCCATGGAGCCGGACGGCCGCTTCACCCTGCCGGCCGAGTTCGCGACCACGCTGGAGGCCGGCGACGGCGTCATGCTGGTCGGCAAGGGCGACAAGTTCCAGCTCTGGAACCCGGCCCGCTGGCAGGCCCGCCGCGAGGCCGACCGGGCCCGCATGGCCGCCTTCGTGCGCGGCCTCGACGGGGGCGCCTCGTGATCGCCCGCGCCGCTTCCCACGATCGCCACGTGCCGGTGCTGCTGGCCGAAGTGGTCGACGCGCTGCAGCCGCGCGACGGCGGCCGCTACGTCGACGGCACGTTCGGCGCCGGCGGCTACACCACCGCGATCCTCGACCGCGCCGACTGCCAGGTCTTCGCGATCGATCGCGATCCCGACGCCATCGCCGCCGGCCGGCCGCTGGAGGAGCGCTACGCGCCGCGCCTGCGCCTGCTCGAGGGCCGGTTCGGCGACATGGCCGAGCTGCTGTCGGCCGAGGGCGTCGAGGACGTCGACGGCGTCGCGCTCGACCTCGGCGTGTCGTCGATGCAGTTCGACCAGGCCGGCCGTGGCTTCTCGTTCCGCGCTTCCGGGCCGCTCGACATGCGCATGGAGAAGGCCGGCCCGTCGGCCGCCGATCTCGTGAACGAGCGCGACGAGGCCGAGATCGCCGACATCGTGTGGCGCTACGGCGAGGAGCGGCGCAGCCGCCGCGTCGCGCGCGCCATCGTCGAGGCGCGCCGCGCCCGGCGCATCGAGACCACCGGCGAGCTGGCCGAGATCGTGCGTCGCGCGGTCGGCCCGCAGGGCCGCGACGAGAGCGATCCCGCGACCCGCACCTTCCAGGCGCTGCGCATCGCGGTGAACGACGAGCTCGGCGAGCTCGAGCGCGGCCTCGCCGCGGCCGAGCAGGTGCTGGCGCCGGGCGGCCGCCTGGCCGTCGTGTCGTTCCACTCGCTCGAGGACCGGGCGGTGAAGGAATTCGTGCGCGCCCGCTCGGGCCGCACGCCGGCGCCGTCACGCCATGCCCCGCCGCGCGCCGAGGCGCCGGTCGCCGCCCTGCGCGACATCACGCGCAAGCCGGTCGCGCCGTCGGCCGCCGAGGTCGCCGCCAACCCGCGCGCCCGCTCGGCGCGGCTGCGGGTCGCCGAGAAGATCGGGGGCCGCGCATGATCCATCGCGGTCTCGTGTTCTGGTCGATCACCGCCATCGCCACGGCGATCGGGCTCTTCACCGTGAAATACCGGGTGCAGGACCTCGAGGAGAAGATCGACCGCACCAACCAGAAGATCGTCGAGAGCCAGCAGGCCACGCACATCCTGCGGGTCGAATGGGCGCATCTCAACGAGTCCGAGCGCATCGAGCGCCTGGCCCTCAAGCATCTCAAGCTCGAGTCGACCTCGATCAAGCAGGTCGTGCGGCTCGATTCCCTTCAACCTCCTTCACAGCCCCCGCGACGCGATCCACCACTCCCTTCCCCCCCACGAACGGGCAACGACGTCCCCTCGTCGATTTTGCCCGGTGGTGGACGCGTCGCAGCGGAGGCCGGCAGCCCCTCGCCGGCCTCCGCACCCCCTCCAGGGCGTACGACCGGACCCTCGACGCCCCCTCGACCGGCCAAACTCCAAGAGCCGGCAACAGCGGGTCCGGTTGGCGACGGCCAGAGCGCCGCTGTCTCCATCGACGAGCTTCTCTCGCGTAACGAAGGGAACCGTCGATGAAGCTGTGGCGCAAGCGAGCCTCGCCCGACCCGGCCGCCGCGACAAACGCGGCGGCCGGCGCGCGTAAGGGATCGGCGCAGGAGCGGCTCAAGGGCGACGCCCAGGAGACCGCCCGGCAGCGCCTGGTCATCGCCTCGGCACTCTTCGCCGTGGTGTTCATCTCGGTCGGCATGCGCATGGCCTACGTGTCGCTGCTGCGCGACAGCGCCGAGCCGACGCAGCGCGTCGCCGCGCGCGGCGGCGCGATCCAGTCCGAGCGCGCCGACATCGTCGATCGCAACGGCGCCGTGCTGGCGACCTCGATCCCGGTGATGTCGGCCTTCGTCAACCCGCGCCTGTTGCTCGACTCGAACGAGGCGGCGCGCAAGA
This sequence comes from Pseudomonadota bacterium, assembly GCA_020160955.1. Taxonomy (GTDB): domain Bacteria; phylum Pseudomonadota; class Alphaproteobacteria; order Reyranellales; family Reyranellaceae; genus Reyranella. The sequence continues at coordinate 17,508 of JAIUOX010000093.1, forward strand.
TCGCGACGGCGCTGCCCGACCTCAACTACGAGGACATCAAGTCCAAGCTGGAAGAGGACAAGACCTTCACCTGGATCAAGCGCGGCCTCAGCCCGCGCGAGCACGACCGCGTCAACCGCCTCGGCATCCCCGGCCTCGAGTTCCAGGCCGAGGAGCGCCGGCTCTACCCGCAGGGCACGGCGGCGGCGCACATCCTCGGCTATTCCAGCGTCGACAATGCCGGCCTCGCCGGCGTCGAGCGCTACTTCGACCAGCAGCTGCACAGCGGCGAGACGCTGCAGCTCGCCATCGACCTGCGCCTGCAGCGCCTGGTCGAGCGCGAGATCGCCAACGCGGTGCAGAAGTTCTCGGCGATCGGCGCCACCGCGATCGTGATGGACGCGACCAACGGCGAGATCCTCGCCATGGCCTCGCTGCCGACCTACGACCCCAACAGCGCCAAGACGATCACCAACGACGCGCTGTTCAACCGCGCCACGCTGGGCGTCTACGAGCAGGGCTCGACCTTCAAGATCTTCAACACCGCGATGGCGCTCGACACCGGCAAGGTGACGATGACCTCGGTGTTCGACGCGACCTCGCCGATCAAGATCGACCGCTTCACGATCAACGACGACCACGCCCAGCGCCGGCCGCTGTCGGTGCCGGAACTGTTCAAGTACTCGTCGAACATCGCCTCGGCCAAGATGGCGGTCGAGATGGGCAGCGACACCCAGCGCGCCTTCTTCGACAAGATCGGCTTCCTGAAGCCGGTGACGACCCAGCTTCCCGAAGTCGCCGGCCCGCTCTGGCCGCGGCACTGGATGAAGATCAACACCATGACCATCGCCTTCGGCCACGGCATCTCGGTGACGCCGCTGCATCTGGCGATGGGGTCCGCGGCCATGATCAACGGCGGCATTCTCTACCAGCCCTCGCTGGTCAAGCGCACGGCCGCCAGCGACAAGGGCCGCCGCGTCATCCAGCAGAAGACGTCGGTCAACATGCGCCAGCTGCTGCGCCTCAACGCGGTCGAGGGAACCGGCAAGAACGCCAACGTTCCGGGCTACGAGGTCGGCGGCAAGACCGGCACCGCCGAGAAGCCGGGCCGCGGCGGCTACCGCCAGAAGGCGCTGATCAGCTCCTTCGTCGGCGCGTTCCCGATGAACGACCCGAAGTTCGTCGTCATCGTCTCGCTCGACGAGCCGAAGGGCCTGCCGGAGACCGGCGGCTACGCGACGGCGGGCTGGGTGGCGGCACCGTCGGTCAAGGTCATCATCGAACAGATGGTGTCTCTCTACGGCATCCTGCCCGGCGACCTGAAGGACGGGCTGCCGCCGATCGAGATCGCGTCCACGCCGGTGCCACCGCCTGTCGCGCCGCCCCAGCTCACGCCCGCCAGTGTGCGCCGTTCTCCGGGCGATCATCGCAAGGCCCTGCCGGTCCGGCCGGCCCCTGGCCAGACGGCGGCAGCCCCCGGTCCGGGAGTGCGCCGCGTTGCGTCTGAGTGAGCTCATGCGCCGGAGCGCCGACGCAACCGCGATCTCTTCCGCGCTTCCGCGCGATCCCGTTCTCGCCGGCCTGACGCTCGACTCGCGCAAGGTCGAGCCCGGTTATCTCTTCGCGGCCCTTCCGGGCACCCAGCGGGACGGCGCTGCATTCGTGGACGAGGCCGTGAGGCGCGGCGCCGTCGCGATCCTCGCGGCGCCCGATGCGGCGCTGCCGTCGCTCGACCCCGGCATCTTGGTCGTGCGCGATGCCAATCCGCGGCGTCGCGTGGCGTTGATGGCGTCGGCCTTTGCCGGTCTGCAGCCGGCCACGATCGCCGCTGTCACCGGTACCAACGGCAAGTCCTCGACGGTGCATTTCATGCGCCAGATCTGGGAGAGGATGGGGCTGAAGGCAGCAAGCATCGGCACGCTTGGCATCGTCTCGCCCGGCCTCGTGCGCGACGGTGGCCTGACGACGCCCGATCCGGTCCAGCTTCACGAGGACCTCGCGACGCTGGCGCACGAAGGCGTCTCGCACCTCGCCATCGAGGCCTCGAGTCACGGCATCGACCAGCACCGGCTCGACGGTTTGCATCTGGCGGCGGCGGCCTTCACCAACCTGACGCACGAGCATCTCGACTACCACCATTCGATGGATGCCTACTTCGCGGCCAAGGCGCGCCTGTTCGAGGTCGTGCTGCCGGCGGGCGGCACCGCGGTCGTCAACGCCGACAGCGACCGGGCCGAAGAACTCGGTGCGATCTGCGCGCGCCGCGGCATCCGCTTCTGGACCTATGGTGCGAAGGGCAGGGAATTCCGCCTGCTCGCCGACGAGCCGACTCCGGCCGGACAGCACCTTGTGCTCGACGTGATGGGCGCACGCCACGAGACCGACCTGCCGCTGGTCGGTGGATTCCAGGCCTCGAACGCGCTCGCGGCCCTCGGGCTCGTCGTGGCCACGGGCGGCGAACCGGCGCGTGCCGTGGAGGCTCTCGGCCACCTCACGGGCGCGCCTGGCCGCCTGCAGCTCGTGGCGCGCCACCGCTCGGGCGCAGCCGTCTATGTCGACTATGCCCACAAGCCCGAGGCGCTGGAGACGGTGCTGCGGACGTTGAGGCCGTCCGCACGCGGCAAGCTGGTCGTGATCTTCGGCTGCGGCGGCGATCGCGACCGTGCCAAGCGCCCGGTGATGGGCGAGATCGCCACGCGCCTGGCCGACCTTACGATCGTGACCGACGACAATCCGCGCAGCGAGGAGCCGGCGGCGATTCGCGCCGAGATCGTGCGCGGCATCGCCGGCGACCGTCGCAACTGGGTCGAGATTGCCGATGGCCGGCGCTCCGCCATTGCCGCCGGCATGGAGGCGCTGTCGAGCGCCGACGACCTGCTGCTGATTGCGGGCAAGGGCCACGAGACCGGCCAGACGATCAAGGGCGTGACGCATCATTTCGACGACGCCGAGGAGGCACGCGGGCTGGCCGGAGGCGGTGCGTGAGCGCGCTGTGGACATCGGACGAAGTGCAGGTGGCCCTGACCGCATCCTCGATCACGGCGCCGTTCGCAGCAGAGGGCGTGACGTTCGACAGCCGTGCCGTCGGCAAGGGCGATCTCTTCTTCGCGCTGGGCGGTGAGACGACCGACGGTCACGCTTTCGTTGCCGACGCCCTGTCGCGAGGCGCTGCGGCTGCCGTCGTGTCGCGTGATGTCGAGGGCGTGCAAGGGGCACTGGTCCGTGTTCCCGACACGATGAAGGCCCTGGTCGAACTCGGCCGCGCCGCCCGCCGGCGCAGCAACGCGCGCATCGCCAGCGTCACCGGGTCGGTCGGCAAGACCAGCACGAAGGACGCCTTGCGCGCGATGCTCTCGGCACAGGCCCCCACCTCCGCCAGCGTGGCGAGCTATAACAACCATGTCGGCGTGCCCATCAGCCTCGCGCGCCTGCCGCGCGACGCGAGCTACGGCGTGTTCGAGATCGGCATGAACCATCCCGGCGAAATCGAACCGCTTGCCCGGCAGGTCGCGGCGCAGGTTGGCA
>JAIUOX010000094.1 GCA_020160955.1 Pseudomonadota bacterium
GCTGGCCGAGCTGGGCTACAGCCCGCAGCAGATCGCCGCGATGCACGAGGTCAAGGCGGTCTGAGGCCACGGCCGTCCACGCGGCGCCGGCCCGCCGACACGGCGCCCGCGAGGGCGCCGTTTTTGCATCCGCCGGGCCGCCATACTGATGGGCGGCCACGGTCGGACGAGGAGCAGGACGATGAGCAAGGCATTGGAAGGTGTGCGTGTCCTGGATTTCACGCACGTGCAGTCGGGTCCGACCTGCACGCAGCTGCTGGCGTGGATGGGCGCCGACGTCATCAAGGTCGAGCGGCCGGGCGAAGGTGACGCCACGCGCGGCCAGCTGCGCGACATCCCTGGCGTGGACAGCCTGTACTTCACCATGCTGAACCACAACAAGCGCTCGGTCACCATCAACTCCAAGACCAAGGGCGGCATGGCCGTGCTCGAGCGGCTGATTCAGCACTGCGACGTCCTGGTGGAGAACTTCGCCCCTGGCGCCCTGGACCGCATGGGCCTGAGCTGGGAGCGCGTGCACGCCCTGAACCCGCGCATGATCATGGCCAGCGTCAAGGGCTTCGGCCCCGGCAAGTACGAAGACTGCAAGGTCTACGAAAACGTCGCCCAGTGCGCCGGCGGCTCCGCCTCCACCACCGGCTTCGAAGACGGCCTGCCCACCGTCACCGGCGCGCAGATCGGTGATTCCGGCACCGGACTGCACCTGGCACTCGGCATCGTCGCCGCCCTGTACCAGCGCACCCACAGCGGGCGCGGCCAGAAAGTGCTGGCGCCCATGCAGGACGCCGTGCTCAACCTGTGCCGCGTCAAGCTGCGCGACCAGCAGCGGCTGGAGCGCACCCACACCCTGCACGAATACCCGCAGTACCCCGACGGCAAGTTCGGCGACGCCGTGCCGCGGGCCGGCAACGCCTCCGGCGGCGGCCAGCCCGGCTCCATCCTGAAGTGCAAGGGCTGGGAGACCGACCCCAACGCCTACATCTACTTCATCACCCAGGCGCCGGTGTGGGAGAAGATCTGCGACCTGATCGGCGAGCCGGGCTGGAAGACCCATCCCGATTTCGCCAAGCCGCCGGCCCGCCTGCCGCGGCTCAAGCAGATCTTCGAGCGCATCGAGCAGTGGACCATGACCAAGACCAAGTTCGAGGTCATGAACGAGTGCAACGCGCTCGACATCCCGGTCGGCCCGATCCTGTCGATGAAGGAACTGGCCGAGGAGCAGTCGCTGCGCGAGACCGGCACCATCGTCGAGGTCGATCACCCGACCCGCGGCAAGTACCTGTCGGTCGGCAACCCGATCAAGCTGTCCGACAGCATCAGCGAGGTCGAGCGTTCGCCGCTGCTGGGCGAGCACACCGACGAGATCCTCACCAAGGTCCTGAAGTTCTCGCCGCGCGAGGTCGCCGCCATCAAGGCGTCGGGTGCGACGGGCCAGGCCCCCAAGGCCCAGGCGGCGGAGTAACCCGATGCGCATCGTGGTCCATGGCCAGCAGGCCTTCGGCAAGGCCGTGCTGGAAGCGCTCCTGAAGCGCGGCGACAACGTGGTCGGCGTCTACGTGGCGCCGGAGAAGCCCGGCCAGAAGGCCGACCCGCTCAAGGAGGCGGCGCTGGCCGCCGGCCTGCCGGTGTTCCAGCCGGCCTCCTATCGCAAGCCCGAGGTCTGGGAAGAGTTCAAGGCGCTCAAGCCCGACCTGCAGGTGATGGCCTTCGTCACGCTGTTCGTGCCGGAGGAGTTCCTCAACATCCCGACCCACGGCTCGATCCAGTACCACCCGTCGCTGCTGCCGGCCTACCGCGGCGCCTCGGCGATCAACTGGCCGATCATCCTCGGCGAGAAGGAGACCGGCCTGTCGATCTTCTGGCCGGACAACGGCCTCGATACCGGCGACGTTCTGCTGCAGAAGAAGACGCCGATCGGGCCGAAGGACACGCTCGGCACCGTCTACTTCGACCGCCTGTTCCCGATGGGCGTCGAGGCGATGCTGGAGTCGGTCGACCTGGTGAAGGCCGGCAAGGCGCCGCGCATCAAGCAGGACGAGGCGCTGGCCACCTACGAAGGCCGCGCCACCGCCGACATCGCCCGCATCGACTGGGGCAAGTCGTGGCGCCAGATCGACCCGCTGGTGCGCGGCTGCAACCCGGCGCCGGGCGCCTGGACGACGCTCGACGGCAAGACCCTGCAGGTCTTCGACATCCAGCCGATCCCGGCCCGCGATCCCAAGGGGATCGGCGGCAAGTACGGCGAGGTCGTCGAGGTCTCGGCCGACGGCTTCACGGTCGTCGTGCCCGACGGCCGCATCAAGGTGCTGCGCGTCAAGCCGGCCGACGGCCCGAAGGCCGGTGCCGGCGAGTGGGCGGCAGCCACCAAGCTCGCGGTGGGCGCGCGCTTCGTCTGAACGGCGAAAACGAGAAACGAGAGAGGAAACGTCCGATGCCTGCGTCCCAGCATACCAACCCGAAGACCGACATCCAGATCGCCCAGGAGGCCACCAAGCGGCCGATCCTGGAACTGGCCCGCGAGAAGCTGGGCATCGCGCCCGAGAACCTCGATCCCTACGGCCACTACAAGGCCAAGGTCTCGATGGACTACATCAAGTCGCTGCAGGACCGGCCGAACGGCAAGCTGATCCTCGTCTCGGCGATCTCGCCGACCCCGGCCGGCGAGGGCAAGACCACGACCACGGTCGGCCTGACCGACGCGCTGAACTACATCGGCAAGAAGGCCATGCTGTGCCTGCGCGAGCCGTCGCTCGGGCCGTCGTTCGGCATGAAGGGCGGCGCGGCCGGCGGCGGCTACGCCCAGGTCGTGCCGATGGAGGACATCAACCTCCACTTCACCGGCGACTTCCACGCCATCGGCGCGGCGCACAACCTCCTGTCGGCGCTGATCGACAACCACATCTACTGGGGCAACGCGCTCGGCATCGACAGCCGCCGCGTCGCGTGGCGCCGCGCCATCGACATGAACGACCGCAGCCTGCGCCAGATCGTGTCGTCGCTGGGCGGCGTCGCCAACGGCTTCGCGCGCGAGGACGGCTTCGACATCACCGTGGCGTCGGAGGTCATGGCGATCTTCTGCCTCGCCAAGGACCTCGAGGACCTCAAGACGCGGCTGGGCAACGTGATCGTCGCCTACACCCGCGACCGCAAGCCGGTGCGCGCCTCCGATCTCAAGGCGCACGGCCCGATGGCGGTGCTGCTGAAGGACGCGCTGTCGCCCAACCTGGTGCAGACGCTGGAAGGTACGCCGGCCTTCATCCACGGCGGCCCGTTCGCCAACATCGCGCACGGCTGCAACTCGGTGCTGGCGACCACGACGGCGCTCAAGCTCGCCGACTACGTCGTCACCGAGGCCGGCTTCGGCGCCGACCTGGGCGGCGAGAAGTTCATCGACATCAAGTGCCGCAAGACCGGCCTCAAGCCCGACGCGGTCGTGCTGGTCGCCACCATCCGGGCGCTCAAGATGCACGGCGGCGTGAAGAAGGAGGATCTCAAGAGCGAGAACCTCAAGGCGCTCGAGGCCGGCATGTCCAACCTCCAGCGCCACGTCGAGAACGTGCGCAAGTTCGGCCTCGAGCCGGTGATCTCGATCAACCGCTTCAGCGCCGATACCGAGGCCGAGATCGCCCTGGTCAAGAGCGCCTGCGCCAAGCTCGGCGTCGAGGCGGTGATGGCCGATCACTGGGCCGAGGGCGGCAAGGGCGCGGCCGACGTCGCCAAGGCGGTCGTCAAGGTCGTCGAGAGCGGCAAGAGTTCGATGAAGCTCCTCTACCCGGACGACATGCCGCTGGTGGAGAAGATCCGCACCATCGCCAAGGAAATCTACCGCGCCAAGGACATCGCGGTGTCCAAGCCGGTGCTCGACCAGCTCGCCTCGTTCGAGGCGATGGGCTTCGGCAAGGTGCCGGTCTGCATCGCCAAGACGCAGTACAGCTTCTCGACCAACCCCGACGCCAAGGGCGCGCCCAGCGACCACATCGTGACGGTGCGCGAGGTTCGCCTGTCGGCCGGCGCCGAGTTCGTGGTGGCGGTGTGCGGCGACATCATGACGATGCCGGGCCTGCCCAAGGTCCCGGCGGCCAACAGCATCGACATCGGCCCCGACGGCAAGATCGTCGGCCTGTTCTAGGCACTTTCTGGGCGCGGGAAACGCCCGCGAATTTGGTCTAGGGTCTCCTCCGTAAACGTACGGAGGAGACGCCATGAACGCCCCGAAGGCAAAGCCGGCCAGCGCCGGCCGCCCGGACCTCGAGAATCCCGAGCTCAACAACCTCGCGATGTCGAAGGAGGCCCAGCCCCTCTTCGACGCCGTCATGAAGCACATCGAAGAGAACGTCGCGCCGATGGCCGAGGAGTTCTTCCGGCTCGGCGAGGGCCGCAAGGACCCGTGGAGCTGGGCGCCCGGCCAGCTCGAGCTGCTCGAGGTCGCCAAGAACAAGGCCAAGGCCTCGGGCCTGTGGAACTTCTTCCTGCCCGGCTCGGAGATCGGCCGCGGCCTCACCAACCTCGACTACGCCTACATCGCCGCCGAGCTCGGCAAGCAGCCGCTGGCCTCGGAATCGCTCAACTGCTCCGCCCCCGACACCGGCAACATGGAGGTGCTGGAGCGCGTCGGCACGCCCGAGCAGAAGGAGAAGTGGCTGAAGCCGCTGCTCAACGGCGAGATCCGCTCGGCCTATGCCATGACCGAGCCGGCGGTCGCCTCGTCGGACGCCAAGAACGTCTCGACCCGCGCCGTGCTCGACGGCAACGACTGGGTGATCAACGGCGAGAAGTACTACATCTCCGGCGCCGGCGACCCGCGCTGCAAGATCATGATCGTCATGGTCAAGACCAGCCCCGACGCCTCGCCGCAGTTCCAGCAGTCGCAGATCCTGGTCCCCATCGACACCAAGGGCGTCAAGATCCTCGGCCCGATGCACGTGTTCGGCCACGACCACGCGCCGCGCGGCCACATGCACATCAAGTTCGAGAACGCCCGCGTGCCGAAGGAGAACATCCTGCTGGGCGAGGGCCGCGGCTTCGAGATCTCGCAGCTGCGGCTGGGTCCCGGCCGCATCCATCACTGCATGCGCTCGATCGGCGCCGCCGAGAAGGCGCTGGAGCTGATGGTCAAGCGCGGCGCGACCCGCCAGGCCTTCGGCAAGAACCTGATCCAGCTCGGCAAGAACATCGAGCTGGCTTCGCGCGCCCGCATCGAGATCGAGGCGATGCGCCTGATGGTGCTGAAGGCGGCAAAGGCGATGGACGTGCTGGGCAACCGCGAGGCCCGCATCTGGGTCAGCATGGTCAAGGCGATGGTGCCCGAGAAGGTCTGCCAGATCGTCGACCAGGCGATCCAGATCCACGGCGCCACCGGCCTGTCCAACTGGACGCCGCTGGCCGAGATGTACATGAACCAGCGCCACCTGCGCTTCGCCGACGGTCCCGACGAGGTCCATCACATGGTGGTCGGCCGGGCCGAGCTGAGCCGGCACTAGGAGAGAAAGAAGGGTCCCTCGCTGCGCTCGGGATGACAGCCTCTTGTCATCCCGGGCACCAGCGAGGGACCTTTCGCTTGTTACGCCGCCGACTTCTCGTCGGCGAGGACGCGGTCGTAGGCCGGCAGCGTCAGGAACTCCTCGAACACCGGCTGCTCGACCAGGTCGAGCATCAGCTTCGCGGCATCCTCGTAGCGGCCCTTGGCATAGGCCTCGTCGCCCATCGCCGCCTTCACCTTGTCGTTCTCCTCGCGCACGATCTCGCGCACCAGCTCGCGGGTGACCGGGCGGCCGTCCGACAGGACCTGGTCGTGGCGGATCCACTGCCAGACCTGGGCGCGGCTGATCTCGGCGGTCGCCGCGTCCTCCATCAGGTTGAACAGCGGCACGCAGCCGATGCCGCGCAGCCAGGCCTCGACGTAGCCGATGCCGACCGCCACGTTCTGGCGCAGGCCGGCCTCGGTCTTGGTGCCGCCCTCCGGCATGGTCACCAGGTCGGCGGCGGTGACGTGGACGTCCTGCCGCTTGCGCGCGATCTGGTTGGCGCCCTTCATCACCGCGTCGAACTCGGCCTTGGCGATCGGCACGAGGCCCGGGTGCGCCACCCAGGTGCCGTCGTGGCCGTCACCCGCCTCGCGCTTCTTGTCGGCGCGCACGCGGTCCATCGCCGCCTCGTTGGCGGCCGGGTCGTTCTTGATCGGGATCTGCGCCGCCATGCCGCCCATCGCGTGGACCTCGCGGCGGTGGCAGGTCTTGATCAGCAGCTGGCTGTAGGAGCGCAGGAAGTGCGTGGTCATGGTGACCTGGCCGCGATCCGGCAGGACGGCCCAGGGCTGCTCGCGGAACTTCTTGATGAAGCTGAAGATGTAGTCCCAGCGGCCGCAGTTCAGGCCGGCCGAGTGGTCCTTCAGCTCCCACAGGATCTCGTCCATCTCGAAGGTCGCGAGGATGGTCTCGATCAGCACCGTCGCCTTGATCGACTTCTGCGGCACGCCCAGCGCGTCCTGGGCATGGACGAAGATGTCGTTCCACAGCCGCGCCTCGAGATGGCTCTCCATCTTGGGCAGGTAGAAGTACGGGCCGCTGCCGCGCGCCAGCAGCTCGCGCGCGTTGTGGAAGAAGTACAGGCCGAAGTCGAAGATCGAGCCCGACATCGGCTGGCCGTCGACCAGCATGTGGCGCTCCGGCAGGTGCCAGCCGCGCGGCCGCACGAACAGCACGGCGGTCTTGTCGTTCAGCCGGTAGTCCTTGCCCGACGCCGGGTCGGTGAAGCCGATCGTGCGGCGCACCGCGTCGGCGAGGTTGAACTGGCCCTCGACCATGTTGGTCCAGGTCGGCGTGCTGGCGTCCTCGAAGTCGGCCATGAAGACGTTGGCGCCGCAGTTCAGCGCGTTGATGATCATCTTGCGGTCGACCGGCCCGGTGATCTCGACGCGGCGGTCGAGGATGTCCTGCGGCAGCGGCGCCACCGTCCAGTCGGACTCGCGGACCTGCGCGGTCTCGGCCAGGAAGTCCGGCTTCTCGCCGGCATCGAGGCGCTTCTGGCGCTCGACGCGGGCCGCCAGCAGTTCGAGCCGCCGCGGATTGAAGCGACGTTGCAGGTCGGCCACGAAGGCCAGCGCCTCGCGGGTCAGCACGGTCTCGAACCCGGGCAGCACGGCGCCCTCGATCGACACGCCCTCGGGAAGATCCAACGCCACTATCTGCACTCCCTTGATTTCACAGGCCCTGTCGGGCGGCGGCGCGATTTACCGCCTTGAGCCCCATCGGGGCAAGGCGGTACGACAGGATATGGACGCCGCTTTCCTCCTAGAATGGCTCAACCTCCTGTTGCGCTGGTCTCACATGATCGTGGGCATCGCCTGGATCGGAGCCTCATTTTACTTCATCTGGCTGGACAACCACCTGCAGCCGCCGCTCGACCCTGCCGATGTCGCCAGGGGGATCGGCGGCGAGGTCTGGGCGGTCCACGGCGGCGGATTTTACGTCGCCCGCAAGTTCAAGGTGGCGCCCGAGAAGCTGCCGCCGCACCTCCACTGGTTCATGTGGGAAGCCTACACGACGCTGATCACGGGCTTTTTCCTGCTCTGCCTCGTCTACTACTACGGTGCCGAGGTGGCGCTGATCGACCCGTCGGTCATGGCGCTCGACAAGCCCGAGGCGATCGCCATCGGGCTGGGCTTCCTGGTGCTGGGCTGGCTGGTCTACGACGGCCTGTGCCGTTCGCCGCTGGGCGAGGACGATCTCGTGCTGGGCGGCCTGCTGGCGGTGTACTGCGCCGGCTCGGCGTGGGCGCTCTGCCACCTTTTTTCCGGTCGCGGCGCGTACATTCACTTCGGCGCGATGCTGGGCACCATCATGGTGCTGAACGTCTTCTTCGTGATCATCCCGGGCCAGCGCGAACTGGTGAAGGCCAAGCAGGAGGGCCGTGTCCCCGACCCGCGCTTCGGCCTCAAGGGCCGCCAGCGCTCGGTCCACAACACCTACTTCACCCTACCTGTCCTGTTCACGATGATCAGCAACCACTACGCCGGCCTGTACGGCCACGCGTGGAACTGGGTGCTGCTGATCATGATCTCGATGGCCGGCGCGCTGATCCGCATCTGGTTCGTGCAGCGCCACAAGGGCAACCAGAACCCGCTGGTGCTCGCGGCCGGGCTGGTGATGATCGCGCTCACCGCGCTGGTCTCGCTGCCGCGACCGGGGCCCGACATCGGCCCGCCGGTGTCGTTCGCCGAGGTCGAGCCGGTCTTCAAGGCGCGCTGCCAGTCCTGCCATGCCGCCCAGCCGACGCAGGAAGGCTTCGCGGCGCCGCCCAAGGGCGTGATCCTTCAGACGAAGCAGGAGATCCACGACCGTGCGGCGATGATCAACCAGCAGGTCTGGGTCACCCGCGTCATGCCGCCGGGCAACCTGACCGAGATCACCGAGGCCGAGCGCCGGCTGATTGCGCGCTGGATCAAGGGCGGCGCAGAATAGCCGCATGACAGCCCGCCCCGCCGGACCGCCGTGGCGCCGACTGCTGACGGCGGCGCTCGCGGCGCTCGCGATCTTCGTCCTCTGGAGCCAAGCCAGCGAGCGCGGTGCGCGCGAGGCCGCGCCCGGGCCGGCATCCGCCGGCACGACGACCTCCGGGTTCCCGGCCAGCGTCGGCTTCGCCGACACGAGGCGGCTCGAGGAACACTTCGAGAAGCATGGCGCCGAGTTCGGCGCGACCAGCCGGCAGGACTACCTGCGGATGGCGCAGAAGCTGCGCGATGCCCCGGCCGGAGGACCGATCCTCGAGGCGGTGCGGCGCGACGGCGTGGTGACGCGGTTCGACCGGCAGACCGGCGCCTTCATCGCCTTCAATGCCAACGGGGTGATCCGGACCTTCTTCCGGCCCAACGACGGCGAACGCTACTGGCGACGCCAGGCGGAGCGCGGCGAATGAAGCCGCCCCCCGGCCCGCCCCCCGGCCCGCCCGACGTCTCGGACCTGCGCGAGCTGGTCGAGCAATGGTCCGCCTTCGCGACCAGCCTCGAGCGCGGCTACACCTTCGACCTCGACAACTGGTTGAACGACGTCGACGTGCGCGAGCTGATCCTCGAGGCGCTGCCGATGTACGGCGCCGACGACCTCGGCGATCTCGCGCTCCGCCTCGAACAGGCCGACAGCATCTTCAAGGCCGCGACCCGGCCGTTCCGCGCCTGCGTCTGGGGCAAGGGCACCGCGCGGAAGGAGCGATGGACGGCCGAGAAGAACTGGTGGTACTTCCGCACACCCTTGGTATCGAACGCCCAGCTCGAGGACGAACTGGCGACGATCCGCTGAGCGAGGCCGATGAGTTCACCGAAGATCCTGGTCGAGCGCGCACCGCCCGTCACGACCATCGTCATCAACCGGCCGCAGGCGAAGAACGCGCTCGACAACGAGGCGGCGCACGCGCTGGCCGACGCGCTGCGCGCCTTCGAGGCCGACCCCGAGGCGCGGGTCGCGGTGCTGACCGGCGCCGGCGGCGCCTTCTGCGCCGGCGCCGACCTCAAGGAGATGGGCTCGGGCACCGACTACTTCCCGTGGGCCGGCAGCGACGACGGTCCGCTGCGCGCGCCCCTGTCCAAGCCGGTGATCGCCGCCATCGAGGGCCATGCCTGCGCCGGCGGGCTGGGCGTCGCGCTGTTCTGCGACATCCGCATCGTCGACGACAGCGCCACCTTCGGCGTGTTCTCGCGCCGCTGGGGCGTGCCGATGAGCGACGGCACCACGGTGCGCCTGCCGCGCATCGTCGGCCAGGGCCGGGCCATGGACATGCTGCTGACCGGACGCGCGGTCGGCGCCGACGAGGCGATCGCGATCGGGCTGGCGACCCGCAAGGTGGCGCGCGGCACGACGCGGGCCGAGGCCGAGGCGCTGGCCCGCCAGGTCGCGGGTTTCCCGCCGATCGCCATGACGTCCGATCGCCAGTCGGCCTACGAGAGCTTCGACCGCGACCAGGCTGCCGCGATCCGGCGCGAGATGGAACTGTCGCTGGCGGCGCGGCGCCAGGAATCGCAGAAGGGTGCGGCCCGCTTCGCCGGCGGCGCCGGGCGCCATGGCCGTTTCGAGGGATCCTGAATGAGAGCGCTGGTGTGCGAGGCCTACGGGCCGATCGAGAACCTGAAGATCGCCGACATCCCGGTGCCCGAGCCGAAGGCCGGCGAGGTGCTGATCCGCGTCGGCGCGGCGGGCGTCAGCTTCGCCGCCCTGCTGGGCGTGCAGGGCAAGCACCAGAACAAGCCGCCCCTGCCCTACGTGCCGGGCAACGAGCTGGCCGGCCACATCGAGAAGCTGGGCCCCGGCGTGACCGGCCTGTCGGTCGGCCAGCGGGTGACCACCGGCGTCGCCCAGGGGGCCTTCGCCGAGTACTGCCTCGCGACCGCGGCCAACGTGATCCCGATCCCCGAGATCATGCCCTACGCCCAGGCCACGAACTTCCCCACCCTTTACCCCACCGCCTACGGGGCGCTGCGCTGGAAGGCCGACCTGCAACCCGGCGAGGTCCTGCTGGTGCACGGCGCCGGCGGCGGCTCGGGGCTGACCGGCATCGAGGTCGGCAAGGCGATGGGCGCCGAGGTCATCGCCTCGGCCGGCGGCGCCGACAAGCTCGAGGCGGCGAAGGCGGCGGGCGCCGACCACCTGGTCGACTACCGCGCCGAGGACCTGCGGACGCGCGTGCTGGAGATCACCGGCGGCCGCGGCGCCGACGTGGTCTACGACCCGGTCGGCGGCACCGCCTTCGACACGTCGCTGCGCTGCATCGCGCCGGAGGGCCGCCTGATCCCGATGGGCTTCGCCAGCGGCGTCATCCCGCAGATCCCGGCCAACATCCTGCTGGTCAAGAACGTCACCGTGATCGGCTTCTACTACGGCTACTGGAACGGCTGGGGCGGCCGCGGCGCACCGTCGGCAAAGGAACTGGCCGGCCTCGAGAAGCGTCGCGCCATGGTGCGCGACGCCCAGGCCGAGCTGATGCAGTGGTTCACGGAGGACAAGCTGAAGGCCACCATCGCCGGCACCTTCGACCTCGCCGACTGGGTGCCGGCCTTCCGCCTGATCGAGAATCGCACGGTGGTCGGCAAGGCGGTGCTCGTTCCGTAGCGACGAGCGCCTGTCATCCCGAGCGCAGCGAGGGACCTTTCGACGGCCGCCGCAATCGGGCATAGTCCGACCATGCCGGTACAGTGGACGGTCTCTCATCCGACCCGTCTGATCGTCGCGGTGGCCCGCGGCGACCTCGGGCTGGCGGACATCGAAGAGTACCTGGACGACATCGTCGCCAAGAACACGCTGGCCTATCGCAAGATCTTCGACCTGACCAACGCCACGGCCAGGCTCGATGACGATGCGTTGATGGCACTGGGCGCGCGCATCCGCGCCTACCGCGCGCTGGGCGAGATCGGGCCGCTGGCGATCGTCGCCACGACGCAGGAAAGCTACGAGCAGGCCCACATCTTCGCCGCCCTGGCCGAGGCCGAACGGCCGATCCAGATCTTCCGCGACCTGCACGAGGCGCGGCGCTGGCTCGACGACCAGTCGGGCGAACCCGCCAGGAAGGCCTAGAGCACCTTCGGGAAAGTCGCGCAGGCCAGCCGGTCGCCCGGCTTCAGGCCGTGGCCCTCGATCGGCGGCGAGACCTGGCCGACGCGCTGGGCATAGCGCGCGTCGTCGCCGCACCAGCGGGTCGCGAAGGCCCGGCGCCGGCGGGTCGTCGACAGGTTGCCCGAGGCGCCGTGCAGGGTCAGCGCGTGGAAGGCGATGACGTCGCCCGGCTCCATGTCCCAGGCGAGGAACTCGTGCTCTCCCCGAACCGCGTCGAGGTCGGGCAGCGGCTCGAAGCGTGGATCGCTGACGGCGAGATCGACCCCGCCCTGGCGGAAGAACTTGGGCTGGAACCAGCGGCCCCAGCGGTGCGAGCCCTTCACGTACTCGACGCAGGTCGCGCGATCGACCGGGTCGAGCGGCAACCAGAACGACACGATCTGCTCGCCGTCGATCGGGTAGTAGGGCTGGTCATGGTGCCACGGC
Source organism: Pseudomonadota bacterium (assembly GCA_020160955.1). Lineage (GTDB taxonomy): Bacteria > Pseudomonadota > Alphaproteobacteria > Reyranellales > Reyranellaceae > Reyranella. The sequence continues at coordinate 12,024 of JAIUOX010000094.1, forward strand.
GTGCGTTCCTGCGTGCCCGGTTCCTTCACCAGCAGGTGGTCGTGGTAGTAGACCACCTCGGTCGAGCCCATCAGGCGCTGCGCGAGACGCGCGGCCGGCGAGTGGAAGACGAAGTCGCGCACCGCGGCGTGGCGCTGCCACAGCTGGAAGTCGACGAAGAAGTAGCCCGGCGCGCCCTTCGGCGTGTTGACGCGGACCATCGGGCCCGGCGCGCGCATGTCGGCGTCGACCGCCTCGCGCAGCTTCTCGATCCAGTCGAGCGGGAACGCGCCGCGCAGGCAGATCGCCCCATCGGCCCGGTAGGCGGCAACCTCGGCATCGCTCGGCAGGGTGGTCATCACAGGTTCCCGAAGCTGCCGCCGCGGCCCTTGCCGTCGGCGAAACGCGCCGCGCCGGACCGGCCCTCGGCCTCCAGCGACGGCTGGCCGAGCCTGGCCTCGGCGACCAGCGCGGCGGCGATGTCCTGGCCCCATTGCTCGTAGGACGAGCGGCGGTCCGAGCGCAGGCAGAGTTGCGGGAAGCGCGCGAGCTGGCGCGCCAGCTCCAGCGCCGCGGCCAGCGCCTGGCCTTCCGGCACCAGCCGGTTGGCCAGTCCCCAGTCGAAGGCTTCCCGCGCGCCGACCTCGCGGCCGGTCAGGATCATGTCGAGCGCGCGGCTGTGCCCGACGAGGCGCGGCAGCCGCACCGTGCCGCCATCGACCAGCGGCACGCCCCAGCGCCGGCAGAACACGCCGAACTTCGCGCTCTCGGACGCCACCCGGAGGTCGCACCACAGCGCCAGCTCAAGGCCGCCCGCCACGGCGAAGCCCTCGACCGCGGCGATCACCGGCTTGGACAGGAGGTGGCGCGTCGGTCCCATGGGGCCCGGCCCTTCCGGATCGCGCAGCGGCGAGCCGCCCGACGGCGCACGCCCGGCCGCGACCTTGAGGTCGTAGCCGGCGCAGAACGCGCCGCCGCGGCCGGTCAGGATGGCGACCGACTGGCGCTCGTCGGCATCGAAGGCGAGGAAGGCGTCGCGCAGGGCGTCGGCGGTCTCGGGATCGACCGCGTTGCGCGCCTCGGCGAAGCGGTCGATCGACACGACCGTGACCGGTCCCTCGGTCTCGACGACAACCTTCGCCATGCGGCCTCCGTGAGCGGCGGGACTAGTGGCCCTGCATCATGCGCAGCGGCGTGTAGACCTGCACGGTCTCGCCCTTCTGGTTCTTCACGACGTTGGTCGTGCGCACCAGCGCGCGCATCGGGTTCTTCGAGGTCGGCTTGATCTCGGTGACCTCGATCTCGACATGGATCGTATCGCCGACGTAGGTCGGCCCCTTGATGTCGAAACCCATCGACAGGAAGGCGAGGCCGGTGCCCTGCAGCGTCGTCGGGATCACCAGGCCCTCGGCCATCGAGTAGACCAGGGCGCCCGGCACCGGGTGGCCGCCGCGCATCGGCGCGTGTTCCTTGATGTATTCCTTGTTCGTGAACAGCTCTTCCGTGAAGCCGCACAGCGTCACGAAGGCCAGCAGGTCGGATTCGAACAGGGTGCGCCCGTAGGTGATGAAGCGGTCGCCGATCTTGAGATCGCGCCAGTTCAGGCCCTCGCCGAGTTGCTTCATCCCGCGGGCCCTAGTGCGCGTGGGCGGCGTGGCCGGCGGCCCGGGCGGCGTCGGACAGCTTGTAGAGGCGGCTGCAGTAGGGGCATTCGACATGCCCTTCGGCCCCGAGGTTCAGGTAGACTTTGGGGTGGCCGAGGGGGCCACCGCCGCCATCGCAGGCTACCCGGTCCGTTTCGACAGTGATGACTTCAAAAGGCTCCGTCACGATCTCACTCCTTTCGCGCCGGGCGATGATAGCGGCGACCGCGTCGGCGGTCATGCTTTCCGCCTGTGCCCCGACCGTCCGCCCGACCCTCGGGCCGGACCCGGGCCCGGCCCGCGTGCCCGTCCTGACCGAGGAGCGATATGTCGCAGCCGACGGCACGGTCCTGCCCGTCACGGTCTGGCCGGCGACCCGGGAGCCGCCGCGGGCCGTGATCCTCGGCCTGCACGGCTTCGGCGACTACCGCAAGGCCTGGGAGGAGCCGGCCGAGATCTGGGCGGCCGACGGCATCACGACGTGGGCCTACGACCAGCGCGGCTTCGGCGCCAGCCCGACCCGGGGCCGCTGGCCGGGGTCGCAGGCGCTGGTCGACGACGCCCTGGCCGTGGTGGCGCTGCTGCGTGCCCGCTATCCCGGCATTCCGCTCTACCTCGCCGGCGAGAGCATGGGCGGCGCGGTGACGCTGGTCGCCGCCCAGCGCGGCGCGACGGTCGACGGCCTGGTCCTGCTGGCGACGGCGCTGCGCTCGCGCGACACGTTCGGGCCGCTCGCCTCTGCCGGCCTGTGGTTCTTCGCTCACACCGTTCCCTGGCTGCCGTCGGGTCCGACCTCGATCGACTACCGGCCGACCGACAATCCGAAGACGCTGGAGAAACTGCGCAGCGATCCGCAGATGCTGCGCCAGGTCCGGCTCGACATGGGCTACGGGCTGGTCGACCTGATGGACGAGGCGCGCACCGCGGCGGCGCAGGTCCACCTGCCGTACCTGATGCTGCATGGATTGGGCGACCGCCTGATCCCGCAGGCGCCGGTGAAGGCGGCCATCGAGGAGATGCCGCGCCTGCCCGGCGCGCACCTCGCCTTCTACAAGGACGGCCACCACCTCCTGCTGCGCGACAAGGACGGCGGAAGGGTCGCGACCGATGTCGCGGCGTGGGTGTTCGACCACGACGCGCCGTTGCCCTCGGGCGCCGACGCCGCGCGCTCTGCCCCGGCGCTGGCGGCCCTGTGGGGCCGCAAGCGCCGCGACGTCAACGGCAACTAGGCTTCAGGCGCAGCGGACGACGACGGTTCCCGTGCCGCGCACCACGCTGGCATCGCCGCGGGTCGGCATGTTCTCCATGTCGAGCACGGTGTAGTTGCCCTTGCAGAAGGCGAGGGCCCGGTTCTGGCAACCGCTCGGCATGCCACACGTGATCTGGAGGGCTTCCTTGCCATCCTTCCAGGTCACCATCGTGGCGTTGGTGTCGGAGGCGGGATCCGGGCCGACCGTGCGGATCGGAGCGGCGCAGCCGGTGGCGAGGATCGCCAGACCGGCAACAAGCAGCCGCCACCCGGCGGTCGCGCGAAGGACCATCTTATCTCCCCCATCTGCCGGTCGCGTCGAAAGACGGCCGGCGACTGTCCGCAATTTTACCGTGGGCCGGCCGGTTCGTATAGCGCGGACGGTCAGCGCTTGAACTCGATCAGCACGGCGTCGGCCCCGAGCGACAGCGCGAGGCCCTCGCGATGGGCCTTGAGGCTCATCACCACGCCCTGCGGGTTCTCCAGCCACAGCTGGCCGCCGCCCTGGTTGCCCGCCGCCGCGCCGTAGCGGGCCGAGCCGTAGGCGCCCGGGAAATGGCTGAGCTCCCGCAGGTTGTAGACCTCGCCGCTGGCCTGCATCTTCGACACGCCGAAGCCGCCGACGCCCAGGCCGCCGACCGAGAAGCGGTAGCTGTTGCCGCGCCAGTGCAGCACGCCTTCCCCGGCGCCACCGCTGCCGATGAAGGCCATCTGCACCTGTTCCATCCAGACGGTGCCGCTGCGCTCGAGGTGCTGCTGGGCGACCGCTTCGCGGGAGGCCATCGCCAGGCCAGCGCCGCCCACCAGCAGGCCGCGCCGAGTCGGGATCCGGAAGGTCATCGTCAGCGCTCCACCACGCCCATGGTCTCGATCTCGACCAGCAGGCCCGGGACGGCCAGCGCGCTCACCGCGACCAGCGTCGAGGTCACGACCGATCCCTTCAGCGACTTGCCGAGCGCCTTGCTGACCGACGCCATGTCGCGGATGTCGGTGACGTAGATCGTGGCCTGGCAGAGGTCGGACAGGCGGGCGCCGGCCGCCTTCAGCGCCTTCTCGATCTTGCGCATCGAGAGCGTCGTCTGCTCGGCCGCGGTGCGGCCCTGCACCCGGCCCTTGCGGTCGAGCGAGGTCGTACCGGAGACGAACACCATTGGTCCCTTGCGGATGGCGCGGACGTAGAACGGCGCGACTTCCGTCCCGTCGGGAAACAGTTTCTTGACCATGAAGGCTCCCCTACTCTGGACCGCAATCTAGCCGCCGCGCCGCGCGGCGCAAAGGAGGACCATGTCGCTCGACCGGTACAGGACCGCGATCGTCACCGGCGCGAGCCGCGGCATCGGCGCGGCGATCGTCCGCCAGCTCTGCGTCGCCGGGCTCGACGTGTGGGCGGTGGCGCGCTCGGCCGCGGAGCTGGCCGAACTGGCGGCGGAGACCGGCTGCCAGCCGCTGGCGCTCGACATCACCCACCGCGACGCCGTGCTGTCGGCGCTGGGCGGGCTCGAGGCCGACATCCTGGTCAACAACGCCTCGGCCACGGTCAAGGGCGGGCTGTCGTGGGAGACCGCGCCCGACGACATCGAGGCGCTGATGGCGGTCAACATCAAGGGCGCCCTGAACTGCCTCGCGGCGACCGTGCCGGGCATGACGGCGCGCGGCCTCGGCCACGTCGTCAACCTCGGCTCGACCGCCGGCATCGCGCCGTTCCCCGGCATGCCGGTCTACGGCATGACCAAGGCGGCGATCCACAATCTCTGCCAGACGCTGCGGCTCGACCTGCATGGCAGCGGCGTGCGGGTCAGCGAGATCGTGCCCGGCCGCGTCGAGACCGGCGTGCATCTTGCATTGATGGCGGACCGCGAGGAAGGACGCCGCCGCTTCTACGAGGGCTTCGAGTGCCTGCAGCCCGACGACATCGCGGAGGCGGTGATGTTCGTCCTCGGGGCGCCGCAGCGCATGGACGTGAGCTACATGGAAATCGTGCCCACGGACCAGAGCTACGGGGGCTCGCAGTTCCACCGGAGAGGATGATGGGACCGAAGAACCTTGCCGACATTCTCGACCGCGCGGCGCCCGACGACCGGCCGCTGATCGTCGAGCTCTCGCCCGAGGGCGACGAGCAGCGGCGGCTGACCTACGGCGAGGGACGAAGGCGCATCGCGGCGCTGGCGCGCGGCCTGCTGAAGCGCGGTCTGCGGCGCGGCGATGCGGTGGCGATCGTGGCGGCCAACAGCGCCGACTACCTCCTGCTCTACATGGCGACCATGGCGGCCGGCCTGGTCTCGGTCTGCGTCAACCACAAGCTGCCGCGCGAGACGGTGGCGCACATCATGACGGACTCGGCCGTCAGGCTGGCGATCGCCGACGCCGGGCGGGCGCCGCTGGTGGCCGAGCTGGTGCCGACGGTGGCGATCGAGCAACTCGACACGCTGCTCGATCCCGGGCCGTTCGACGCCGTCGCGATGGAGCCCCGGGAGGTCGCGATGGTGCTCTACACCTCGGGCTCGACCGGCCTGCCGAAGGGCGTGCCGCTCAGCCACGGCGGCTACCTGTGGGCGACCGGCACGACGCCCGAGCAACGGCCGGGCATCGAGGGCAAGAAGGCGATCATCGCCGCGCCGCTGTTCCACATGAACGGCCTGTTCAGCGCCAAGCTGGTGATGGGCTTCGGCGGCACCATCGTGCTGATGACCGGCTTCACCGGCCGCGGCTACATCCGCGCCATCGACCGGCTGCGCGTCGACATGGTGACCTCGGTGCCGACCATGCTGGCGCTGGTGATGCGCGAGACCGAGGAGCTGGCGAAGGCCGACCTGTCCTGCGTCACGACGGCGGTCACCGGCTCGGCGCCGTCGACCGCCGAGTTCTTCGCCCAGATGCACCGGCTGTTTCCCAACGCCGAGACGGCCAACAGCTGGGGCACCACCGAGTCGGGACCGATCGCCTTCGGTCCGCACCCCGCCGGCGTGCCCAAGCCGCTGGGCGCGCTGGGCTACCCGCGCCACGGCATCGAGGTCCGGCTGGTCGACAGCCGCGAGGACGACCACGGCACGCAGGGCGTGCTGCACATCCGCACCCCGGCGCTGATGACCGGCTACCTCAACCGCGAGGCCGACACGCGGAAGCGCCTGCTCGACGGCTGGTACGACACCGGCGACGTGATGCGCCGCGACAAGGACGGCTTCTACTTCTTCGTCGGCCGCGCCGACGACATGTTCCAGTGCGGCGGCGAGAACGTCTACCCGGGCGAGGTCGAGAAGCTGCTGGGCCAGCATCCCGACGTGGCCCAGGTCTGCGTCGTGCCGGTGGCCGACGAGATCAAGTACCAGCTGCCGGTCGCCTTCGTGGTGCCAAAGCCGGGATCGACGCCCGACGCCGATGCGCTGCGCCGCTTCGCGCTCGACAACGGGCCGGCCTACGCCCACCCGCGCGCGGTGTGGTTCGTCCCGGAACTGCCGCTGGCCGGCACCAACAAGATCGATCGCAAGGCGCTGGTCGAGCGCGCCGCGGCCGCGTACAGCCGCGACGCCGCCCACCGCGTGTAGGGTCTAGGAGTCGGCGGTGAAGCCGATCTTCTTCACGATCGGGCCCCACTGGTCGTAGCTCGACTTCAGCAGCGTCGCGAGTTCCTGCGGCGTCGAGGACTTGGCCTCGAGCCCCATCACCGCCAGGCCGTCGACCACGTCCTTCTGCGCCAGCGCGACGCGCAGCGCGTCGTTGGCGCGCTGGACCGTCGGGGCGGGCGTGCCGCCCGGCGCGAAGAAGCCGAACCACTCCGAGAAGACGAGATCCTTGTAGCCCTGCTCGGCGAAGGTCGGGACGTTGGGCGCGAAGCGGCTGCGCGTCGCGCCCGAGGTGCCGAGGAAGCGCGCCTTGCCGGCATTGACCTGCTGGGTGAACTCGCCGACCGGGCCGGACACCGCCTGGACCTGGCCCGCGACCATGTCCTGGATCGCCGGCTGGGTGCCGCGGTAGGCGACGTGCTTCAGCTCGACGCCGCCCGCCATGCCGAGCAGCACGCCGATGAAGTGCGGCACCGAGCCGGCGGCCGGCGAGCCGTAGTTCGCCTTGTCCGGGTTGGCCTTGCACCAGGCGAGGAAGGACGGGATGTCCTTGATGTTGTCCGGCACCGCCGGGCCGACGCAGAAGCCGAAGTCGAACACGCAGCCCAGCGTGATCGGCGTGACGTCGGTGAAGGCGTTGTAGGCGAGGTTCTTGTAGATGTGCGGGTAGATCATCAGCATCGAGGCCGGCGTCTGCAGGATGACGCTGCCATCGGTCGGCGATCCCTTCATCGACTGGACCGCGATCTGGCCGCCGGCGCCCGCCTTGTTCTCGACCAGCGCGCTCTTGGTGTAGCTGCCGCCGCGCAGGTTCTCGGCGACCCGCCGGCACAGCGTGTCGGAGGTGCCGCCCGGCGGGAAGCCGGTGACGATACGGACGACCTCGAGCGGCTGCGGCGCCTGCGCGCCGGCCGGGCCGGCGAGACCGTAGGCGCCGAGACCGGCGACACCCGCGCCAAGGGAGCCGACGAAGCGGCGACGATTGATAGTCATGCGTGGTCCTCCCGGACGTTTCTCGATTGGGCCGGACTGTCGCCCAAAGCCCTGCCCTCGGCAACCGGTCAGGAGCGCTTCCAGTCGACCGCCGCCAGCAGCCGCCGGGCGATGGCGTCGTGCCAGAACGGCCCGGGATGGCCGTCGAAGCCCAGGATGTCGTCCTGCACGACGGTGTCGAAGTCGGCCCGCAGCGCGCGGACCAGCGTCACCGCCGGGTCGAGCGCGGCATAGAGCGCGGGATCCGGCGCGCCGGCGAAGTGCAGCAGGTAGACCCGCGCGCCGGTGCGCCGCGCCACGTGGTTGACCAGCGCCGCCGTGACCGCCGTCATCTCGGCCTGCGGCGGGTCGGGGCGCTGGCAATAGCCGTCGAGCACCGCGCAGCGCTGGTCGATGGTCGAGAAGGCGACGTCGCCGGCGGCGGTGCGCGCCGCCTTCGGCAGCTGGAAGGCCGGCACCGGCTGGCCGATGCGGGCCAGCCAGGTGTCGATCTCGCGCAGCCGCGACGGCGCCATGACGTGGCGGACGTCGTAGTAGCCGGCATAGCCCAGCACGACGATGTCGCCCGGCCGGACCTCGTTCAACCGGTCGACGTTGAGCGCCGCCTGGGTGAGCGACCAGCCGCCCAGCGCGCGCAGCGACACGTTCCAGTCGGGCAGCGCCTGGTAGAGCCGGGCGGCGAACGTCAGCTCGTCCGGCACGCCGGTGCCGAACACCCAGCTGTCGCCCATCACGTGCACGGTCGGCTGGCCGGGCCGCGCCGGCCCGGTGCGGCGCGTGCCGTTCGGCTCGATCGTCATGCCGGTGCGGAAGCTTTCCCAGGCGCCGGTGAAGGCGTTGCGCCGCGAGAAGGTGTGGGTGTAGCGGCCCGGCGCGGCGCTGTAGCCGAGCACCGGGTCGGGCCGGAAGAACGGCGACGGGTCGGTCTCCTCGCGCGTCGCCGGTGGCCCGCTCCAGCCGGCCAGTTGCCCGGCGCGGCGGGCGAGGTTGACCAGCGACGACCAGCTGGGGTCCTCGGCGGCGAAGTTGGCAACCTGCGCGGACCGGTAATGAAGCAGCATCAGCCACGACGCGCCGACCTCGAGGACCGCCACGACGACCACCAGGGTAGCCACGGAAAACAGCAGGGTTCGCAGGCGCTTGGACATCGTCGGGACCGGCCCCACCTTAGCCGTCCGGGCCCCGCATTGCACCGCCGGGGTCCCTCCGGTATGGTCCGCCCCGCTGGACCCGTAGCTCAGCTGGATAGAGCGCTGCCCTCCGAAGGCAGAGGTCGTGAGTTCGAATCTCGCCGGGTCCGCCACTCGCCGCAGGACGGCGACGCCGGGGGAGCCCCGGCGTGCCGCCCTCCGGCACTTTCTTCAGATCCGCTCGATGATGATCGCCGGGGCCATGCCGCCGGCGGCGCACATCGTGACGAGACCGAACTGCTTGTCCTGCCGCTCGAG
>JAIUOX010000095.1 GCA_020160955.1 Pseudomonadota bacterium
GCCGAAGGCGCTCAGCGAGCGCGACATGGACGAGTTGCTGGACGCGCCGGCCGAGGTCGAGCGCGACCCGTGGCTCGACCTGCGCGACGCCGCGGTGCTGCTGCTGCTGTACGGCGCCGGCCTGCGCATCGGCGAGGCGCTGTCGCTCAGCAAGGGCACGGTCGAGGGCCTGCTGAAGGCCGGCCAGGACACGCTGTCGGTCACCGGCAAGGGCAACAAGACGCGGCTGGTGCCGCTCCTGCCGCAGGCGCTCGAGGCGCTGGCCGCCTACCGCGACGCCTGCCCGTACCTGCCGGCGCGCAGGCCCGACGAGGCGTTTTTCGTCGGCGCGCGCGGCGGCGCGCTCGACCCGGCGATCGTGCAGAAGCGGGTGCGCGAGATCCGGCGCGGCCTCGGCCTCGCCGACAGCGTGACGCCGCACGCGCTGCGCCACTCCTTCGCGACGCACCTGCTGGGCGCCGGCGGCGACCTGCGTACCATCCAGGAACTGCTGGGCCACGCCTCGCTGTCGACGACGCAGCGCTACACCGACGTCGACAGCGCCCGCCTGTCGCAAGTCTACCGCGCCGCCCATCCCCGCGCGAAGGGCTAGCCCGACAAGCCGTCATCCCGACCGGAGCCGAGCGCAGCGAGGCGAAGTGGAGGGACCTACTCTCCCTTACGTGCCGCCTGCTTGCTGAGACAAGGTCTCTCCGCTCGGGGCTGCGCCCCTCGGTCGAGATGACGGAGTAAGGGTAAGGCCCCCTGCTAAAGCGTCTTCGCGAGGAACGCCTTCACGTCGGCGACGAAGGCCTTCCAGGCCGGTTCGTGGGCGCCGTAGTGGGCGCCGCAGCAGCCGCCGGGCTTGCTGCGGTTGCCGACGTCGGGGAGGTAGCGCACCGGCAGGCCGAGCGCGTCGAAGCTGTGATGGGCGCCGTCGTAGACCCGCGTCTCGACGAGGTCGCGGCCCGACACCACGCGGTCGAGCACGGCGCGGCATTGCGCCGGCGGCGTCCAGTCGTCGAGCGCGCCCATCGCCAGCAGGGTCGGCTGGCGCACCGCGAGCTTCGATCCCAGCACGTCGGCCAGCGCGCAGTCGGGATAGACCAGCACCGCCGCCCGCGCCGGCTCGTCGGGCCGCGTCACGTCGGCCGTCGCGAGCGCCCGCAGCATCGCCACGCCGCCGCCGTAGGAATAGCCCATGAAGGCCAGCCGCCTCGGATCGATGCCGGGCTGCCTCGCCAGCCAGGCCAGGGCGGCGTCGATGTCGGCGGCGCGCGCCGCCGCGTCGGCCGGGGTCGGCCAGTTGCGGCCGCAGACGTCCTTCAGGCCGCGCGCCGAGAAACTGTCGACCACCAGCGCGGCGTAGCCCCACGACGCCAGCAGCCCGGCCATGCGCGCGGTGTTCTGACCCGGGCCGCCGCAGCCATGGAAGATCGCCACCGCCGGCACCGGGCCCTTGGCGCCGGCGGGCGGGAAAAGCTGCGCCGCGAGCTGCAGCGTGCGGCCGCCCTGCTCGAGCGGCACGCGCACGGCCTGCTGGGCCACGGCCGGCAGGACGTGGGCCGGGAGAGCAGCCAGCAGGAATGCGACGAACAGGGCCCAGCGGGTCATGACGGAAACTTTACCAGACCCGCGCGCTACGGCACGCGCCCTTCCCTCGTCTCTATTCGTGTGACCCATCGCGACGAGGTGCATGAATGATGCGATTTCTTCCGGGTTTTCGCCCGTGCTGAGCGCGAGCTTGCGGACGCTGGCGCGCAAGAACCTCGCCCTGCTGATCGTGTTCGACGTCGTGGCCGAGCTGCGGTCGGTGACGCGCGCGGCGGACCGGCTGTCGCTGTCGCAACCGGCGCTCAGCCACTCGATCGCCAGGCTGCGCGTGCTGTTCGGCGACCCGCTGTTCGTGCGCGGCCGCGGCGGGCTGACCCTGACCCCGCGCGCCCAGTCGCTGGTCGGACCGGTGCGCGCCTTGCTGCAGAAGGCCGAGGCGATCTTCGGGCTGGGCTCGCCGATCACGCCGAGTTTACCCGACGGCCGGGAATAGAACGGCCTCGCCCGGCGTCTCTCTCCTCGCAGGCTCACCTGCTGGGAGACATTACATGCTGAAGTCGCTGTCGTTCACCGTCGCCGCCCTGGCCCTTGCCATGGGGTCGGCCCTCGCCGCCGAGCCGGCCACCCCGGCCCCGCCGTCCGCCAAGGGCGGCATGTTCGTCACCGTGGGCGGCATGACGCTCTACACCTTCGACAAGGACGCCCCGGGCAAGTCGAACTGCAACGGCCCGTGCGCCACCAACTGGCCGCCGGCCCTGGTCGCCGACGGCGGCAAGGCCGCCGGCGACTGGACGATCGTCACGCGCGACGATGGCCTGAAGCAGTGGGCCTACAAGGGCAAGCCGGTCTACGCCTGGGTCAAGGACACCAAGCCGGGCGACACCACCGGCGACGGCTTCCTGAACGGCGCGTGGCACGTCGCCAAGCCGTAGGTGCCGGGCTTTCCTCCCCGCGCTGCCGCGCGGGGAGGACATGCCGTAGATTGAGCCGATGACCGATCCCGGTCCCCTGATCGAACCGCTGATCCCGGCGCTGCGCCGCTATGCCTACGCGCTGCGGCGCGACCACGCGGCGGCCGACGACCTCGTGCAGGACACGCTGGAGCGCGCCCTGTCGCGCTGGTCGACGCGCCGGCAGGAGGGCGACCTGCGGGCCTGGCTGTTCACCATCCTGCGCAACCTGCATGTCGGCAGCCACCGCGCCGCCGCCCGGCGCGGCGTAGCCGTGGCGTTCGACGAGGCCGACCTGCCGGGCGTGGCGGCGGCACAGGACGCGGCGGTCGAGGCCAACGACGTGCTGGGCGCGGTCGGGCAGTTGCCCGAGGACCAGAAGTCGCTGCTGCTGCTGGTCGGCGTCGAGGACTTCTCCTACGACGAGGCGGCGCGCATCCTCGACGTCCCGCTGGGCACGGTGATGTCGCGCCTGTCGCGCGCCCGCCGCGCCCTGCGGTCGATCCTCGAAGGGGGCCGCGCGCCCCTGCTGCGGAGAGTGAAATGAGCAGCCCCGATATCACGCCCGGCGAAGAGGAGTTGCAGGCGTGGGTCGACGACCGCCTCGACCCGTCGCGCCGCACCGCCGTCGAGGCCTGGCTGGCGGCCCACCCGGCCGAGCGCGAGCGGTTGCTGCTCGAACGCCGCCAGCGCGCCGCGTTGCGCGCCCAGCTGCAGGCCAAGTTCGACGAGCCGGTACCCGCGCGGCTGCGCGTCGCCACGCTGCAGGCGGGCGTGCGGGCGCGCCGGCTGCGCCGCGTCGGCGCCGTCGCCGCCGCGCTGGCGCTGTTCCTGGTCGGGGCGGGTGCGGGCTGGCTGGCCCACGATCCGCGCCTCGCGACGGTGGCAGCGGCGGCGCCCACCGCGCCGATCGCGCAGGGCGCGACCGCGGCCTGGCGCACTTTCGTGGTCGAGGTCGCCCACCCGGTCGAGGTCGGCGCCGCGCAGGAAGGACACCTGCTGCAGTGGCTGTCGAAGCGGCTCGGCCGGCCGCTCAAGGCGCCCGACCTGCAGCCGTTCGGCTACCGGCTGATCGGGGGCCGGCTGCTGCCGGGCAGCGCCGACGGCGCCGCGGCGCAGCTGATGTACGAGGACGAGGCCGGCCGCCGCCTGACGCTCTATGTCCAGGCGGCGCGCGGCACGGAAACGGCGTTCCGCTTCCAGAGGGACGGCGATGCCGCGACCTTCGCCTGGATCGACCAAGGCTTCGGCTTCGCCGTCACCGCGAGCGCCAGCCGCGAGGAGTTGCTGCCGATTGCCGAGGCCGTGTACCGGGGCCTGTCGCCCCGGACCTGATTCCTACTCGGCGGCCGCCTTGCTGAACTTCGGCACGCCCTCGACGCGATCGTCGAGCGCTTCCTTGCCCTCGGTCGGCAGGTTCTTCACGTAGTTCAGCGCGCCGTCGATGTCGTCCTTCCAGACTTCCTTCGGCAGGTCGTAGACGAACTCGACGCCGTAGCCGTTGGGATCGTGGATGTAGAGGCTGTGGGTCATGCCGTGCTCGACACGGCGGTCGAACTTCACGCCCTTCTTCTGCAGGTACTCGAGGTGCTGCAGCCACGCCTCGCGGCTCGGCATGGTGATCGCGATGTGGTTGACCGCCACCGGCATGCCGAACATCGACCATTCCTCGGGCGGCTTCGGCAGGTTGGGATTCTCGACCAGCGCGACGTCGTGGTGGTGGCTGGTGCCGTCCTCGCGCACGCCGGAGTAGAACCGCATCTTCGGCGGCACCGGGCGCTCCTTGGTCGGCTTCAGCTGGCCGACCTGGCGGAAACCGACGATCTCCGTCCAGAAGCGGTGCGACTCCTCGATGTCGCGGACATTGAAAACGACGTGGTTGACGCCACGCGGGGTGACAGGACCGGTCATTGTGGCTTCCTCCTTTTGCCGGAGGATAACCCTATTTCGACGGGTCCGTCAGGTCCTCGAATTCCTTGAGGTGGCGGGGCGCCCACTTGTGCTGGCGGGACCACTCGACCCAGCGGTTGAGCGCCGGCCAGCGCCGGCGGGCCGCCTTGACCCACCGCCTGCCGGCGTGGAACTCGGTCGCCAGCAGGTAGAGCGCCAGGACGAAGAAGATCCAGCCCTGCAGGAAAGGCAGGAACCCGCCGACCACCGTCATGACCAGGCAGGCGGCGATCGCGACGGCCATCAGGGGCTTGCGCATCGGCTCCTCGTGGCGGGCCGGGACCGGCCCGGTGACCGGCCCAGTTACCGGTGCCCTACAGGTGGATCGGCTTGTCCCAGGCCGCCAGGGCGGCTTCCTTCAGCGCCTCGTTGACCGTCGGGTGGGCATGGCAGACCCGGCCGATATCCTCGGCCGACGCCCGGAACTCCATCGCCACCGCGGCCTCGGCGATCATCGTGCCGGCCTCGGCGCCGATGATGTGGACGCCCAGCACCGTGTCGGTCGCCTTGTCGGACAGCACCTTCACGAAGCCCTCGGTCGCGCCGTTGGCGCGGCTGCGCGGGTCGGCCGTGAACGGGTACTTGCCGATCTTGTAGGCAACGCCCGCCGCCTTGAGCTGTTCCTCGGTCTTGCCGACCCAGGCCACCTCGGGCTGCGTGTAGATGATCGAGGGCACGAGGTCCCAGTTCACGTGGCCCTTCTGGCCGGCCAGCGTCTCGACGCAGGCGATGCCGTCCTCGCTCGCCTTGTGGGCGAGCATCGGGCCGTCGATCACGTCGCCGATGGCGTAGATGCCCGGCACCGAGGTCTGGAAGTGACCGTCGACGGCGATGCGGCCGCGCTCGGTCATCTTCACGCCGACGGTGTCGAGGCCGAGGCCCTGCACGTAGGGCCGGCGGCCGATGCAGACCAGCACGATGTCGGCCGACACCGTCTCCGCCGCGCCGCCCTTGGCCGGCTCGACGCTGAGCGTGACGCCGTCGGCGCCCGCCTCGGCCTTGGTCACCCGGGCGCCCAGCCGGAACTTCAGGCCCTGCTTGGCCAGCGCGCGCTGCAGGTGCTTGGTCACCTCGTCGTCGACGCCCGGCGTGATGCGGTCGAGGAACTCGATCACCGTGACCTCGGCGCCCAACCGCCGCCACACCGAGCCGAGCTCGAGGCCGATGATGCCGGCGCCGACCACGACGAGGTGCTTCGGCACGGCGGCGAGCTCCAGCGCGCCGGTCGAGGACACGATGCGCTTCTCGTCGACCGGCACGCCCGGCAGCGGCGTCACTTCCGAGCCGGTGGCGATGAGGATGTTCTTCGTCGCCAGCGTTTCCTTCGCGGCACCGTCGTCGCCCAGCACCGAGACCTGCCCGGCGGCGTCGATCCGGCCCGCGCCCTGGAAGGTCGCGACCTTGTTCTTGCGCAGCAGGAAGGCGACGCCCTTGGTCGTGGCGTCGACCACCTCGCCCTTGCGCTTCATCAGCTGGCCGAGGTCGAGAGACGGCGGGCCGACCTGGATGCCGTGCGCGGCGAGGTCGTGGCCGGCCGCCTCGAACAGGTGCGAGGACTGCAGCAGCGCCTTGGACGGGATGCAGCCGACGTTCAGGCAGGTGCCGCCGAACGTGGCGCGCTTCTCGACCATCGCGACCTTGAGGCCGAGCTGGGCGGCGCGGATCGCCGCGACGTAGCCGCCGGGGCCGCCGCCGATGACGACGAGATCGTAGGTTTCACCGGCCATGGTCAGACCCCGAGCAGGAGGCGCTCGGGATCCTCGAGGCATTCCTTGATGCGCACGAGGAACAGCACCGCTTCGCGGCCGTCGATGATGCGGTGGTCGTACGACACCGCGAGGTACATCATCGGCCGGATCTTGATCTCGCCGCCGACCACCATCGGGCGCTGCTGGATCTTGTGCATGCCGAGGATCGCCGACTGCGGCGGGTTGAGGATCGGCGTCGACATCAGCGAGCCGTAGACGCCGCCATTGGAGATCGTGAAGGTGCCGCCGGTCAGGTCGGCGATCGTCAGCTTGCCGTCGCGCGCCTTGAGGCCGAGGTCGCCGATCGTCTTCTCGATCTCGCCGAACGACAGCGTGTCGGCATCGCGCACCACCGGCACGACGAGGCCGTTCGGCGTGCCGACCGCGACGCCGATGTCGTAGTAGTTCTTGTAGACGATGTCGTCGCCCTCGATCTCGGCGTTGACCGCGGGCAGTTCCTTCAGCGCCGCGATGCTGGCCTTGACGAAGAACGACATGAAGCCGAGCCGCGCGCCGTGCTTCTTCTCGAAGTCACCCTTCAGCCGGTCGCGCAGCGCCATCACGTTGGTCATGTCCACCTCGTTGAAGGTGGTCAGCATGGCCGCGGTGTTCTGCGCGTCCTTGAGGCGGTTGGCGATGGTCTTGCGCAGGCGCGTCATGCGCACCCGCTCCTCGCGGTCGGCGCGCGAGCGCGGGCCGGACGGCGCGGCCGGCTTCTGGGCGGCCGGCGCGGCGGGCTGCGGGATCGAGGCGAGCGCGGCCACGACGTCGGCCTTGGTGACGCGGCCGTCCTTGCCGGTCGGCTGGATCGCGCCGGCGGCGACGCCGGTCTCGGCGACCAACTTGCGGGCGGCCGGGCCGGACGCGGCGACGTTGGCGGCGGCGGCCGGGGCGGCAGCAGCAGCGGGCGCGGGCGCCGGGGCGGCCGCGGCGGGCGGCGGCGCGACCGGCTTCGGCGCGGCGGCGGGCTTGGCGGCGCCGGCACCGGCCTCGATATGGCACAGGATGCCGCCGACCTGCACGGTGGCGCCCTCCTCCGCGACCAGCGCGACGACCGTGCCGGCCAGGGTGGCGTTGACCTCGACCGTGACCTTGTCGGTCTCCAGTTCGCAGAGGGGCTGGTCGATGTTCACCGCGTCGCCCGCCTTGACCAGCCACTTGGCCACGGTCGCCTCGGTGACCGATTCACCCAGCGCGGGGACCTTGATCTCGACAGCCATTCTCTACTCCTTCAATGACCCGGCGCCGTTGCCGGGGCCGCGCCGCGCTCAGGCGAGCGTCAGCGCGCGGTCGACCAGGTCGGCCTGTTCCTTGACGTGGGTGCGCGCCGAGCCGGTGGCCGGCGACGCCGATTCGGCGCGGCCGACATAGATCGGCCGGCTCGACTTGAGGCTGAGCCCCTGCAGCGCCCGCTCGATGCGGCGGTCGACGAAGTGCCAGGCGCCCATGTTCTCGGGCTCCTCCTGGCACCACACCACCTCGGCGTTCGGGTACTGCGCGAGGCGCACACCCAGCCGGGTGAAGGGGAACGGGTAGAGCTGCTCGATGCGCAGGATCGCGACGTCGTCGATCTTGCGCTTGCGGCGCTCGGCCAGCAGGTCGAAGTAGACCTTGCCCGAGCACAAGACGACGCGGCGCACCTTCGGCCCGTCGGCCAGCGTGTCGACCTCGGTGAGGATGCGGCGGAACGAGCTGCCCGGGCCGAAGTCGGCCAGCGACGACACGCAGTCCTTGTTCCGGAGCAGCGACTTCGGCGTCATGACGATCAGCGGCTTGCGGAACGAACGGCGCATCTGGCGGCGCAGCGCGTGGTAGTAGTTGGCCGGCGTGGTCGGCACCACGACCTGCCAGTTGTCCTCGGCCGACAGCTGCAGGTAGCGCTCGAGGCGGGCCGAGCTGTGCTCCGGGCCCTGGCCCTCGTAGCCATGCGGCAGCAGCATCACGAGGCCGTTCATGCGCAGCCACTTGCTCTCGCCCGAGCACAGGAACTGGTCGATGATGACCTGCGCGCCGTTGGCGAAGTCGCCGAACTGGGCCTCCCACAGCACCAGCGCGTTGGGCTCGGCCGACGAGTAGCCGTACTCGAAGCCGAGCACGCCGGCCTCGCTGAGCGGGCTGTCGATGACCTCGAAATGGGCCTGGCCGGGCGCCACGTTGTTCAGCGGGATGTACTTTTCCTCGGTGGTCTGGTCGACCAGCACCGAGTGGCGTTGCGAGAAGGTGCCGCGGCCGGAGTCCTGGCCGCTCAGCCGGACCGGCGTGCCCTCGGCCAGAAGCGTGCCGAAGGCCAGCGCCTCGCCGGTCGCCCAGTCGATGTTCTCGCCGGTGTCGATCGTCTTGCGCTTCTCCTGGAGCTGGCGCGCGATCTTGCGGTTGAGGTCGAAGGTCTTGGGCACGTCGCACAGCGCGTGGCCGACGGTGCGCAGGCGGTCGAGGTCGACCGCCGTGATGCCCTTGCGATCCTCCTCGCCCGGCGCGATCGTCAGGCCGGCCCAGCGGCCCTCCAGCCAGTCGGCCTTGTTGGGCTTGAAGGTGCTGGCCGCTTCCAGCGCCTTGTCGAGCTTCTCGCGCAGCGCGCCGTCGAGCTTGGCGACGTCCTCGGGCGTCACCACGCCCTCGGCCTCGAGCCGCGCGGCGTAGACTTCCTTGACCGACTTGTGCCCGGCGATCTGCTTGTACATCAGCGGCTGGGTGAACATCGGCTCGTCCGACTCGTTGTGCCCGTGCCGGCGGTAGCAGAACATGTCGATGACGATGTCGCGCTTGAAGCGCTGGCGGTACTCGGTAGCGATGCGCGCGACGTGCACCACCGCCTCCGGGTCGTCGCCGTTGACGTGCAGGATCGGCGCCTGGACGATCTTGGCGATCTCGGTGCAGTACGGGCCCGAGCGCGAGAAGGTCGGCAGCGTGGTGAAGCCGATCTGGTTGTTGACCACGAAGTGGATGGTGCCGCCGATGCGGTAGCCGCCGAGATCGCTGAGGTCGAGGCTCTCGGCGACCAGGCCCTGGCCGGCGAAGGCCGCGTCGCCGTGCATCAGGATCGCCATCACCTGGCTGCGCTCGACGTCGTTGCGCTGGTCCTGCTTGGCGCGCGCCTTGCCCAGCACCACCGGGTTGACCGCCTCGAGGTGCGACGGGTTGGGCGCCAGCGACAGGTGGATGATGTTGCCGTCGAACTCGCGGTCGGCCGAGGCGCCGAGGTGGTACTTCACGTCGCCCGAGCCGCGCATTTCCTCGGGCAGCGACGGGCGGCCCTGGAACTCCGAGAACAGCGCCGTGTAGCTCTTGTGCAGGACGTGCACGAGCGTGTTGAGGCGGCCGCGGTGCGGCATGCCGATCACGACCTCGCGGATGCCGAGCTGGCCGCCGCGCTTAAGGATCTGCTCGATCGCCGGGATCAGGGCTTCGCCGCCGTCGAGGCCGAAGCGCTTGGTGCCGACGAACTTGACGCCGAGGTAGCGCTCGAGGCCCTCGGCCTCGACGACGCGCTCGAGGATCGCGTGGCGGCCCTCGGTCGTGAACTCGGTGTGGTTCTCGATGTGCTCGATGCGCTCCTGGATCCACGCCTTCTGGTCGGGATCGGAGATGTGCATGTACTCGACGCCGATCTTGCCGCAGTAGGTCCTGCGCAGGCGGTCCCAGATCTGGCGCAGCGTCGCCGACTCGCCCAAGCCCAGCGAGCCGAAGATCAGGATCGGGCGATCCCAGTCGGCGTCGGTGAAGCCGTAGGTGGCGGGATCGAGCTCGCGGTGCGGCTCCTGCTTGACCAGGTTCAGCGGGTCGAGGTCGGCCTCGAGGTGGCCGCGGATGCGGTACGAGCGGATCAGCAGGAAGGCGCGCGAGGTGTCGTAGGCGGCCGAGCGGATCTCTTCCTCGGTCTTGCCGGCCAGCGCCGGCGCGGCGGCGGCGGGCGCCGCCTTGCCGTTGCCCTTGACGTTGCGGTTGGCCGGGCTCGGTAGCGACTCGGGATCGACCGCGCCGATCACGCGCTTGCCGTTGGGCGCCCACGACGCGCCGCGGATCTCGGCCAGCACGTCGGCCCCCTGCTCGGCCAGCGCCTCGAAGAAGGTGCGCCACTCGGGATCGACGCTGCCGGCGTCGGCGATGTAACGCCCGAAGAGTTCCTCGATGAACGGGGCGTTGGCGCCGAACAGGAACGAGGTCTGTTCTGCTCTCATTTGGCGGTTCTCCTCCAGCCACCTCTCCCGCGGAGGCCGGGAGAGCCCCTTCCCCGTCAGCGGGGAAGAGGACCGACGATGTGGGTCAGCCCTTCATCGCTTTCAGCATTTCCTGGCCGAGCGCGGCCGGCGATTCGGCAACCCGGATGCCCGCGGCGCGCATCGCCTCGACCTTGAACTCGGCGGTGTCGTTGCCGCCCGAGATCACCGCGCCGGCATGGCCCATGCGGCGGCCCGGGGGCGCGGTGCGGCCGGCGATGAAGCCGACCACCGGCTTCTTCGTCTTGCAGCCCTTCAGGTACTCGGCGCCCTTGACCTCGGCGTCGCCGCCGATCTCGCCGATCATGACGATGCCCTGGGTCTCCGGGTCGGCCATGAACATCTCGAGGCACTCGACGAAGTTGGTGCCGTTGACCGGGTCGCCGCCGATGCCGATGCAGGTCGTCTGGCCAAGGCCGGCTGCCGTGGTCTGCGCCACCGCCTCGTAGGTCAGCGTGCCCGAGCGCGAGACGATGCCGATGTTGCCGCGCTTGTGGATGTGGCCCGGCATGATGCCGATCTTGCACTCGCCCGGCGTGATCACGCCCGGGCAGTTCGGGCCGATCAGGCGCGACTTCGAGCCCGCCAGCACGCGCTTGACCTCGACCATGTCGACCACCGGGATGCCCTCGGTGATGCAGACGATCAGCGGGATCTCGGCGTCGATCGCCTCGAGGATCGAATCGGCGGCGAACGGCGCCGGCACGTAGATCACCGAGGCGTTGGCGCCGGTGCGGGCGACCGCCTCGGCCACGGTGTCGAACACCGGCAGGTCGAGGTGGGTGGTGCCGCCCTTGCCGGGCGTCACGCCGCCGACCATGCGGGTGCCGTAGGCAATCGCCTGCTCGGAGTGGAAGGTGCCCTGCGAGCCGGTGAAGCCCTGGCAGATGACCTTGGTGTTCTTGTCGACCAGGACGGCCATCAGTTCGCCTCCTTGACCGCCTTGACGATCTTTTCCGCTGCATCGGCCAGGTTCTCGGCCGACGTGATCTTGAGCCCGCTTTCCTTGAGGATCTTCTTGCCGAGCTCGACGTTGGTGCCCTCCAGGCGAACCACCAGCGGCACGTGCAGGTTGACCTCGCGCGCCGCGGCGACGACGCCCTCGGCGATGACGTCGCAGCGCATGATGCCGCCGAAGATGTTGACCAGGATGCCCTCGACGTTGGGGTCGCGCAGGATGATCTTGAAGGCCGCGGTCACCCGCTCCTTGGTGGCGCCGCCGCCGACGTCGAGGAAGTTGGCCGGCTCGGCGCCGTACAGCTTGATGATGTCCATCGTCGCCATGGCGAGGCCGGCGCCGTTGACCATGCAGCCGATCTGGCCGTCGAGCTTGACGTAGTTCAGCGCGTACTTGGCCGCCTCGGTCTCCGAGGGATCCTCCTCGTCGACGTCGCGCAGCTCCTCGATGTCCTTGTGGCGGTACAGCGCGTTGTCGTCGAAGTTCATCTTGGCGTCGAGCGCCAGCACCTGGCTGTCGCCGGTGACGACCAGCGGGTTGATCTCGATCAGCGAGCAGTCGAGCTCGACGAACGCCTTGTAGAGGCCGGTCACCAGCTTGACGAACTCGCCGACCTGCTTGCCCTCGAGGCCGAGCGCGAAGGCGATCTTGCGGCCCTGGTAGGGCTGGAAGCCGGCCGCCGGGTCGATGCCCTGGGTGATGATCTTCTCGGGCGTCTCGTGGGCCACCGTCTCGATGTCCATGCCGCCCTCGGTCGAGGCGACGACGGCGATGCGGCCGATCGCGCGGTCGACCAGCAGCGACAGGTAGAGCTCGCGCTTGATGTCGCAGCCCTGCTCGACGTAGAGGCGCTTCACGGTGCGGCCGGCGGCGCCGGTCTGCTTGGTGACGAGGTCCTGGCCCAGCATCGCCGTGGCGTGCTGGCCGGCTTCCTCGGCCGACTTGGCGAGGCGAACGCCGCCCTTGCCCTTGGGGTCGTTCTTGAAGTGGCCCTTGCCGCGACCGCCGGCATGGATCTGGGCCTTCACCACGGTGACGGGACCGCCCAGCGTGCGGGCCACGTCCATGGCCTCGTCCCTCGTGTAGGCGACACCGCCCTTCAGGATCGGGACGGCGAATTTCGCCAAGAGGGCCTTGGCCTGATACTCGTGGATGTTCATCTAAACCTACCGCGCTCGACCTTGAGTTTCTAAATGCAACTCACTGGGCTAGGCGGCAATCTACGGATGCCGCCCGCCCTTGGCAATGCGCGTTTGCTTAGACTTTCGGCTCAGGCCCGGCCGACGATCTTGTTCGTCGCGTCGATCAGGCTCTTCACGGCCGCCACCGACTTGTCGAACATCGCCTTTTCATCCGGGGTAAATTCCACCTGGACGATGCGCTCGACGCCCTTGGCGCCGATCACCACCGGCACGCCGATGTACAGGCCCTTCACGCCGTACTCGCCGTTCAACATGGCGGCACACGGCAGGACGCGCTTCTTGTCCTTGAGGTAGGCCTCGGCCATGGCGATGGCCGACGCGGCCGGCGCGTAGAAGGCCGAGCCGGTCTTCAGCAGGGCGACGATCTCGGCGCCGCCGTCGCGGGTGCGCTGCACGATCTTCTCGAGGCGCTCCTTGGTGGTCCAGCCCATGTCGACCAGGTCGTGCAGCGAAATGCCGCCGACCGTCGAGTAGCGCAGCAGCGGCACCATGGTGTCGCCGTGGCCGCCCAGCACGAACGCCGTGACGTCCTCGACCGAGACGTTGAACTCCTCGGCCAGGAAGCAGCGGAAGCGGGCGCTGTCGAGCACGCCGGCCATGCCGACCACGCGCTCCGGCGGGAAGCCGGTGACTTCCTGCATCAGGCCGACCATCGCGTCGAGCGGGTTGGTGATGACGATGACGAAGGCGTTCGGCGCGTGCGCCTTGATGCCCTTGCCGACCGCGTCGATGACCTTGGCGTTGATGCCGACCAGGTCGTCGCGGCTCATGCCCGGCTTGCGCGGCACGCCGGCGGTGACGATCACGACGTCGGCGCCCTCGATGTCCTTGTAGTCCGACGAGCCGCGGTAGCCGGCGTCGAAGCCCTCGACCGGGGCCAGCTGGGCGATGTCGAGCGCCTTGCCCTTGGCAATGCCCTCGGCGTCGGGAATGTCGAACAGGACGATGTCGCCCAGTTCCTTCTGGCCGGCGAGCAGCGCCAGCGTGCCACCAATCTGCCCGGCGCCGATCAGCGCGATCTTCTTGCGTGCCATGCCCAAAACTCCCGTTCGTGAAGGCGGCGCGTGGTAGCGCGATTCGCCGGGAGCGGCAAGAAGACGGTCTAGACCGGGTGTTTCGCGAGGTGGGCGAGCAGCAGGTCGGTGGCCCGGGCCGGCGCCTGGTCCATCACGAAGTGGCCGACGCCCGGCAGGACTTCCATCCCGAAGGCGCTGCCCACGAAGTCGCCGGTGCCCTTCGCCGCGTCGGGGCCGACCGTCGCGTCGGCGTCGCCCCAGATGTACAGCGTCGGCACCGCGATCGTGCCGATGTCGGCCGCCAGTCCCTTGTTGGCGCGGTACCAGGCCAGCGCCGCCTCGAGCGCCGCCGGCGTGCCCAGCACCGACAGGTGCTCGTCCATCGCCGCGGCCGGCACGCCCTGGCCGAACAGCCCGTCGCGCAGGCGGCGGGCATTGTCCGCCAGCAGCATCGGCCCGGTGCCGGGTTCGAGGAAGGCGCGGTGGTGGCGCGAGCGGTTCTTCTGGTCGCCGTCGGCGCGCGCCAGCGCGCGCTGGAACGACTTCGGGTGCGGTCGCGACATCACGGTGAGCGAGGCCAGCCGCCCGGGATGCGCCGAGGCGACGCCCCACGACACCTGTCCGCCCCAGTCGTGGCCGACCTGGTGGAAGCGCCGGCCCTCGCCGCCCACCGCCGCGACGATCTCGATCGCGTCGTTGACCAGCTTGTCGAAGGAATAGTTCGAAAGCTCGGCGGGGTCGGGCCGCGCGCCGGGCGAGTAGCCGCGCTGGTCGGGCGCGATGGCCCGGTAGCCGGCCGCCGCCAGCGGGCCGAGGGCGGCCCGCCAGCTATGGCGCGATTCGGGAAAGCCGTGCAGCAGGAGGACCAGCGGTCCATCCGCCGGGCCCGCGACGTCCGCGGTGAACGTGAGGCCCGAGCGGGTCGTGATCTGCGTGGTGTCGGCCATCCCTCAGCGTATCACACGCCGTTCGCCTTGAACCACGCGAGGCAACGCTTCCAGCCGTCCTCGGCCTGGTCCTTGCGGTAGCTCGGGCGGTAGTCGGCGTTGAAGGCGTGCGGCGTGTCCGGGTAGGTCACGATCTCCGACTTCTGCGCCGCCGCGCTGCCGGTCTTGAGGGCGGCGCGCATCCGGTCGACGCCGTCGTTCGGGATGCCGGTGTCGGCGCCGCCGTAGAGGCCCAGCACCGGCGCCTTGAGGTCCTTCACGAGGTCGATCGGGTTCTTGGGCGCCAGCTCGGTCGAGGTGCCCTCGACGCGGCCGTACCACGCCACGCCCGCCTTGAGGCCAGGATTGCTGGCCGCGTACAGCCACACGATGCGGCCGCCCCAGCAGAAGCCGGTGATGCCGAGCTTGGCGGTGTCGGCCTTGCCCTCGCCCTTGGCGAAGGCGACGCAGGCGTCGAGGTCGCCCATGACCTGCGCGTCCGGCACCTTGGCCACGACCTCGGACAGCAGCTTCGGGATCTCGGTGTAGCCCTTGGGATCGCCCTGGCGGAAGTACAGCTCGGGCGCGATCGCGTAGTAGCCGGCCTTGGCGAAGCGGCGGCACAGGTCGGCGATGTGGGCATGGACGCCGAAGATCTCCTGGACCACCAGCACGGTGCCGAAGCCCTGGCCCGACGCCGGCATGGCGCGGTAGGCGGCCATCTCCTTGCCGTCGGCCGTCTTGACCTTGACCTCGCCGGCCGTCAGCCCGTCGCTCGGCGTGACGATCATGGTCTGGGCGCTGACCGGCTGCACCGAGAGGGCAAACGTGCTGCCCAGCGCCGTGCCGACCATCGCGGTGCGGCGCGACAGGGCGCGGTCGGTGAGGGAAATCATGCGGTCGCCGTCCATCGGTATTCTCCCTGAGAGTGAAGCCGGCGGGAGCCTATGCCGTTGGCCCCGCCGGTCGGTAATCACAATCAGGCGATGTGCTCGAGGGCGAGGTATTCCGGGCTCTGCATCTCCATCAGGCGCGACACCGTGCGCTCGAACTCGAACGAGCCCTCGCCGTCGACGTACAGCGTGGCCGGCGCCGCGGCGGCCGAGCAGATGAACTTCACCTTCTTCTCGTAGAAGGTGTCGATCATCGTGATGAAGCGGACCGCCTTGTCCTTGCTGTCCGGTCCCATGCGCGGGATCTCGGCGACGATCACGGTGTGGAAATGCTCGGCGATGCACAGGAAGTCGGCGGCGCCCATCGGCTTCGCGCACCAGTCCATGAAGTGCGCCATCGCCACGCCGGGCGCGGCGCGCGGCACCTCGACGTCGCGCCCCTGGGTGCGCAGCACCCGCGGGATGCCGTCGGAGCCGCCGCTCAGGGCGCGGAACGCCTCGTCGAGCTTGGCCGTCGCCCAGGCGCCGAGCGGCGTCAGGTAGACGTCGAAGTTGCGCAGCCGGTCCATGCGGTAGTCGTGGTCGCCGCCCAGCTCGATGACGTCGAGCCGCTGCTTGACCAGCTCGATGAAGGGCAGGAAGCGCTCGCGCTGCAGGCCGTTCTTGTAGAGGTCGTCGGGCGGCCGGTTGGAGGTCGCCACCACGGTCACGCCCTCGTCGAACAGCGTCTCGAACAGCCGCGCCAGGATCATGGCGTCGGCGATGTTGGTGACCTGGAACTCGTCGAAGCACAGCAGCCGCGCCCCGGCGGCGATCTCGCGGGCGATCGGCACGATGGTGTCGGCCTCCGGCGGCGCGCCGCGGGCGGCCAGCTCCTCGCGGCGGCGATGCAGGCGCTCCTGGACCTCGAGCATGAACTCGTGGAAGTGGACGCGCCGCTTCTTCTCCATCGGCACGTCGGCGAAGAACAGGTCCATCAGCATCGACTTGCCGCGGCCGACCGGGCCCCAGATGTACAGGCCGTGCGGTCCCGGCGGCGGCTTGGCCGCACCGCCGAAGCCCAGCCGGGCCAGCAGCCCCGGCTTGGGGGCGGGATGGTTGGCGATCGCGACCAGCTGCTCGTACAGCGCCTGCAGCTTCTGCACGGCGCGCTCCTGGACGGGGTCGGCGTGGATCTCGCCGGAGGCTCGACGGGCGGCCAGGTTGGCGGCGGGACCGGAGGGGGAACGCGGGGCTTCCATTTGTCGGCCGCATACCTAGCTCAGCCGCGCCCGGCTGCCTATAAGGTCCGGCGATGAAGCTCGCGTTTCTGGGGACCTCGGAATTCGCCGTCCCCGCCCTCAAGGCGCTGGTCGAGGCCGGCCACGACGTCGTCGCCGTCTACACCCGCGCGCCGCGCCCGGCCGGCCGTGGCCAGCAGGAGCGGCGCACCCCGGTGCACGAGACCGCGGCGGCGCTCGGCATGCCGGTGCGCACGCCCAAGGGCCTGCGCCGCGACGAGGAAGCGGCCGCGTTCCGCGCGCTCGACCTCGATGCCGCGGTGGTGGTGTCGTACGGCCACATCCTGCCCAAGGCCTTCCTCGACGCGCCGGTGCTGGGCTGCCTCAACATCCACGGCTCGCTGCTGCCGCGCTGGCGCGGCGCGGCGCCGATCCACCGCGCCATCCTGGCCGGCGACGCCGAGACCGGCGTCACCATCATGCGCATGGACGAAGGCCTCGACACCGGCCCGATGCTGCTGGCCGAGCGCACGCCGATCTCGGCCGGCGACACCGCCGAGGCGGTGCACGACCGGCTGGCGGCGCTGGGCGCCCAGCTGATCGTCTCGACCCTCGACGCGCTGGTCGGCCGCGGCCTCGACGCGGTGCCGCAGCCCGAGGACGGCGTCACCTACGCCCACAAGCTCGGCAAGGAGGAAGGCGCGCTCGACTGGCGCCGCCCCGCCGCCGAGCTGGAGCGCAAGGTGCGCGGCTTCCATCCGTGGCCGGGCACCTGGTTCGAGGTCAACGGCGAGCGCATCAAGGTGCTGCAGGCGGCGCTCACGCTGGCCGGCGGCGCGCCGGGCACCGTCAGCCTGTCGCGCGACGGCTTTCCCGTGGTGACCTGCGGGCTGGGCGGCCTGAAGCTCCTGAAGCTGCAGCGCGCCGGCAAGTCGGCGCAGGCCGCCGACGCCTTCCTGCGCGGCTTCGCGCTGCCGGCCGGCACGGTGCTGCCGCCGCCGGCGGTGGCGACCCTGCCGACCTGACGCCGCCGCGCCGTCGATGCCGCGTTACCGCCTCACCATCGAGTACGACGGCGCGCCGTTCGTCGGCTGGCAGCGTCAGGACAACGGTCCGTCGGTCCAGGGCGCGCTGGAGGACGCGGTGTTCGCCTTCTGCGGCGAGCGCGTGGCGGTGCACGGCGCCGGCCGCACCGACACCGGCGTCCATGCCGCGGGCCAGGTCGCCCACCTCGACCTCGCCAGCGACCGGCCGGCCGACACGGTGCGGGCGGCGATCAACTTCCACCTGAAGCCCCTGCCCGTCGTGGTCGTCGAGGCCGCGCCCGCCGCGCCCGACTTCCATGCCCGCTTCTCGGCGACCGGCCGGCGCTACCGCTACCGCCTGCTCAACCGGCGCGCCCCGCCGGCGCTGGAGCGTGGCCGGGTCTGGCACGTGCCGGTGCCGCTCGACGCCGCCGCCATGGCCGGGGCCGCGCGCCTGCTGCTCGGCCGGCACGACTTCAACAGCTTCCGCTCGGCCTCCTGCCAGGCGCCGTCGGCGGTCAGGACGCTCGACATGCTCGACGTCAGCCGCGACGGCGATCTCATCCAGGTCGATGTCGCGGCGCGCTCGTTCCTGCACAACCAGGTGCGCATCCTGGTCGGCACGCTGCAGCTGGTCGGCCGCGGGAGCTGGACGCGCGACGATGTCGCCGCCGCGCTGGCGGCCTGCGACCGCACCCGTGCCGGGCCGACCGCGCCGCCGCAGGGACTGACCCTGATGGAAGTGCGTTACGACGCCTCTTCAGGCGCCGGCGAGCCCGATGATGCCGACGTAGCGGGCGACGAGGAATGACAGCAGGAACGAGGGCACCCAGTTGACCGCCAGCAGCGCGACCGACAGGCCCCAGCTGGCGCCGAGCGTCAGGCGCGTGGTCACCAGGAACCAGTAGAAGAACAGCGCGCGCATCGCGATGTCGAGCACCGCCGACATCGCCGGCGGCGCCACCACCTCGACCGCGACGGCGGCCAGCGCGATCACGGTGGCCGGCAGGTTGATCCAGTTCAGCGCGCCGATGTAGCGCGGGTAGCGGTCGGTCCAGCCGCGCCGCCGCGCGATCTCGAAGAAGATCACCGGGAACAGGAGCCACTCGACGCAGTAGCGCAGCACCTCGATCAGCAGGACCTCGCCGAGCTCGGCCTCGACCTCGAGGCCGGCGTAGTTGATCGCGACGTAGGCGGCGTAGAACGGCGCCGACAGCGCCATCACCCGGAACGAGCGCAGGCAGGCCTCGAGCGTGTTGTCGAAGAAGGCCGGGGCCAGCGGGTCGCGCCGCAGGAAGGCCAGCGCGCCCTGCAGGCCGCGCGCGATCTCGGCGACGCTCAGCACCCGGACGGCCTCACGCGGCGAAGTAGCGGTCGAGCACCGTCTCGTAGACGCGGCTCAGCGCGCGCAGGTCCTCGACCGCGCTCTTCTCGTCGACCTTGTGCATGCTCTCGCCGACCAGGCCGAACTCCAGCACCGGGCAGTAGCTGCGGATGAAGCGCGCGTCGGAGGTGCCGCCGGTAGTCGACAACTCGGCCTCGACGCCGACCGTGTCGCGGATCGCGCCGGCCACCAGGTCGGAGAGCGGTCCCGGCGGCGTGTAGAAGGATTCGCCCGAGACCTCGGTGGTGAGCTCGAACAGGCCGTTGCCGCCCAGCGCCGCGTTGGCCTTGTCCATGCGTTCCCGCAGGTGGGCCAGCAGGGTCTGCGAGGTCCACAGGTCGTTGAAGCGCGTGTTGAAGCGGGCGCGCGCCACGCCGGGCGCGATGTTGGTCGCCTTGTTGCCGACGTCGACGGTGGTGAACTGCAGCGAGGTCGGCTGGAAGTGCGTGCTGCCCTGGTCGATCGGCTCGCGCACCAGCGCCTCGATGAGCGCCGACAGGCGGTGGATCGCGTTGTCGAGCCGCTCGGGATAGGCGACGTGGCCCTGCACGCCGCGCACCACGAGGTCGACGGTCATGCTGCCGCGGCGGCCGATCTTCATCATGTCGCCGAAGCGCTTCGAGCTGGTCGGCTCGCCGACCACGCAGGCGTCGATCGTCTCGCCGCGCCCGGCCAGCTTCTGCAGCATCTTCACGGTGCCGTTGACCGCCGGCCCCTCCTCGTCGCCGGTGATCAGGAGGCTGATCGAGCCGCCGAAGTCGCGGCCGCGCCGCGCCAGGAAGCGGGCGCAGGCGTCGGTGAAGGCAGCGATCGCGCCCTTCATGTCGGCGGCGCCGCGGCCGAACAGGTAGCCGGCCGACAGCTCGGCCGAGAACGGCCCGATCGTCCACGACGAGAGGTCGCCGACCGGCACCACGTCGGAATGGCCGGCGAAGCAGAAGTGCCGGCCGCCGGTGCCGATCCGGGCATAGAGGTTGGCGACGTCGTCGGTCCCGGCCTGGGTGAAGTCCATGCGTTCGCAACGGAAGCCGAGCGGCGCCAGCGTGCGCTCGAGCAGCTGCAGGGCGCCGGCCTCGCGCGGCGTCACGCTCTCGCAGCGCACGAGGGCGCGCGTGAGCTCGATGACATCGGTGGCGACGGGAGCGAGCGTGTCGGGCATCGCCGGACACTACAGGCCCGCCGGGCCGAAGAAAAGAGAAGGGCGCCGGAGACAACGCCGGCGCCCTCGAGGTCGTTTGAGAGGAAGATGTCTTGTTGCTTGATGAAGCTCTTGGTCAGGCGGCGATCTTGTCGGCCTCCTGCAGGTCGACCGAGACGAGCTGGGACACGCCCTGCTCGGCCATCGTCACGCCGTAGAGGCGATCCATGCGCGCCATCGTCACGCGGTGGTGGGTGATCACCAGGAAGCGCGTGTCGGTGCGCCCGGCGATCTCGTTCACGAGACCGCAGAAGCGTTCGACGTTGAGGTCGTCCAGCGGCGCGTCCACCTCGTCCAGCACGCAGATCGGCGCCGGGTTGGTCATGAACACCGCGAACAGCAGCGACAGGGCGGTCAGCGCCTGCTCGCCGCCCGACAGCAGCGACATCACCTGCAGCTTCTTGCCCGGCGGGCTGGCGTGGATCTCGAGGCCGGCCTCGAGCGGGTCCTCCGACTCGGTCAGCCGCAGCTCGGCCTTGCCGCCGCCGAACAGCTTGGTGAAGAGCTGCTGGAAGTGGGTCGAGACCTGCTCGAAGGCGGCGACGAAGCGCTCGCGGCCCTCGCGGTTGAGGCTCTGGATGCCCTGGCGCAGGCGGCCGATCGCGGCGACCAGGTCGTCGCGCTCGGTCGTCATGCCGGTGATCTGCTGCTCGAGCTC
>JAIUOX010000096.1 GCA_020160955.1 Pseudomonadota bacterium
AGCCCGGTCGTCTCGACCAGGATGCCGTCGAACTTGTCCTTGCGCTTCATCAGGCCTTCGATGATGCGGATCAGGTCGCCGCGCACGGTGCAGCAGATGCAGCCGTTGTTCATCTCGAAGACTTCCTCGTCGGCGTTCACCACGAGGTCGTTGTCGACGCCGAGTTCGCCGAACTCGTTGACGATCACCGCGTACTTCTTGCCGTGCTGCTCGCTCAGGATGCGGTTCAGGAGCGTGGTCTTGCCGGCGCCGAGATAGCCGGTGAGCACGGTCACGGGTACTTGTGCCTGGGCCATGGAATTCCTCGAAAATTGGCCCCTGAGATAGGGGTCCGACGAGCGCGAGTCTAGGGCCTCAGCCTTTTCCTCCCTGCGCGCGAGCGCGGGGAGGTGTCCGCGCAGCGGACGGAGGGGTCATGAGCCGCGCGACGGGAGCCCGTGACCCCTCCGCCGCCGAAGACGGCGGCACCTCCCCATGCTGCCGCATGGGGAGGAAACGAGCGTAGCGAGGGACCTTTTTCTTTCCTCCCTGCGCGCCAGCGCGGGGAGGTGTCCGCGCAGCGGACGGAGGGGTCAGGGGCGCTGGCCGCGTTCCAGCTTGGGCAGGTCGCCGGACAGGCCCATCGCGTGGCGGACGAAGAAGCGGCGCAGCGCCGGCACGCGGTTGACCGCGGCCATGCCGACGTCGCGGGCCAGCCGCAGCGGCCCGATGTCGTTGGAGAACAGCCGCACCAGCAGGTCGGTGGCGACGACCATCGAGTAGTTGTCGGTGCGCCGCCACCGGGCATAGCGCTCCAGCGTGTCGGCGGCGCCGACGTCGAGCCCGAGCCGCCTTGCGTCGGCCATCACCTCGACCAGGGCGGCGATGTCGCGCACGCCCATGTTGTAGCCCTGGCCGGCCACCGGGTGGATGCCGTGCGCGGCGTCGCCGACCAGCACCAGCCGCGTGTCGACGTAGCGCTCGGCATGGACGAGGTGCAGCGGGTACGACCAGCGCGGCCCGACCGGCTCGACGCGGCCGAGGTGATCGCCGAAGCGCCGCGCCAGCTCGGCGGCGAAGCGCGGCTCGTCGAGCGCCAGCAGGCGCTTGGCCGCGTCGCTGCGCTCGGTCCACACGATCGACGACAGGTGCTCGCCGCGCGCGTCGTCGCGCATCGGCAGGATGGCGAACGGGCCGCCCGGCAGGAACTTCTCCTGGGCGACGCCGCGGTGCGGCAGCTCGTGGCGGGCGGACAGCACGATCGCGATCTGGTTGTACGACCACGACCGGGCGCCGATGCCGGCTTCCTCGCGCAGGCTGCCGAAGCGGCCCTCGGCCGAGGCGACCAGGCGCGCCACGATGGTGCGGCCGCTCTTCAGCCGCAGCGTCGCGCGCTCGGGCGTGCGCGTGGTCTCCACGACCTCGTCGGGCGACACCAGCTCGAGGTGCGGGCTGCGGGCGAGATGACCGAGCAGCGCCTGGCGCAGGAAGCGGTTCTCGACGATCCAGCCCATCGGCGCGGCCGGCGAGCCCTCGGGCTGCGCCTCGCGATGGTCGAAGTGGAGGAACAGCGGGCTCGGGCGCGCGTCGGGGCCGGCGTCGGAAATGCGGATGTCGAGGATCGGCTCGGCATGCGGGGCGATGTCGGCCCAGGCGCCCAGCGCCTCGAAGACCTGCTGGCTGGTGTAGGACACCGCCGTGGTGCGGCCGTCGAAGGCCGGCGCCGCCAGCGCCTGCAGCGGCACGCGGTCGATCAGGACGGTGTCGATGCCGCTCGCCGCGGCGGCCAGCGCCAGCAGGCTGCCGTTTAGCCCGGCGCCGACGATGGCGAGGTCGACCCGGTCGGGGGAGGAAGCCGCTTGCATGGTCGATAAGTGGCAGCGGCCCGCCGCGACGGCAAGGCGCCGCGCGGTCGCTGCCTGCCGGTTGGGCAGGCGGTGCCGCGAGACGCCCGGCGGCGTCCGGCCAAGTCGTTGATTTTCCTGAGAAAACACCACGGCCTGCCGGGTCTGGGGGGCGTCTTGGACCCTTGGCACGACGCTTGCTCGGGTCGGGGGACGACAGCGTTGGTGTCGCTTGCGGGAGACGTGGCGAATGAAAATGGTCATGGCGATCTTCAAGCCGTTCAAGCTGGACGATGTCCGCGACGCGCTCACGTCGCTGGGCATCCAGGGTTTGACGGTCAGCGAAGTGAAGGGGTTCGGCCGCCAGAAGGGCCAGACCGAGATCTACCGCGGCGCCGAGTACGCCGTGAGCTTCCTGCCCAAGGTCAAGATCGAGGTCGTGATCGACGAGGCGCTGGTCGAGCGCGCGGTCGAGGCGATCCGCAAGGCCGCCGGCACCGGCAAGATCGGCGACGGCAAGATCTTCGTCATGCCGGTCGAGCAGGCGATCCGCATCCGCACCGGCGAGTCCGGGTCCGAGGCGCTCTGAGACCCGACCACCGACGCTCAACAGTCAACGAACCGAGGGAAGTACGATGAAGTTCAGGGTTCAACCTCTGCTTGCCGGCCTTGGGGCGGCCGGCATGGCACTGCTGCCCGCGCTGGCGATGGCGGCCGACGAGAAGCCCAAGCTCGACACCGGCGACACCGCCTGGATGCTGACCTCGACCGCGCTGGTCCTGATGATGACCATCCCGGGCCTGGCGCTGTTCTACGGCGGCATGGTGCGCAAGAAGAACGTGCTGGCGACGGTGATGCAGAGCTTCGCCATCACCTGCCTGGTCTCGGTGCTGTGGCTGATCGTCGGCTACAGCCTGGCCTTCACGCCGGGCAGCACGATCCTGGGCGGCCTCAGCCGCATCTTCCTGAAGGGCCTGACCCTCGACGGCGTGCACGAACTGGCCAAGACCATCCCGGAGACGGTCTTCCTGTGCTTCCAGCTGACCTTCGCCATCATCACCCCGGCGCTGATCGCCGGCGCCTTCGCCGAGCGCATGAAGTTCTCGGCGATGATGTGGTTCATGGCGCTGTGGTCGCTGATCGTCTACGCGCCGATCGCCCACTGGGTGTGGGGCGGCGGCTTCCTCGGCGACTGGGGCGTCCTCGACTTCGCGGGCGGCACGGTCGTGCACATCAACGCCGGCGTCGCGGGCCTCGTCTGCGCCCTGGTGATTGGCAAGCGCAAGGGCTTCGGCACCGAGAACCTCGCGCCGTTCAACCTCGTCTACTCGGTGATCGGCGCGTCGCTGCTGTGGGTCGGCTGGTTCGGCTTCAACGCCGGCTCGGCGGTCGGCGCCAACGGCAACGCCGGCATGGCGATGGCGGTGACGCAGTTCGCCTCGGCGGCCGCGGCGCTGTCGTGGATGTTCGCGGAGTGGGCGGTGCGCGGCAAGCCGTCGGTGCTCGGCATCATCTCGGGCGCGGTCGGCGGCCTCGTCGCCATCACCCCGGCCTCGGGCTACGTCACCCCGATGGGCGGCCTGGCGATCGGCATCGTCGCCGGCCTGGTCTGCTTCTGGGGCGCCACCGGCCTCAAGCACGCGATGGGCTACGACGACTCGCTGGACGCCTTCGGCGTGCACGGTCTCGGCGGCTTCGCGGGCGCCCTGCTGACCGGCGTGTTCGCGGTCGAGGCGATCGCCGGCGACGGCAAGAAGGGCCTGATCGACGGCAATCCCGGCCAGGTCCTGACCCAGCTGTGGGGCTCGCTGGTATGCATCGCGTGGTGCGCGGTGGCGACCTGGATCATCCTCAAGATCATCGACGCCCTGATCGGTCTGCGCGTCACGACCGAAGAGGAAGTCGAGGGTCTCGACATCAACCTGCACGGCGAGACCGTGCACTGAGCGTCCTCCCGGGCAGGCCGGTTTCCTCCCCGGCCTGCCTTCCCCCTCGCCCTCGGGCGTAGTGGCGGCTCCTGCGGCCCGGCGATTCCCTCGCCGGGCCGTTCTTTCGTCTGGTCGCCGCGTCGGGCGACGCCGTTTGACGAGGTCGGCGTCTGACGCCACTCTGTGCGAACAGCCGTCCAGGGGCAGGAGGAGAATTTCATGAAGCTGGTGTCCGCCATCATCAAGCCGTTCAAGCTCGACGAGGTGCGTGATGCCCTGACCGGGGTCGGCGTTTCCGGCCTGACGGTCAGCGAGGTCAAGGGCTTCGGCCGCCAGAAGGGCCAGACCGAGATCTATCGCGGCGCCGAGTACCTGGTGAGCTTCCTGCCCAAGGTGAAGGTCGAGATCGTGGTCGACGACAGCCAGGTCGAGCGCGCGATCGAGGCGATCCAGAAGGCCGCCCACACCGGCAAGATCGGCGACGGCAAGATCTTCATCACCCCGGTCGAGCAGGCACTGCGCATCCGCACCGGCGAATCGGGCTCCAACGCGCTGTAGGCGCGGCGCCCCGTCGAAACAGGACCGAGACCCGGCGGGACGCAGCCCCGCCGGCGCGACAAGAACCAAGAAGACGACAAGTAAGAAGACGTTGGGGGAAAAAATGAACAAGACGGTCCTGCGCCTCGGCGCGGCTGCGGCGTGCGCGCTCGCGTTCGCCTTCCCGGCGCTGGCCGCCGACAAGCCCGAGATCGATCACGGCGACACCGCCTGGCTGCTGGTCGCCACGGCGCTGGTCCTGATGATGAACATCCCCGGCCTGGCGCTGTTCTACGCCGGCATGGTGCGCAAGAAGAACGTGCTGGCGACCGGCGTGCAGGCCTTCGCCATCGCCGCCCTGGTCACCGTGATGTGGTTCGTGGTCGGCTATTCGCTGGCTTTCACCAACGGCGGCGCGCTCAATTCGTTCATCGGCTCGCTGTCGCGCGCCTTCGGCGCCGGGCTGCGCGGCAGCGTCCACGAGCTGGGCGTCACGGTGCCCGAGAACGTCTTCCTGATGTACCAGGCGACCTTCGCGATCATCACGCCGGCGATCATCACCGGCGCCTTCGCCGAGCGCATGAAGTTCTCGGCCATGATGTGGTTCATGGGCCTGTGGCTGCTGGTCGTCTACGTCCCGGTGGCGCACTGGGTGTGGGGCGGCGGCTTCCTCGGCGCGGCCGGCGTGCTCGACTTCGCCGGCGGCCTGGTCGTCCACCTGACGGCCGGCATCGCCGGCCTGGTCGCCTGCATCGTGATCGGCAAGCGCCAGGGCTACGGCCACGAGTACATGGCGCCGCACAACCTCGTGCTGACGCTGATCGGCACCTCGCTGCTGTGGGTCGGCTGGTTCGGCTTCAATGCCGGTTCGGCGCTGAGCTCGGGCGAGCTGGCCGGCACCGCGATGCTGAACACCCACGTCTCGGCGGCGGTCGCGGCGCTGGTCTGGATGGCGATCGAGTGGACCAGCCGCGGCAAGCCGTCGGTGCTGGGCGTGCTGACCGGCGCCGTCGCCGGCCTCGGCATGATCACGCCGGCCGCCGGCTACGTCGAGCCGTGGGCGGCCATGGCGATCGGCGTGATCGCCGGCGCGGTCTGCTACTGGACCTCGATCGTGCTCAAGAACAAGCTGGGCTACGACGATTCACTCGACGTGTTCGGCGTGCACGGCGTCGGTGGCATCGTCGGCTCGATCCTGGTCGGCGTGTTCGCGACCCGCGCCATCAACGACGTCAACAAGGGCCAGCCGGTCGGCTGGGTCGACGGCAATCCCGGGCAGGTCCTGACCCAGCTCTACGGCGTCGTCGTGATCGCGCTGTTCTGCGCCGTCGCCACCTGGATCATCCTCAAGCTGATCGACGCCACGATCGGCCTGCGCGTGTCGCGCGACGAGGAGACCGAGGGCCTCGACACCGCCCTCCACGGCGAGCGGGTGCAATAGCCGCCGGCGGGTCCGGCCGCATCCGGCCGGACTCGCTAAGCGTATGAAGAATCGGCTCTATTCCCTTGTTGTTATTGGTTAATTTGTTTCATACAATACGGCAATAGTTTGCCCGGCGGGTCGCCCCGCCGGCCCGATTGTGTTGGTCGGCCGCTGCGGCCTATTGGATGGTCTCGATGTTCAATCCGCGCCTCACGGAGACGCTCACCGATTTTCCGTTCGCGCGCCTGAACGCCCTGATCGCGCCGATCACGCCGCCCGCCCACCTGTCGATGATCAACCTGTCGGTCGGCGAGCCGCAGGGCGCCATGCCGGCCTTCGCCCGCAAGATCGTGGCCGACGAGGTCGACGGCTGGAACCGCTACCCGCCCAACCAGGGCATGCCCGAGCTGAACCAGGCGATCGTCGGCTGGCTCAACCGCCGCTACCGCCTGCCGGCCGGCCTGCTCGACCCGGCGCGCCACGTCCTGCCGACCGCCGGCAGCAAGGAAGGCGTCTACATCATCTCGACCGTCGCGGCGCCGCAGGAAAAGGCCGGCGGCAAGCCGATCGTGGCGCTGCCCAACCCGTTCTACCAGGCCTACCTCGGCGGCGCGGTGCTGTCGGGCGCCGAGCCGCTGCTGGTCAATGCCGGCGCCGACAACGGCTTCCTGCCGGATTTCCTGTCGCTGCCGACCAAGACCTGGGAGCGCATGGCGGTGGTCTACCTGTGCTCGCCGGCCAACCCGCAGGGCGCCATCGCCAGCCTCGACTACCTGCAGAAGCTGCTGGCCAAGTGCCGCGAACACGACACCGTGCTGGCGGTCGACGAGTGCTACGCCGAGATCTACACCGGCGACGCCCCGCCGGGCGCCCTGCAGGCGGCGCTGGCCATGGACACCACCGGGGGCAAGGACCCGTTCCGCAACCTCGCGGTCTTCCACTCGCTGTCCAAGCGCTCGAACGCGGCCGGCCTGCGCTCCGGCTTCGTGGCCGGCGATCCGCGCCTGGTGGCGATGATGCTGCGCTGGCGGACCTACGGCGGGCCGCAGATCCCGATCGCCGTCCAGAAGGCCTCGGCGGCGCTGTGGGACGACGAGGCCCACCCGCTCCAGACGCGCGAGTGGTACCGCAAGAACTTCCGCGTCGCCGAGCAGATCCTGCACAACCGGTTTGGCTATTACACGCCGGGCGGCGGCTTCTTCCTGTGGCTCGACGTCGGCGACGGCGAGGAAGCCACCCGCCGGCTGTGGGGCGAGGCGCACGTCAAGGTGCTGCCCGGCGCCTACTGCTGCCGCGAGACCGATGGCATCAACACCGCCCAGCGCTACATCCGCGTCGCGCTGGTGCACGACGAACAGACCACCCGCGAGGCCATGACGCGCCTCGCCCAGGTCCTCTAGGAGAGCCATGGCCCTGATCGGCGCCGCCTCGGTCGCTCCCCGCAAGACCGCCATCCTGCCGGAAGGCGGGCGGGATTTCCTGCGCCGCCGCATGATGGAGCTGGTCGGCTTCGCGGTGACCGCGGTCGGCATGCTGATGCTGCTGGCGCTGTTCACCTACAGCCCGGCCGACCCGTCGCTGAACCATGCCACCGGCCGGCCGCCGCACAACATCGTCGGCCTGCCCGGCGCCTACGTGTCCGACCTGCTGCTGCAGACCTTCGGGCTGGCGATCATCCTGGTGCCGGTGGCGCTGATCACGTGGGGCGTGCGCATGATCCGCACCCACCATCTCGGCTTCTTCGGCCTGCGCCTGTCGCTGCTGCTGCTCGCGCTGCTGATGATGAGCGTCGCCTGCGTCGGCCTCGGCGACGTCGGCGCGGCCGCGACCCATGCCGGCCCGGGCGGCCTGGTCGGGCTGGCGCTGGTCAGCCGCTTCCGCGAACTGGTGCTGACCCACTCGAGCGGCGGCAGCCTCGCCCTGATCGAGCCGGTGTGCGCGGCGCTCGCCTTCATCGCGATGGCGCCGGCGCTGGGCATGAACCGCACAGACCTGCCGCTGATCTTCCGCATCCTGCGTGCGCCGTTCCTCGGCGTCGCCTGGATGGCGCGCTCGGCGGTCCACCTGTGGCGCGGCAAACCCGAGCCGGTCGAGGAAGAGTCCGACGTCCCGGCGCCGCCGATCGGCTACGCCGAGATCCCCGGCGAGATCGATGCCGGCCACTACGACCCGGCGCACTTCGAGCCGCGGCCCCAGGACATTCCCGAGGAAGGCGCGCCGCTGCCCGACCGTGGCAGCCTGCTGGTCGACGCGCCGTACGCGCCGATCGAGCGGCCGGCCGACGACATCCCGGACATGCCGCCCGGCCACCAGCCGCTGGCGCTGCCCGACCAGGCTTACGACGAGCCGTACGACGACCGTCCCCCGGCGGCCGATGTCGGGCGCCCGCGCACCATGCTGGACCGGCTGGCCGGCCTGCGCCTCGAGCCGTTGCTCGGCCGCCTGCGCGGCGGCTCTCGGCCGGCCGACCATCGGCTCGAGCCGGTGATCGCCAGCCCGCCGCCCGGCCCGGCCCACGCCCGCGACCTGCCGGAGGACGACGAGCTGCCGTTGCCGCCGGTTGCCCCGCCCGTCGCCTCGCCCGTCGCCGCCCCGGTCGCCAACCCGGCGCCGCAGCCGGTCGCCGCGGCGCCCGAAGAGGCCGAGGTCGAGGACGACAATCCCTTCACGCCCGACCCGCTGCCGGCCGACCCGGCGCCGCCCGCCAGCGCCGCCCGCATCGTGCCGCGCAAGTCCGGCGTGGCCCAGGGCAAGCGCGCCGCCAAGGCCGGCCAGCGCGAGCTCGACCTCGCGACCGGCGAGTACCAGCTGCCGCCACTCGACATCCTCTCGCTGCCGAGCCGCGTCAGCGAGACCAAGATCGATGAGGAGGCGCTGGAGCAGAACGCCCGCCTGCTCGAGACGGTGCTCGAGGACTTCGGCGTCAAGGGCCAGATCGTCAAGGTGCGGCCCGGCCCGGTCGTCACCCTGTACGAGCTCGAGCCGGCGCCCGGCACCAAGTCGAGCCGCGTGATCGGTCTCGCCGACGACATCGCGCGCTCGATGAGCGCCGTGTCGGCCCGCGTCGCCACCGTCCCCGGCCGCAACGTGATCGGCATCGAGCTGCCGAACGCACGGCGCGAGACGGTCTTCCTGCGCGACCTGCTGTCGACCCGCCACTACGAGGACAACCGCCTCAACCTGCCGCTGGCGCTCGGCAAGGACATCGGCGGCGACCCGGTGATCGCCGACCTCGCGCGCATGCCGCACCTGCTGATCGGCGGCACCACCGGCTCGGGCAAGTCGGTGGCGGTCAACACGATGATCCTGTCGCTGCTCTACAGGCTGCCGCCGGATCGCTGCCGCTTCATCATGATCGATCCGAAGATGCTGGAACTCAGCGTCTACCAGGACATCCCGCACCTGCTGACGCCGGTCGTCACCGAGCCGCGCAAGGCGATCGTCGCCCTGAAGTGGGTGGTGCGCGAGATGGAAGACCGCTACCGCGCGATGAGCGCGCTCGGCGTGCGCAACATCGCGGGCTACAACGAGCGGCTGGGCGACGCCCGGCGCAAGGGCCAGGCGCTGACCCGCCAGGTCCAGACCGGCATCGACCCCGAGACCCGCCGGCCGATCTTCGAGGAAGAGGAGATCGACCTCACGCCGCTGCCTTTCATCGTGGTGATCATCGACGAGATGGCCGACCTGATGCTGGTCGCCGGCAAGGAAATCGAGGCCGCGGTCCAGCGCCTCGCGCAGATGGCCCGCGCCGCCGGCATCCACGTCATCATGGCGACGCAGCGCCCGTCGGTCGACGTCATCACCGGCACGATCAAGGCCAACTTCCCGACCCGCATCTCGTTCCAGGTCACCTCGAAGATCGACAGCCGCACCATCCTCGGCGAGATGGGCGGCGAGCAGCTGCTCGGCCAGGGCGACATGCTGTACATGGCGGGCGGCGGCAAGATCGCCCGCGTCCACGGCCCGTTCGTCTCGGACGGCGAGGTCGAAGAGGTGGTCAAGCACCTGCGGGCGCAGAGCGCGCCGGCCTACATCGACGCCGTCACCGACGACCCCGAGGCCGAGGAGGGCGCGGCCTTCCCGGGCGAGAGCGAGGACGGCGAGAGCGACCAGCTGTACGACCAGGCGATCGCCCTGGTGGCGCGCGAGCGCAAGTGCAGCACCAGCTTCATCCAGCGCTACCTGCAGATCGGCTACAACCGCGCCGCCCGCATCGTCGAGCGCATGGAGCGCGAGGGCGTCGTCAGCCCCGCCAACCATGTCGGCAAGCGCGAGGTGCTGGCGCGCGACATCGACAACCGCGAGAGGTAGAGTCGCGGCGGTGAACCGGCGGGGGCCGGAGTGAGAGTGCAATGACCGACAGGGGAGTGCCGCAGCAGATGCCGACGGCGAGCGTGCGCGCCCGCCGCACGATCCCGCTGGTCTGGATCGTGCCGGCCCTGACCGCGCTGATCGCCCTGTGGCTGGCCTGGGATACCTGGTCCAAGAAGGGCCCGGTCATCACCGTCAGCTTCGAGACCGCCGCCGGCCTGACCGCCGGCCAGTCGCAGCTCAAGTACAAGAACGTCGTGATGGGGACGGTGAAGTCGATCGACGTGTCGCCCGACCTCACGCACGT
The DNA here is from genome assembly GCA_020160955.1 of Pseudomonadota bacterium. Classification (GTDB taxonomy): domain Bacteria; phylum Pseudomonadota; class Alphaproteobacteria; order Reyranellales; family Reyranellaceae; genus Reyranella. The sequence goes on from JAIUOX010000096.1 coordinate 10,330, forward strand.
GGTCGCCACGATCGAGACGACCCGCGATGCCGAGCCGCTGCTGACCGACAAGACGATCTTCTGGGTGGTGAAGCCCGAGCTGTTCGCCGGCAGCCTGACCGGGCTCGAGACGTTGCTGTCCGGCTCCTACATCGGCATGCGGCCGGTGGCCGAGAAGGAGCGCGGCAAGCCGCAGCGCCACTTCGTCGGCCAGCAGGATCCGCCGGTGCTGCAGGCCTGGGCCAAGGGCACCACGTTCAAGCTCGACAGCAAGCGGCTGGGGTCGATCAGCCTCGGCTCGCCGGTCTTCTTCCGCGACATCGAGGTCGGCACGGTGCTGGGCTGGGACCTCGGCGACCTCGCCAGCCGCGTGACCGTCCATGCCTTCATCCGCGCGCCGTTCGACCAGTACGTCCGCGAGGACTCGATGTTCTGGAACGCCTCCGGCGTGTCGGTGAAGCTGTCCGGCGACGGCGTTTCGGTGCGCATGGAGTCGCTGCGCGCGCTGCTGCTCGGCGGCATCGCCTTCGAAAGCCCGACCGGCAAGGAAACGCCGGTCGCCAAGGCCGGCGCGGAGTTCCGCCTCTACCACAACTTCGACGAGGCGCAGGCCGCGGGCTTCGGCCGCCAGATCCACCTCGTGTCGTATTTCCCGGGGTCGGTCGCCGGGCTCGCCGTCGGGTCGGAAGTCACGCTGCACGGCCTGAAGATCGGCGAGGTGACCGACGTCGGCCTCGTCTATGACGCGAAGCTCCAGCGCATCGTCGCTCCCGTTCACTACCGGGTCGAGGCCGGCCGGGTCGCCAACTTCGCCTCGCTGCTCAAGATGGATTCCGAGACCCTGGCCCAGGAGATGATCAAGCGCGGCATGCGCGCGACGCTCCAGTCGACCAGCCTGATCACCGGCCAGAAGGTCGTGGCGCTGGAGCGGGTCGAGGACGCGCCGCCGGCGACCCTGGAGAAGGCCGGCGACTACTACGTCGTCCCCGCCGTCGAATCGGGCGGCTTCGACGCGCTGACCACGTCGGCGACGCAGCTCCTGTCCAAGCTGAACGACATCGACTACCAGAAGATCGGCCGCAGCCTCACCGCCGCGGCGGTCGGGCTCGACAACACGATCAACGGCGAGCAGCTGAAGAAGACGCTGGCCGCGCTCGAGGCGACGATGATCGACGTGCGCGACATCGCCAAGAAGCTCGACGTCGAGGGCACCCCGGCGCTCAAGCGCCTGCCGGCGATCGCCCAGCAGCTGCAGGACTCGCTGACCCAGGCCAACAAGCTGTTCGGCTCGCTGAACGCCGGCTACGGCGACGATTCGCGCTTCCGCCGCGACCTCGACCGGCTGCTGCCGCAGCTGACCGACGCCGCCCGCTCGATCCGCGCGCTGGCCGACCTGCTGAGCCGTCACCCCGAGGCCCTGATCAAGGGCCGCACCAACACGGGCAAGGAATGACCGAGCATCGACCCAGCCGACGTCCCGGCCGCCGATTCGTCCTCGCGCTGCCGCTGCTGGCCGCGGCCTGCAGTTCGCCCGACCCGGTCTACTATACGATCGTGACTCGCACCGGCACGACCCTGCCGGCCGGGCCGAAGATCGTGATGGTCAAGGATGTCGGGTTGGCGAGCTACCTCGACCGGCGCGAGATCGTGCGCTCGTCGGAGAGCTACACGCTCGATATCCGGGCCAACTCGTGGTGGGGCGAGCCGCTGGCCAGCCTGCTCAACCGCGTCGTCGTGGTCGAGCTGTCGCAGCGCCTGCCGGGCAGCACCGTGTACGGCGAGAGCGGCGCCATCACCGCCGACTACAACGCCTCGGTCGGCATCAACATCCAGCGGCTCGATGCCGACAAGGCCAACAACCTCGTGCTGGTCGCCCAGGTCGCCGTCGAGTTCAACCGGCCGCGCCGGCTGGCCGCCCGGACCTTCACCATCACGAAGCCGATGGCCACGCCGGACACGCCGGGCCTCGTCGCGGCGATCAGCGACGCGGTGGGCGAACTGTCCGACGGCATCGCCAGCCTGCTGCAGTGATCGGCCGGGCGCCCGCGACCGACGCTGTCGACGGGCCGGTGACCCGGCCGCAGTTGCGCGAGTGTCCGGGCTGCGGCCTGTTCCAGGTCGTGCCGGCGATGGCGCCCGGCCTGCGCTGCACCTGCAGCCGCTGCGGCACCATCCTGCGCATCACCAAGATCGACCCGCTCAGCCGCCATCTCGCGCTGAGCTTCGCCTCGGCGGTGCTGTTCGCGATCGTCTGGCTCGGCATGCTGATGAAGGTCTCGACCGCCGGGATCGAGCGCATCACCTACCTCGATTCCGGCCCGCTCGAGCTGGTCAATCGCGGCCTCTGGCCGGTCGCCGTCGCGGTCGCCTTCACCACCGCCTACGCGCCGCTCGGCAAGCTGCTGTCGACCTTCTATGTCCTGTACGGGCTGAAGATGGAACGGCCGCCGCCGCGCCTGCGCGACGTCTTCCTGTTCTCCCGCCGGCTCAACAACTGGTGCATGCTCGAGGTCCTGCTGGTCGGCGTGTTCGTCGCCTTCACCAAGCTGGGCGACCTCGTGACGATCGAGCTGGGACCCGCCGTCTACGCGCTGGGCGTGCTGACCTGCGTCTGGCTGTGGGCCGAGGTGGCGCTCGACCCGCAGGTCGTGTGGGAAGAGATCGAGCGGACCGGCCAGACCCATGCGCCGATGCCCGAGCCGATCATGACGTGGCGCGACGGCGCGGCGGGCTGCGAAGGCTGCGGCCTGGTCTGCGTGCCGGCCGAGACCGGCGAGGCGTGCCCGCGCTGCGGCACGGTCGTGCATGGCCGCAAGCCGGGCAGCGTGTCGCGCACCTGGGCGCTCGTGCTGGCGGCGATCGTTCTCTACATCCCGGCCAACGTCTACCCGGTGCTGACGGTCATCCAGCTCGGCGCCGGCCAGCCCAGCACCATCCTGGGCGGCGTCGAGGAGCTGATCGATTCCCAGATGTACCCGCTGGCGGCGCTGGTCTTCTTCGCCTCGATCCTGGTGCCGCTGTTCAAGCTGCTCGGGCTGGCGGCCATGCTGGGGACGGTGCAGCTCGGCCGACATGGCATCGACGACCACAAGGCGATGCACGTGCGGACGGCGCTGTACCACGTGGTGACCTGGATCGGCCGCTGGTCGATGGTCGATATCTTCATGGAATCGCTGCTCGGCGCGCTGGTCCAGTTCGGCCGCGCCGTCACCATCGAGCCGGGCGTCGGCGCGCTCGCTTTCTGCGCCGTCGTGTTCATCACGATCTTCGCCGCCGAGTCGTTCGACCCGCGCCTGATGTGGGACAGCGCCGGCTTCAACCCGCACCGGTTGCCGCCCGACCGCGCAGCGGCCGGGGCGAGGGCTGCGTCGACCGCCTGACCTTCGGAACGGTTCTTGCTGGGTCGCCGTGGGCGATCCTGGAGGAACCGGCATGGCGAAGGAAATCCTGTGTGGCTTCGGCGTCGATGTCGACGCGGTGGCCGGGTGGCTCGGCAGCTACGGCGGCGAGGACTCGCCGGACGACATCTCGCGCGGCCTGTTCGCCGGCGAGGTCGGCAGCCCGCGGTTGCTGAAGATGTTCGGACGGCTGGGCATCAAGACCACCTGGTTCATCCCCGGTCACTCGATCGAGACCTTCCCGGTCGAGATGAAGGCGGTGGCCGATGCCGGCCACGAGATCGGCATCCACGGCTACAGCCACGAGAACCCGATCGCGATGACGCGCGAGCAGGAGACCGAGATCCTCGACAAGTGCATCGAGCTGGTGACGCAGCTGTCGGGCAAGCGGCCGACTGGCTACGTCGCGCCGTGGTGGGAGTTCTCGCCGGTCACCAACGAGCTGCTGCTCGAGCGCGGCATCAAGTACGACCACTCGCTGATGCACCACGATCACCAGCCCTACTACGTGCGGGTCGGCGACAGCTGGACCAAGATCGACTATGCGCGCCGGCCGGCGGAATGGATGGTGCCGCTGAAGCGCGGCCACGAGACCGACCTGATCGAGATCCCGGCCAGCTGGTACCTCGACGACCTGCCGCCGATGATGTTCATCAAGAAGTCGCCGAACAGCCACGGCTTCGTCAATCCGCGCGACATCGAGCAGATGTGGCGCGACCAGTTCGACTGGGTCTACCGCGAGTACGACTACGCCGTGTTCCCGATGACCATCCATCCCGACGTGTCGGGCCGGCCGCACGTGCTGATGATGCTGGAACGGCTGTACCACTACATGGCGGGCCATCCCGGCGTGCGCTTCGTGACGATGAACGAGATGGCGGACGACTTCGCCCGCCGGTCGCCGCGCCAGAAGGGCTGACGCCCGTGTGCGCGCTGTGCGGCGTGCTGGGCGGCGCGGGACACTGGACCGACCAGGTTCACCGCCCGGGCCTCTACGCCGCCGCCGCCGACCCGGCCGAGCGCCGGCGCGGCCGGGCGCTGCGCGTCGCGGCGGCGCGCCACGTGCTCGCGCACTATCGCCTCGGCCTCGCGGACTGGCAGGGCAGCGCTTTCGTGCTGTCGACCGCGACCGGCAAGAGCGAGATCGTCGACGATCTCGGACACCTGTGGCCGGCCGCCGAGCGGCTGCTCGGCCGGCCCTGCGACCCGCTCGATCCCGACCTCCTGGAGCGGCTCGAGGCCCGGACCGGGGAGTCGCATGGCTGAGCCGGTCTTCACGCCGGTCAACCTGCTCACCGGCTTCCTCGGCTCGGGCAAGACCACGCTGCTGCAGCGCCTGCTGGCCGACCCGGCGCTGGCCGACACCGCCGTGCTGATCAACGAGCTGGGCGAGGTCGGCCTCGACCATCACCTGCTGCAGCGCGTCGACGAGGCGATGGTGATCCTGCCGTCGGGCTGCGTCTGCTGCACCATCCGCGGCGACCTCGCCGCCGCCATGCGCGACCTGCTGTCGAGGCGCACCCAGGGAGTCGTCCCGCCGTTCCGGCGCGTGGTGATCGAGAGCACGGGCCTCGCCGACCCGTTCCCGGTGCTGTCGACGGTGCAGGCCGACCCGGTGCTGCGCCATCACTTCCGGCTGGGCAACGTCATCACCACGGTCGACGCGCTGAACGCCGCGGCGCAGCTCGACCGCCATCCGGAGAGCGTGCGCCAGCTCGCGGTCGCCGACCGGCTGGTGCTGACCAAGACCGACCTCGCCGACGACAACGCGGTGCGGGCGGCGCTACGGGCGATCGCCCGCCTGAACCCGTCGGCGCGGCTGTGGCGCGCCGCCGAGGGACCGCTCGATGCCGAGGCGCTGCTGGCGCACGACCTGTTCGCGACGGCGGCCCGCGCCGAGGCGGCGCGCCGGCTGTTCGCCGACGAACTGGCCGGCGTCGAACCGCACGCGCGGGGCGCGGGGCGCGGGGTCGCGGCCTTCGCCGTGGTGTTCGACGGCCCGGTCGACTGGCGGCGCTTCGGCCTGTGGCTGACGATGCTGCTCAACCGCCACGGCGCGCGCGTGCTGCGCGTGAAGGGCATCCTGAACGTGGCGGGCGAGCAGGCCCCGGTGGCCCTGCACGGCGTGCAGCACCTGGTCTACCCGCCGGTCCACATGGCGGCGTGGCCTGACGCCGACCGGCGGTCGCGCCTCGTGTTCATCGTCGACGGGCTCGACCGCGCGGCGATCGAGCGCTCGATGCGGGCGTTCCTCGGCACCGGGCAGGCGCGGCAGGCGGCCTAGTCGAGACCTTACGGCGTCCAGCGCAGGAAGTTGGCGATCAGGCGCAGGCCGGTGGCCTGGCTCTTCTCGGGGTGGAACTGCGTGCCGGCGAGGTTGGCGCGGCCGACCACGGCGGTGATCGGGCCGCCGTACTCGGTGCGGGCCAGCACGGTCTCCGGCCGCTTCGCCTCGAGCTGGAAGGAGTGCACGAAGTAGGCGTGGTCGCGCGTCTCGATGCCCTCGAGCAGCGGGTGCGGCCTGAGCTCGCACAGCTCGTTCCAGCCCATGTGCGGGATCTTGAGGTGCTCGCTGCCGCTGGCGCCGCGCGGCTGGATGCGCACGACGTCGCCGGCGATCCAGTCGAGCCCGGCATGGATGCCGTACTCGACGCCGCGGGTCGCCATCAGCTGCATGCCGACGCAGATGCCGAGGAACGGCCGGCCCTGTTCGATCACCGCGCGCTGCAGGGTCTCGACCATGCCGGGCACGGCGTACAGGCCGGCGCGGCAGTCGGCGAAGGCGCCGACGCCCGGCAGCACGATGCGGTCGGCGGCGGCGACGGTCTTCGGATCGGAGGTCACCGTGACGCGGCCGTCGGCGCCGGCCTCGCGTGCCGCCCGCTCGAACGCCTTGGCGGCCGAGCGCAGGTTGCCCGAGCCGTAGTCGACGATCGCGACAGTCATGACAAGACGGTCATGGCGTCAGAGCACGCCCTTGGTGCTCGGCACCGCCGTCGCCTGGCGCGGGTCGATCTCGATCGCGACGCGCAGCGCCCGGGCGAGGCCCTTGAAGCAGCTCTCGACGATGTGGTGGTTGTTGTCGCCGTACTGGTTCCAGACGTGCAGCGTCAGCCCGCCGAGCTGGGCGAAGGCCTGGAACCACTCCTTGAACAGCTCGGTGTCCATGGTGCCGAGCTTGGGCTTGGAGAAGGCGACCTTCCACACCAGGTAGGGCCGGTTGGACACGTCGAGCGCGACCTCGGTCAGCGTCTCGTCCATCGGGATCTTGGCCGAGCCGTAGCGCCGGATGCCGGCGCGGTCGCCCAGCGCCTTGGCGAGGCACTCGCCCAGCACGATGCCGCTGTCCTCGGTGGTGTGGTGGTAGTCGATGTGCAGGTCGCCCTCGGCGCGCAGCGTGATGTCGATCAGGCTGTGGCGCGACAGCTGCTCGAGCATGTGGTCGAGGAAGCCGATGCCGGTGTGGATGTCGTACGTGCCGGTGCCGTCGAGGTTGATGGCGGCGGCGATCCGCGTCTCCTTGGTGGCGCGCGCGACGAAGGCCCGGCGGCCGCCGCTGCCCGGGGTGGCGAGCGTCGGCAGGGCGGGCTTGGCGGTCGCGGGCTTGGCGGCGACGGCGGCCTTGGAAGCGGCCTTCTTTCTGACGGCCGGGCGGGCCATGGGCAGTCCTTCAGGTTGGCTGCCATTTCATACAGGAACCCGCGCCGCACGGTCGAGCGCGACGCGCGTCAGAATGACGCCGGACAGCACCACCAGGCCGCCCAGCACCCGGGCCCAGGTCAGCGGATCGCCGAAAAAGGCGGCCGACAGGCCGACCCCGGCCACCGGGATCAGGTACATGTAGACCATGACCCGGCTGACCCCGAGCCGCTCGAAGCCGGCGGTCAGGCCGAGAAAGGCCACGCCGACCGGGAAAATGGCGGTGTAGAGCCAGAACAGGCGCAGCCGGTCGTCGAGCCGGCCGAACTCGGCCAGCGAGTCGAAGACGAGGGCCAGCGGCAGCAGCATCAGGGACCCGATCAGGGTGGTCCAGGCCATCACCGGGAGGGCACCCAGGCGCAGGTTGTAGGGCGCCGCCCGGTCCACGTAGAGCGCCCAGGCGAAGGCGGCGACGATCCAGATCAGGGTGCCGTCGAGGCTGCCGACCGACACCGTGATCGTGGTCAGCGAGTTGTTGACCACCAGCACGACGCCGGCGAAGGCGACGACGATGCCCAGCCAGCCCAGCGCCGGCAGGCGGCGGCCCGACAGCCAGGCGAGGATCGCCGAGAAGGCGGTGCTGGTGGTGATGACGATCGAGCCGAGCGACGGCGAGGTCCGGGCGATCGCCAGCCCCCAGCAGGCCTGGAACACCGCGACCCCGACCAGCGCCAGCAGCACCATCGCCGGCCAGTCGCGGCGCGGCAACGCGATGCGCTGGCGGCGCAGCGCCAGCACGGCGAACAGGAACAGCGAGGCCACGAGGTAGCGCGAGCCCGAGTAGAGCAGCGGGCTCATGACGGCGAGCACGTCCTTGGCGAACGGGTAGCTCGACCCCATCAGCATGGCGGTGCCGACCATGATGGCGTCGCCGGCGAGGCGGGAGCGGGGAGGGGGCGTCATGTGAAGATGGAGAAGGGTCCCTCGCTTACGCTCGGGATGACAGCCTTTTCATGTCATCCCGAGCGCAGCGAGGGACCTTTCATTCGTTCACCCCTTCGGCGCGGTCGAGGCCTTCTGGGCGCCCCAGAAGCCGAACAGGGCGCCGGCGACGCGGCGGATCTGGATTTCCTCCGAGCCCTCGGTGATGCGGTAGCGGCGGTGGTGGCGGTAGATGTGCTCGAACGGCATGTGGCGCGAATAGCCGATGCCGCCATGGACCTGGATGGCGCGGTCGGCGGCGTCGCAGACCAGCCGGTTGGCGCGGTAGTTCGACATCGCCACCCACTCGCTGACCTGCATGTGGTGCTGGCGGTCGAGGTGCCAGGCCGTCTTGCGCACCAGGCCGCGCGTCATCTCGGCCTCGGTGTGCAGTTCGGCCAGCGGGAACTGGATCGCCTGGTTGGAGGCCAGCGCCTTGCCGAACACCTTGCGATTGCGCGCGTAGGCGACCGACATGTCGATGCAGTACTGCGCCGCGCCGAGGCTGGAGGCGGCCTGGCGGATGCGGTTCTCGTGGACGAAGGTCTGCGCCACGTCGAGGCCGCGGCCTTCCTCGCCCAGCATGGTCGAGCCCGGGACCTTGACGTCGGTCAGCGACACCTCGGCGTGGTCGGACGGCATGTTGAAGGTCCACCACATGTACTCGACCTTGAAGCCCGGCGACTTGACCGGCACGAGGAAGGCCGAGATGCCGCGCGCGTCACCCGGCTTGCCCGAGGTGCGGGCGAACACCAGGTCGACGGTGGCGGTGTGCATGCCGGTGTTGAACCGCTTCATCCCGTTGATCACCCAGTCGCCGCCCTGCTTGACCGCGGTGGTCTCCATGAAGGTGGCGTCCGAGCCGTGGTCGGGCTCGGTCAGGCCGAAGGCGATGCGTTCCTTGCCGGTGAACATGCCCTCGAGGTAGCGTTCCTTCTGCTCCTGCGTGCCGAAGCGATACAGCAGCAGGGCGACCGGGAAGTTGCCGACGATCGAGCTCTCGTTCTGCAGGTCGTTGTGCAGGCCGAGCCCCTTGTGCGCGAGGTGCTCGCGGATCACCGCCATCGCGAGGTTGGAGCCGTCCTTGCCGCCGAGTTCCTTCGGCAGGCCGAAGCGCAGGTGACCGGCCTTGTCGGCGCGGCGGCGCATCTCGGCCAGCAATTCTTCCCACTCGTGGCGCGGCTGGCCGTCGTTATCCCAGTCGGTGCGGGCATGCTCGCGGCGGTGGTCGAAGAAGCGGATGTTGTCGTTCTCGCGCTCCAGCGGCCGGATCTCGCGCTCGATGAAGGCGTCCAGTTCCTGCAGGTAGGCCGAGATCTCGGCGGGAATCTCGAAGTCCATGGCGCCCTCCGGTAAACGTCCGTTCACCTCATTCTTTAGCCGCCGGCAGGTCGATTCGGAAGCGGCTGCCGGTGGTTTCTGTTGCCAGGCAAACCGCCTCGCCGCCGTGGCGCCGGGCGATCTGGCGGACCAGCGCGAGGCCCAGCCCGCTGCCGCGCCCGGTCTCGGCAGTGGCGGGCAGGCGGTAGAACGGTTCGAACACGCGCTCGCGCTCGGCCGCCGGGATGCCCGGGCCGCGGTCGGCGACCTCGAGCACGGCGCGCCCGCCCTTCGGCCATACCCTGACCTCGACCGGCCCGTCGCCGCCGTAGCGCTGCGCGTTCTCGATCAGGTTGCGCACCAGCCGGCGCAGCAGCAGCCGGTCGCCGTGCACGCTGACCGGCGCGCCCTCGACCTCGTGGTCGTAGTGCGCCGCCTCCTCGGCGGCGACGGCCAGCAGGTCGACCGTCTCGTCGCGGTCCGGCGCGGCATCGCCCGCCAACTGCGCGTCGAGCCGGCTGGTCAGCAGGATCTCCTCGATCAGCCGGTCGAGTTCGGCGATGTCCTCGCCGATCGCCGCCCGCGTCTTGGGATCGGCGGCCTCGCCCAGCATCGAGGCGGCGACGGCGATGCGCGCCAGTGGCGTGCGCAGCTCGTGGCTGCAGTTGGCGAGCAGCAGGCGATGCGCGGCGACCAGTTGCTCGATGCGGTCGGCCGAGCGGTTGAAGCTCTGCGCCAGCGCCGCGACCTCGTCGCGTCCCTCGACCTTGACGCGTGCGCCGAGATCGTCGCCGAACCGCTCGACGCCGTCCTTCAGCCGCTCCAGCCGGCGGCCCAGACCGCGGACCACGGGATAGGCGCCGACCGCCACCGCCAGGGCCACCAGGGCCAGGAAGGCGGTGATCCAGAACATCGGGTTGGCGCGCTCGCGCACCTGGCGGGCGACCAGCCAGCGGCCGTCGGGCAACTGCAGGGTAAAGGTCGGACCGCCCGGTCCGCGCCGCCAGCCCGGCCGCGCCCGGCGCGGCTCGAAGCGCGGCGGCGGCTCGCCGGCGGCGGCGATCGGCTGGCCGTCGGGCCGGTACAGC
>JAIUOX010000097.1 GCA_020160955.1 Pseudomonadota bacterium
GCTCCTCCTCGGTCGCGGCCATGCCGAAGGCGTTGCGCAGCTTCTCGACCTCCGGATCGCACGGCCAGCCGAACAGGCCCTTGTCGCAGGCCGCGCCGATCCAGGTGTGCAGCACCGGGTTGGCCGAGCCGACGCCGCCCGAGGTGGTGACGAAGATGTTCCAGCCGCCCTGGGCCGGCGGCTCCTTCTTGGCGCGGCGCGACACCACCGAGCCCCAGTCCATAGACTGGACGTCGACGTTGATGCCGGCCTCGCGCATCGCCTGGATCAGGACCTGGGTGGCCGGCGTGATGGTGTTGTGGTCGGTCGCCGCCAGCACGGTGATCGGTTCGCCCTTGTAGCCGGCCTCCTTCAGGAGCTGCATCGCCTTCTTCGGGTTGTAGTCCTTCATGAAGGCGGTGCCGCCGTCGTTCTCGTAGGGGCCGCCGCAGGTCAGCAGGCCCGGGCAGACGCGGTAGTACTTCGGGTCGCCGACGATGGCGCGCAGGAAGTCCTCCTGGTTGATCAGGTGGTACATCGCCTGCCGCGCCTTCGGGTTGTCGAACGGCGGGTGCAGGTGATTGAGCCGGATCATGCCCTGCGTGCTGTCGATGTTGCCGGTCTTCATCAGCTTGACGCCCTTCGCCTTGGCGAGCAGCGGCAGGAAGTCGGCGTTGGGGTTCTCGTAGAAGTCGATCTCGCCGTTGACCAGCGCCGACATCGCGGTCTGCGGGTCGGAGATCCAGACCAGCTCGACGCGGTCGACGCCGGGGATCTTGGCGCCGGCGAAGGACGACGGCGGCTCGGTGCGCGCCACGTAGTCCTTGTTCTTGAGGTAGACCGCCTTGCTGCCGGGCACCCACTGGTCCTTGGCGAAGACGTAGGGGCCGGAGCCAACCGACTCCTTGACCTGCTGCTGCGGGTCGGTCAGCGCGTCCTTCTCGCGCATGATCGCGGCGATCGAGCTCTGGCTCTTGCCCAGCGACTCGAGCACCAGGCCGTAGGGCTCCTTCAGCACCATCACGAAGGTCTTGTCGTCGACCGCCTCGAGCTTGGTGACGAAGCCCATCAGGCGCTGGCCGACGCCGTCCTTGGCGCCCCAGCGCTTGAGCGAGGCGATGACGTCCTTGGTGGTGACCGGCGAGCCGTCGTGGAACTTCAGCCCGTCGCGCAGCGTGAAGGTGTAGGTCAGCCGGTCGGGGCTGATCTCGTACTTGCCGACCATCTGCGGCTGCGGCTTCAGGTTGGCGTCGTTGCCGAACAGCGTGTCGTAGACCAGCGCGCCGTGGATGTTGGCGATGGTCTGCGTCGTCCACACCGGATCGATGACCCGCACGTCGGCGTGCATCACCGCGCGCAGCACCTTCTCCTGCGCCATGGCCGTGACCGGCAGCAGCAGCGCGGCCATGCCGGCAAGAATTCGCAACTTCATGCGACCCCCAGAACCGTTCGTTGAACTCCCCGTACACAAAGTATGCAAACGGCCGGGAAGGCTTGTCCAGCGATTGTCAGAACACGAGTCCGCGCGGCCTGGCGTCGGCGTCGAGCGGCCAGATCGGGCGTTCGGCCTTGACGTAGGCCACCTTGCGGTGGTCGCGGCGCAGCGGCCCGCCCGACTCGACGTAGATCACCTTCTTGGCGATCGGCCCGTAGGCCGCCATGAAGTGGTTGGTCGACTTCACCACCACCAGCTTGCGCTGGCGCGGGTCGATGCCGAGGTTGGTGAAGAGTTCCAGCCCGGTGGCCTGCGTGCGGTTGGCGATCAGCACGATCTCGACGCCGCCGATCCGGATGGCCGCGCAGTCGCCGACCGGCACCCTGGTCGGGCCGAAGCTCTGCCAGGCGTCGCGCTTGAGACCCACGATCTCGACCTCGGCGTCGATCGGCTGGCCCGAGGTCGGCGCGATCTTGCCGCCGAAACGCAGGCCGATCCGCGCCCCCAGCCCGGCATCGAAGCACAGGCGCACGGCGATCGGATCCCAGATCGGCCCGAGGCAGGCATTCTCCGCGCCGATCTCGATCAGGTGGCGGGCGATGTCGGTGTTGTCCGACGGCGCGCCGCCGCCGGCATTGTCGGCCGGGTCGGCGATCACCACCGGCAGGTCGTTGAATGCGCGGCCCTCGGCGATGCCGGTCGGCACGTCGAAGGCCGGCGGCGCGGTCTTGCCGCGCAATGACACCAGCTCCTCGCCCAGCGCGGTGGCCAGCGCATCGGCCTTCTTCTTGTCGCCGTCGGCGACGACCAGCACGCGCGTGCCGATTTCCGGCACGTCGCCGTAGGGAAAGCAGTGCGCGATCGACACCGACAGAATGCCGTCCTTGCCTTCCATCGCCTTGATGCGGTCGACCAGCCCGCGCATCGGCTGCAGCGTCGTCGGGTAGCTCTGGATCTGGCGGCAGTCGTAGACCGACATCACCGGCTTCACCTTGCCGCGCAGCGTCGCCAGCACGAGGTCGAGCAGGTCCTCGGCGCGCTCGACCACGTCGGTGTGCGGGAACTCCTTGTAGAGCACGATGATGTCGGCGCCCTTCAGGCGCTTCAGCGTCAGGTGGCAGTGCGGGTCGAGCTCGACGCCGATCACGCACTTCGGGCCGACGATGGCGCGCGCGCGCTCGACGATGTCGCCTTCGACGTCGTCGTAGCCGTGCGCCACCATCGCGCCGTGCAGGCCGAACAGGATGCCGTCGACCGGCAGCGCGTTCCGGAGCTGCCCCAGGATCGCGTCGCGCATCGTCTCGTAGTCGGCGCGGTTGGTGATGCCGGCCGGGCTGGCGGCGAAGCAGCTGCCCTCGACCAGCTCGAAGCCTTCCGCCTTCGCCCGCTGGCGCGCCACGAACAGCGGCGCGGTGCACATGCGCGGCGCGTCGGCGGGATGCTCGCCGGGCCGCAGGAACACCGACTCGCGGTAGTTCTGCAGGCTGGTCGGCAGCGGCGAGAAGGTGTTGGTCTCGGTCGCCAGCGTGGCGGAGAACAGGCGCATGGGAGTCCTTTGTCAGTCAGGGTGGCGGCAGCGGCGCAAGGGCGCCGGCGATCGTGCTCCGGGGCAGCGCCAGCAGGCCATCGAACGGGTTGCTGAGTTCGAGCAGCATGAACAGCGCCGACGAGGTCGACAAGGCGAGGATCACCAGCGCCGCGATGGCGATGCGGTTGGGCGGCGTGAACAGGCAGAAGCTCATGAACAGCGCCGCCAGCCAGCCGATCAGGATGACGAGGAACGGCATCGGGAAGTCGTTGCGGTGGCTCTCGTACAAGAGGTAGCGGACCTGCGCGGAGGCGATCGACATCTGCAGGGCCTGGGCCCGCAGCTCGCGTTGCCGGTCGTCGGCCGCCGGCAGGGCGCGCAGCGACTGGTGGAACTGGATCGCCCGGTCGCCGGACACGAAGCCGCGCTCGTTCGTCAGCTGCCGCCCCGGCTGGGGCCAGATGCTGTTGGTCAGCAGGTCGGCGAACTCCCGCAGCTTCTCGCGCTGCGGGCGCGTCTGCGGCCCGTATTCCTCGAGCAGGCTGTCGAGCAGGATGGCGTTGGCGACGATCTCGCGCAGCTCGCGGCGCTGCGCGTCGTAGGCGTTGTTGGCCGAGCTGATCAGCAGGCTGAGCACGAGGGCGGCCAGCGTCGCCATCAGGCTGGCCGACAGCCGCACGATGTCCTTGGCGTCCTCGGTGAAATGGTGGTCGGACAGGACCCGCCGCAGCTGCACGGCCGCGAACGCGCCGAGCAGCATCAGCACGAAGGCGGCGATCGAGGCGACGAGCGGTCCCATCACGGCACCGTGCCGGCCGGCAGGGCGGCGCAGTGCCGCGCGATGGCGCCGGGCGTGGTCAGCCAGATGGCGTCGCGGTGGCGGGCGATGTGGCGCAGCGCGCGCTTGAGGTGGCGCAGCCGGTGCGGCTGGCCGACCAGGTAGGCGTGCAGCGCGATGCCCATCACCAGCGGGCGGTCGGCGGACAATTCCAGCATCTCGTCGAACTGGTCGACCACCAGGTCGGCGAAGGCCGCGCCGCCGATCTTGCGGCCGACGATCTGCGGGATGTCGTTGGCCTCCTGCGGATACGGCACCGACAGGATCCGCTTGCCGCCGCGGCAGCGGAACCACACCGGCTGGTCGTCCATGCACCAGTCCAGCAGGTACGTGTAGCCGGCCTCGGCCAGCAGGTCGGGCGTGGCGTGGCTGTGCGAGATCCACGGTCCCAGCCAGCCCTCGGGCGGCCGTCCCTCCTCGCGGGCCAGCCGCGCCGTCGCCTCGGCGATCAGCGCGCGTTCGACCTCCTCCGGCTTGTCGCCCTGGCGTTCCGAGTTGGTCCGGCCGTGGCCCACGATCTCGTCGCCGCGCGCCCGGCAGGCCGCCACCAGCGCCGGTGCGTAGTCGTACATCGCGCTGTTGACCAGGGCGGCCATCGGCAGGCCGAGCGCGTCGAAGGCGTCGAGCATGTACCAGGCGCCGACCCGGTTGCCGTAGTCGCGCCACGCGTAGTTCAGGATGTCGGGCTGCGGCCCGCCCGGCGCCAGTTCGGCCCCCAGCCCCTCGCCGTAGTGGAAATGCTCGAGGTTGAGGGCGAAGTAGACGGCCAGCCGGCGGCCGCCGGGCCAGCCGTAGTCCGGGCGTCCGCGCAGCGGTACGTAATCGTAGCGGTCGTGGGTCCTCAGGATCATGAGCAAAACGTAGCGTCCGAAAGGACGATGGGCTACGGTCACACGCAATGAAGTCTCCGGCGCGGGAAGCGCCGTCCTGGGAGGGAGTGGAACGCGTTGACGGCAACGAGTGCTGACGCTTTGCCGGCCGGCCGGGAAGCGGCGGGGCCGCCGCGGCGGCTGGCCGCGCCGCTGTGGGCCGCGGCGCTGCTGGCCGTGCTGGCCTTCCTGGTGATCTACCCGCTGACCATGCTGCTGTTCGGCGCGTTCAGCGATTCCAATCCCGTGGTCGACGGCTTCGGC
This sequence comes from Pseudomonadota bacterium, assembly GCA_020160955.1. Taxonomy (GTDB): domain Bacteria; phylum Pseudomonadota; class Alphaproteobacteria; order Reyranellales; family Reyranellaceae; genus Reyranella. The sequence continues at coordinate 4,914 of JAIUOX010000097.1, forward strand.
GCCTTCCGGCCCTCGGTGAAGCACTTCGTCGACGTGCTGGCCAACGAGAACGTCCACCTCGCCTTCTTCAACGCGCTGGCGGCGTGCGGCGGCGGCACCGTGCTGGCGGTGATCATCGGGCTGACCTTCTCGTGGATCGTGGTGCGCACCAACACGCCGGCCAAGGGCTTCATCGCCGGCGCCAGCATGATCCCGCTGTTCGTGCCGCCGCTGGTCGCCGGCGTCGCCTGGGGCATCCTGGGGTCGCCCAAGACCGGCCTGCTCAACACCGTCCTGAAGTGGGCCGGCATCGACTTCCGCTTCGACTTCTACTCGATGTCGGGCCTGATCGTGGTGTTCGGCATCTACTACGCGCCCTACGTCTACATGTTCACGGCCTCGGCGCTGCGCAACATGGACCCCAGCCTCGAGGAGGCCTCGGAGGTCTCCGGCGCCTCGGCCTTCACCACCCTGTTCACCGTCACCTTCCCGCTGATCATGCCGGCGATCCTCGCCGGGTCGCTCCTGTCGTTCGTGGTCATGCTGGGCATCTACGGCGTGCCGGCGGCGCTCGGCGCGCCGGCCAACATCAGCGTGCTGACGACCTACATCTTCAAGCTGACGGCGTGGAGCCCGCCCCTCTACAACACCGCCGCCGCGGTCGCGATTCTGCTGATGGTGGTGACCGCCATCCTGGTGTGGGCGCAGCAGCGCGTGATGTCGGGCAAGAGCTACGCCACGGTGGCCGGCAAGGCGTTCCGGCCGCGCGCCCTCAACCTCGGGCGCTGGCGCTGGTTCACCTTCGGCCTCGCGCTGGTCTACCTGTTCGTCGTGGTCGTGCTGCCGACCCTGGCGCTGGTCATCGCCGCCTTCCGCAAGTTCCTGTTCATCAAGGACTTCGACGCGCTGTTCGACATGAAGGCCTACAGCTGGGGCCACTTCGAGAGCGTGTTCGCCAACCCGCTGACCATGCTGTCGATCTGGAACACCATGAAGGTCGGCGTGATCACCGCGCTGGTCGGCGGCGCGCTGGCCTTTGCGATCGGCTACACGGTGAACCGCACCGTGGTGAAGGGCCGCGGCGCGATCGACCTGCTGGCGACCTTGCCGGTGGCGATCCCCGGCCTGGTGGTCGGCGTCGCCTACCTGTGGGCGTGGATCGGCCTGCCCGGCGGCCTCTACGGCACGATCTGGATCCTGGCGCTGGCCTTCGTCGCGCGCTTCATGCCCGACACGGTGAAGGCGCTGTCGACCTCGTTCCTGCAGATCCATCGCGAGCTCGAGGAAGCCGCCTGGATCTGCGGCCGCGGCCTGCTCGGCACCATCCGCACCATCGTGCTACCGCTCGCCCGGCCGGGCGTCGTCGCCTCGATGACGCTGCTGTTCGTGCTGGCGATCCGCGAGCTCGGCTCGTCGCTGTTCCTCTACACCAGCGACACCACCGTCATGGCGGTGCTGCTGCTCGACTATTACGAGGGCGGCAACACCGGCAAGACCGCCGCCTTCAGCCTGGTCCAGACCGCGATCCTGGGCGTCCTGCTCGGGATCACGACCTGGCTTTCCCGCGACGCCGCGCAGGGCAGTGCCCGCGTCGGCTGACGACCCGACCAACAAGGAGGAAACACCATGAAGAGAAGGACGTTCACCCGCACGGCCATCCTCGGTGCCGCCGGCACCGTGCTGGGCGGCCTGCCGCTCGCCGCGCAGCAGGAGAAGTTCGGTTCGAAGGAAATGATCGCCGCCGCCGAGAAGGAAGGCGGCCTGACCTACTACACGGCCAACTTTGCCGAGGTCGAGCAGGAGGTCATCAAGGAGTTCAACAAGACCTTCCCGAAGATCAAGGTGTCGATGGTGCGCGCCCCGGGCGGCCAGCTGATCACCCGCATCAAGACCGAGGCCGCCGCCGGCAAGCTGGGCGCCGACGTCATCAACCACTCCGACCGCGGCCTGATGCTCGAGATCCAGGACCTGTTCCAGGACTACGCGCCGCCCAACGCCGCCGACTACCGGCCCGACGCGATGGTCTCGCCGAAGCTGTGGCCGGGCGCCACGCTGGGCTGGGCGATCGCCTACAACACCCAGCTGGTGAAGACGCCGCCCAAGACGTGGAAGGACCTGCTGAACCCCGAGTACAAGGGCAAGCAGATCGGCCAGGTGGTCGGCCCGTCGGGCGGCACGACCTGGACCCGCATCATGTTCGAGCGCCAGGTTCTGGGCGACGACTACTGGGCCAAGCAGGCGGCGCTCGGCATCGCGCTCTACCCGTCCGGCGCGCCGCTCAGCGACGCGCTGGTGCGCGGCGAGGTCTCGATCGCGCCGCTGCTCTACAACATCATCTACACCAAGATCGCCGAGGGCGCGCCGGCCGAGGCGATCTTCGCGCCCGAGGGCGTGCCGATCGTTCCCTACGCCGACGGCATCACCAAGACCTCGAAGAGCCCCAACGCGGCGCGCCTGTTCATGAACTGGCGCCTGTCGAAGGAAGGCCAGCTGTTCCAGATCACCAAGCTCGGCAACCTGACCTCGCTGAAGGAGCCGCCGGCCCTGCCGAAGGGATGGGACCCCAAGGTGGTCAAGGTGTGGGTGCCGAACTTCGAGCAGTTCGAGAAGCTGCGCGAGCCGTGGATGGCCGACTGGAACAAGACGTACGGCTACCGTCAGTGAGCACCGCGCTACAGATCAAGGACCTGGTCAAGCAGTTCGCGACGGGCAAGCCCGCCGTGGACGGCGTCAGCTTCGACGTCCCGCCGGGCGAGATCGTGGTGTTGCTGGGCCCCTCGGGCTGCGGCAAGACCACGACCTTGCGCTGCGTGGCCGGTCTCGAACATCCCACCGGCGGCCGCATCTCGATCGCCGACCGGGTCGTGTCGGAGCCCGCCAAGGGCATCCTGGTCAGTCCGCGCGAGCGCGACATCGGCATGGTCTTCCAGTCCTACGCCGTGTGGCCGCACATGACGGTGCGCCAGAACGTGGCCTACCCGCTGAAGCACCGGCGCGCGGGCGGCGGCGGCGACGCCAAGAGCAAGGTCGACGAGACGCTGGCGCTGGTCGGGCTGGACGCCTACGCCGAGCGCCCGGTGACGGCGCTGTCGGGCGGCCAGATGCAGCGCGTCGCGCTGGCGCGCAGCCTGGTCTACCGGCCGCACCTGCTGCTGCTCGACGAGCCGCTCAGCAACCTCGACGCCAAGCTGCGCATCCGGCTGCGCGACGAGCTGCGCCGCATCCTCAAGCAGACCGGCATGACCGGCCTGTACGTGACGCACGACCAGTCCGAGGCGGTGGTGCTGGGCGACCGCATCGGCGTGATGCGCAACGGCAAGCTGCTGCAGATGGCGCCGCCGGGCGAGATCTACAACCGGCCGGCCGACCCGTTCGTCGCCAACTTCACCGGCGCGGCCAACGTGCTGCACGGCAAGGTGCTGGCGCGCAACGGCGACCGCGTGACCATCGACCTCGGCGCCGCCGGCCGGATCGACGCCTGGACGCCGCAGCCGCTGGCCCCGGGCGACAAGGCCCGCGTGGCGTTGCGCGCCGAGAACATCCGGCTGGGCGAGAGCGGCCCGGCCAACGCCTTCTCCGGCCGCATCGTCGAGCGCCGCTACCAGGGCATGCAGACGCTGTACGACGTCGTGCTGGGCGACCAGAAGCTGGAAGTGCTGGAACTCGGCACCGCGGCCCGCCACGCGCCGGGCGAGATCGCGCTGACCCTGCCGCCCGACAGCTGCTGGGCCTACCTCGAGGACGGCTCGGACCACGATTGATCGTGGTCAATCAGCCTTCTCATGCTCCTCTCCCCCGCAAGGGGGAGAGGCGGGGTGAGGGGGCGACGCATTATTGCAGTGGCTCGGTAGCAGCGCCCTGGTAGTGTTTCTCCACGATGACGCGCTTCTGGTGGGTCAACCACAAGCAAACGGTACGACAGGAGATCGACAACCAGTATCTCTGGTCGCCGAAGACGTCCCGCAATGGCGCCAGGAATCGCTTCTACGACAATATGCGGCGAGCCAGCCCCGGAGACCTGGTCCTCTCTTATGCTGACGGACTCGTTCGCTATGTCGGACGTGTCGCTGAGTTCGCCTTTACTGCTCCAAAGCCCAGCGAGTTTGGATCAACCGGCAGCTATTGGAACAACGAGGGTTGGCTGCTTCCTGTTTTCTGGACAGAGATCACCCCTCCCGTTCGGCCCTCGGCCATCATCGATGTGCTTGGCCCACTTCTACCCAAGACGCACTCTCCGATCAGGGCTGATACGGGCCATGGCAACCAGGGCGCCTACCTGGCTGAAATCAGTCAGCCCGCATTCGATGCGGTCGTGTCCGGCAGCGCCGTCAATTATCCGCTTCTTCGGCGTGGCGGCGAGAACAGCCTTACCTTTCAAGCTGTCAAAGACACGCTGGAGGATAAGGTCCAGCAAACCATTCAAGCGGACGCGAGGCTGGACTCGACGATGCGTACTGCCGTGATCCAGGCTCGGCGCGGGCAAGGCAAGTTCCGCGCGAACGTCGAGGCCGTGGAGAACCATTGCCGACTCACTAAGATCACCAACCCCACTCTCCTGATTGCCAGCCACATCAAGCCTTGGCGCTCGTGCAAGACGGCCGAAGAGAGGTTGGATGGCATGAACGGATTGCTTCTGACACCCGATGCCGATCTGCTGTTCGACCGAGGGTTCATTACCTTCGAGGATGAGGGCAATGTCATCGTCTCCCCGCGCTTCGCCACCGAGGATCTTCGGCGCCTCGGGCTTGGAGATCTCGTGATGCACCGCCTCGGCTTTGGTGAGGCGCAACGACCTTGGCGGACCGAGGCATTCCAGGATGGACAGCGGAAATACCTCGAGTACCACCGGGCGGAGGTCTACGTCGGGGCGTAGCCCCCTCACCCAGCCTCTCCCCCTACCGGGGGAGAGGAGCATGACCAAGGGTCCCTCGCTGCGCTCGGGATGACAAGAATGAGCTGTCATCCCGAGCGCAGCGAGGGACCTTTCTCTATTCGTCGGTCAACACGGCGGCCAACGCCGCCGCGAGCGGCGCATCGTCTTCCGGCAACAGCACCTGCGGATCGAGGGTCAGCACGCCGCGCGCCGAGTGGCGCTCGGACAGGTGGACCGGCGGGTCGAGCGCCTGCAGGCGCGCACTCGTCGCCAGCGCGTCGGCGAAAGCGATCTCCAGCACCGGCACGCGGCCGGACACCGCGGCGGGAATCAAGGTCACCGCCGACGCCGGCAGCTTCGCCGCGATCGCCTTCAACCGCGCCTCCAGCCGCGCGTTGTCCGCCGCGTCGTCAGCGGTCACGAAGCGGTCGAGCGCGGCCAGCAACCCGACGATCTCCTCCTTGCCCGCCTTGAAGCCGCGGCCGATGCCGTGGTGCGGCACGCCGCGCAGGCGGGCGCGGTCGACCAGCTTCGGCGGCGACCAGGTCTGCGGCGCCACGTCCATGTCGAGTTGCTGCAGGAGTGCGGAGGCCACGAGGTCGCGGCGGCCGGCGAGGATGCCCGAGGCCTGCGGCCCGCCCAGCGCCTTGCCGCCCGAGAAGGCGACGAGGTCGGCGCCGGCGGCGATGAAGCGGCGCAGGTTGTCGCGCGGCGGCAGCTGGGCCGCCGCATCGACGATCAGCGGGATGCCGGCGGCGCGACAGGCCGCGACCGCCACCGGCAGGTCGGGCAGGCTGGCGACGTTCACCGAGAAGGCCATGGCGACCACCGACGGCGACAGCGCCGCCTCGATCTCCCACGCCTCCAGCCCGCGCACGCCGGCGCCGGTGCCGCGGTCGTTGTGGCCGATGTCGACCAGGCGCGCGCCGGCGGCGGCCAGCGCGTGGGTGTAGCCGGTGCGGTGGGTGCGCGGCACGAGGATGTCGCGCGGGAAGGCCTCGGCATGCGGCAGCGCCGCCATCTTCGCCGCGTCCCAGCCGGCGATCGCCGCCGCGGCGGCCAGCGTCAGCGCGGCGGCGGCGCCGGTGGTCACCATCCCCGCCTCCGCACCGGTCGCCGCCGCGATGCGGACGCTGGCGGCGTCCTGCAGCTCACCGATATCGACCGAGCCCCGCGCCGCCGCCGCCATCGCGGCCACGACCTCGGGCGCCATGACCGCGCCGCCGAGACGGGTCAGCGCGCCGGCGGCATTGATGCGGCGACGGACGCCGAGCGTTGCATAGGGATCGCTGTTCATGAGCCGAAAGGTCCCTCGCTTCGCTCGGGATGACAAGGATTGGCTGTCATCCCGAGCGCAGCGAGGGACCCTTCGTCGCTAGACCTTCGCGATGATCGCCACCGGGCCGCCGCCGGGCGGGCCCTGGTGCTCGGCGCCGCCGGAGACGTAGAGCAGCGTGTCGCCGATCACGCCGGCCAGCACGCCGCCGACCAGCGCGCGGGCGTGGCGGGTCGAATGGATGTCGCTGTCGTCCAGCATGGTGTGGCGGCGGCCGCGGATCTCGCCGCCGGGCGACGCCTCGGCCTTGGCCAGCACCGCCACCGTCTCGCCGCCCAGCCGCTCGAGCACCCCGCGCGCCGCGGCGGCATCGATGGCGTCGGCCATCACCGCGTGGTCGATCGCGAGGTCGCCGGACCAGGTCTCGGCGTTGCCCAGTACCACGATCTCGTTGCGCAGCAGTTCGACGCCGGCCGAGGTGCTGGCGACGGCGGAGTGCAGCGACCAGTCGCGGCACACCGCGCCCTCGGGCGCGCTGTCGATCTCGCCCAGCGCCAGCGCGACGCCCAGCGCCGAGGCGCCGCGCGACAGGCCCATCGAGGAATAGGTGTCGGTCGTCGCGGTGGCCTGGCCACGCCGCGCCGCCTCCTCGATGCGCTCCTTGGTGAGCAGCGGGCACTTGATCTGCACGAAGTGCACGTCCGACGGCGCGGCGATGCCGGCCTCGGCCATCGCCGCGGTCACCGCCTCCACGGTGGCGTCGATCTGGGCCTGGCGGCCGATCTCCTCCGGCCGGAAGACGCGCGTCAGGCCGACGCCGATGGCCAGCCGCTTGCCCCTCCCCGTTCCTGGCCCCGCTCCCTCCGGCGCGGACTCGCGGCAGAACACCAGGAGGTGCGGCGACAGACCGCCCTCGGTGCCGCCCGACATCACGATGGCGACCCGCGCCTCGACCTCGCTGAGCGGACACGCGAGGCGCTCGGCCAGCAGGAGCTTCAGCGCCAGCGTGGCGTAGCCGCGGGTGAAATCGTTGACGCAGCCGTTGCCCTCGGTCTTGCCGACGATGGCGACCACCGTCGCGGGATCGATCTCGCCGCGGTCGAAAGCGGCGGCCAGGGGTTGGGTGTCCTGCGGGCCGGCCGTGGGCAGGCGCAGCACGCGCGCACGACGCGTCACGCCGCCCTCCCCGCGTCGCTGCCGTGGCGCTGCTGGCGGCGGCGCAGGATCGCGAACACGCCGAACGCCAGGCCGATCGCCAGGAACGACACGCCGGTCGTCACGGTGCCGAGCGCGTAGAGCACCGGCGTCGTGACGTTGGTCGTCATGCCGTAGATCTCGAGCGGCAGGGTGTTGAAGGTGCCGGCGGTGTAGAGGCTGCGCGCGAACTCGTCGTAGCTCAGCGTGAAGCCGAACAGGCCGACGCCCACAAGGCTGGGCAGCAGGATCGGCAGCACGACGAAGCGGATGGTCTGCCACGGCGTCGCGCCGAGGTCGCGCGCCGCTTCCTCGTAGCGCCGGTCGAAGCGGTTGAAGACGGCGAACATGATCAAGAGGCCGAACGGCAGCGTCCAGGTCAGGTGCGCGCCGAAGCCCGAGCTGTACCAGGCGGTCTCCCAGCCGAGCACGCGGTACAGCAGGCCGATGCCGAGGCTGATCAGGATCGACGGCACGATCAGGCTGGCGATCGCCAGGTAGAACAGCACCGAAGAGCCGCGGAAGCGGTTGCGGAAGGCGAGCCCGGCCGAGAACGAGGCGACCACGGTCACCACCATCACGCCGAGACCGAGGACCATCGAGCGTTTGAACGAGCCGGCGAAGTCGCCGACCATCTGCTTCTCGAACAGGTTCCCGAACCAGTGCAGCGACACGCCGTTCATCGGGAAGGTGAGACCGCCCTTCGGGCCCTGGAACGACAGCACCAGGATGGTGATCGTCGGGCCGTAGAGGAACAGCACGAACAGCGCGAAGAAGCCGGCGAGCAGCCAGTAGGCGGGACCGCGGCGGCCGGGCATCGCCTAGAGCTCCTTGCGGATGTCGACCAGCCGCATCATGGCCGCGACGGTGAACAGGACGAGCAGCAGCAGCACGACCGCGTTGGCCGCCGCGGCGGGATACTGCAGGAGCGACATGGCGTTCAGCATCATCAGGCCGACCGAGGCGCTCTGGCCGCCGCTCATCAGGCGCACGGTGACGAAGTCGCCCATCACGATGGTGACGATGAAGATCGAGCCGATGGCGATGCCGGGCTTGCACAAGGGCACGATCACCGCCCACAGCGTCTGCCAGGCGCTGGCGCCGCCATCGCGCGCCGCCTCGAGCAGGCTGCGGTCGATGCGGACCATCGAGTTGAAGATCGGCACCACCATGAACAGCGTGTAGAGGTGGACGTAGGCCAGCACGACCGAGAAATCGGAGAACAGCAGGAACTCGAGCGGCTCGCGGATCAGGCCAAGCTCGATCAGCGTCGAGTTGGCCAGCCCGTTGCGGCCGAGGAACGGGATCCACGAGATCATGCGGATCACGTTGGAGGTCCAGAACGGGATGGTGCAGACCAGGAACAGCACGGTCTGCCAGGTCGTCGACTGGACGTGGAAGGCGAGGAAGTAGGCGACGGTGAAGCCGATCAGCAGGGTCAGCACCCAGGTGATCAGCGCGAACCGGACGGTCTGGGCGTAGGTCTGCCAGGTGACCGGCGAGGTCAGCAGCTCCTCGTAGTTCTGGATCAGGAAGTCCGGGATGATCTGGGTGGTGTTGTAATCCCAGAAGCTGACCACCACGATCGTCGCGATCGGCACGACGAGGAACAGCCCGAAGACCAGCGCCAGCGGCGCGACCTGCAGGTAGGTGACCCAGGACGTTACGCGGTTCATGGCAAAGCCAGGATTGTCATCCCGAGGCGAAGCCGAGGGACCTTTCGCGGAGTCCGAAAGGTCCCTCGCTTACGCTCGGGATGACACACCTCTTGTTGATCAAGCCGCGATGAACTGGTTCCACTTCTGGACCATGTAGCGGTCCTCATCCATCACGGCGTTCCAGCACGCGACGGCGCCCATGCGGTCGTAGAACGAGCCGCCGTCGCGCACCGCGCCGGCCTTCTCCACGATCTGGCCCTGCGGGTTCTTGATGTCGCCCTTGGCCGGCTTGCCTTCCATCCAGAAGCCCCACTCGTCCTCGGTCATGTTGGCCTTGGCGGTGTCGAGCACCGCCGAGTAGTAGCCCTGGCGGTTGAGGAACGCGCCGACCCAGCCGGACATGTACCAGTTGATGTACTCGTAGGCCGCGTCGAGCTGGGCGCCCTGCAGGCTCTTGGCCAGCGACAGGCCGCCACCCCACGCGCGGTAGCCTTCCTTGAGCGGCTGGTAGGTGCAGGGGATGCCCTTGCCGCGCACCGCCGAGACGGCCGGCGACCACATCGACTGGATCACCACCTCGCCCGAGGCCATCAGGTTGACCGACTCGTCGAAGGTCTTCCAGAAGGCGCGGAACTGGCCGTCCTTCTTGGTCTTGATCAGGAACTCGATCGTCTTGTCGATCTCGGCCTTGGTCATGTTGCCCTTGTCGCCGTACTTCACGATGCCGGCCGACTCGCAGATCATCGCGGCGTCCATGATGCCGATCGAGGGGATGTTCAGGATCGAGGTCTTGCCCTTGAACTTCGGGTCGAGGATGTCCTTCCAGTTCTCGATCTTGCGGCCGACCAGGTCGGGGCGGATGCCCAGCGTGTCGGCGTTGTAGATGGTCGGCACCGCGGTGAACCACTGGGTCTCGCCCTTGGCGAACTTGGTGGAGTTCTGGCCCTCGACGAAGCCGACGGTGCTGGGCGCCGTGCCCTGGGCGATCACCGAGTCGGGCTTCAGCTTGCCGGTCGTGAAGATCGGCACGATCTTGTCGTAGTACTTGATCTTCTTGACGTCCATCGGCTGCAGGTTGCCGGACGGGAAGACCTTCTTGACCATCCAGTACTCGATGTCGCCGATGTCGAACGAGTTCGGCTGGGTGACGACGCGCTGCACGACGGCATCGGAGTCGAGCGCGGTCATCTGCAGGGTGATGCCGAGGTCGGCCTTGCACTTCTCGGCGATCTCGTTGATCGCCGACACGCCGGTGCCGCACTGGCGCAGCACGATGTTCTTGTTGTTCTGCGCCCAGATCACCGGGAAGCCGGTGATCGCGCCGCTGCCGACGGCTGCACCGGCCAGGCCGGCGGCGCCCTTGAGCACGCCGCGGCGGCCGAAGTTCTTCCTGTTCGCCATCTCGAGTTCCTCTCTCCAAGTCACAGGCGGCGTGGGGCCGCCACCCCTACCGCCCGAGCACGTGCACGTCCTTGGGCGTCCAAGACAGAACGACCGGCTGGCCCGGCGCCACCGGGTGGGCGTCGAAGCGGGCCTCCGGGATGACCGCCGACAGCGTGTCCAGCCCGGCGACGTCGATGCCGACCTGGACCGTCGCGCCGAGGTACTCGACCGAGCGGGTGACGCCCGACAGCGAGGTCGCGTCGACCGGCGCGTTGCCCGGCTGCACCGTGATGCGGTCGGCGCGGATCGCCACGTACGCGGCGTCGCCGGTGGCGCGCGCCACCGCGGCGGGCAGCACGTTGTGGCCGCCGATGAAGCGGGCGACGAAGGCCGAGGCCGGCCGGTTGAAGACGTCGCGCGCGGAGGCCGCCTGCTCGATGCGGCCCTGGTTCATGACCACGACGAGGTCGGCCAGCGCCATCGCCTCGTCCTGGCTGTGCGTGACGTGGATGAAGCTGATGCCGAGCTTCTGCTGCAGCGCCTTCAGCTCCTCGCGCATCTTGATGCGCAGGAACGGGTCGAGCGCCGACAGCGGCTCGTCGAGCAGCAGGACGCGGGGATTGGTGATCAAGGCGCGGGCAAGCGCCACGCGCTGCTGCTGGCCGCCCGACAGCTGGGCCGGCAGGCGGCCGGCGAAACGCTCCATCTCGACGCGCTTCAGCATCTCCAGCGCCTCGGCCCGGCGCTTTTCCTTCGGCACGCCGCGCATGCGCAGGCTGAAGGCGACGTTGTCGGTACAGTCGAGGTGGGGGAACAGGGCGTAGCTCTGGAACATCATCGCCGTGCCGCGCGCCGCCGGCGGCAGGCGGGTGATGTTCTCGGCGCCGAGCAGGATGTCGCCGTCGCTCGCCTCCTCGTGGCCGGCGATCATGCGCAGGGTGGTGGTCTTGCCGCAGCCGGAGGGGCCCAGCAGGCAACAGTAGGAGCCGGCGGGGATCTTCAGGCTGATGCCATCCACCGCGACGGTCTCGCCGTAGCGCTTGGTCACCGCGACCAGTTCGATATCGGGCTTCGCTGCCATTGCGCGAAGGGAAGCAAGCCCCATGCCATGACCCTTGCCGCGACTGTGAAATTACTTGTGTAAAAATGGCCCGCTCCTTGCTGACCTCCCGGGCAGTCAGGAAGCGGGAGGGACGGATGCGGCTGATCGGCGTCGACGTGGGCGGCACCTTCACGGACCTGGTCTATGCCGACACCGAGGCGGGCCAGACCATGGTGCACAAGGTCTCGACGACGCCCGACGACCCGTCGCGCGGCGTTGTCGCCGGGCTGGTCGCCCTGTGCGACAAGTTCGGCATCCCGCGCGAGACGATCGACGTGGTGTTCCACGGCACCACCATCGCGACCAACGCCATCCTCGAGCACGATGGCGCGGTCACCGGCATGATCACCACCGGCGGCTACCGCGACATCCTGCACATCGGCCGCCACCAGCGGCCCGAGCACTACTCGATCATGCAGGACATCCCGTGGCAGGACCGGCCGCTGGTGAAGCGCCGCCACCGCAAGACCGTGAAGGAGCGGCTGGTGCCGCCCAAGGGCGCGGTGCTCGAGCCGCTCGACGAGGCCGGCGTCCGCCAGGCGGTGCGCGAGCTGAAGGAGGCCGGCGTCGAGGCGATCGCCATCTGCTTCCTGTTCTCCTACCTCGACCCGGCGCACGAGGCGCGGGCGATGGAGATCGTGCGCGAGGAGTATCCCGGCTGCTTCGCCACCACCTCGTCGTCGGTGTCGCCGCAGTTCCGCGAGTTCGAGCGCTTCACGACCACGGCGATGAACGCCTTCGTCGGGCCGAAGGTGCGCAACTACGTGACGCGGCTGGAACGCGAGATCGAGTCGTCGGGCTTCCGCGCCGATCTGCGCATCATGGCCTCGAACGGCGGCGTCGCGACACCCGGCATGGTCGCCGACCGGCCGGTCCTGACCCTGCTCAGCGGCCCGGCGGCCGGCGTGATCGGCGGCGACTGGGCGGGCGACCTGTCGGGCAAGCGCAACCTCATCACCTTCGACGTCGGCGGCACCTCGGCCGACATCGGCATCGTCACCCAGGGCGGCTTCGGCGAGGCGACGGCGCGCGACACCTGGATCGCCGGCTTCCCGGTGCTGGTGCCGATGATCGACGTCCACACGATCGGCGCCGGCGGCGGCTCGATCGCCTTCGTCGACCAGGCCGGCGCCTTCAAGGTCGGACCGCGCTCGGCCGGCGCGGTCCCCGGCCCCGCCGCCTACGGCCGCGGCGGCACCCGCGCCACCGTGACCGACGCCAACGTCGTGCTGGGGCGCCTCGACCGCGGCAACTTCCTGGGCGGCAGCATGGCGCTCGACGAGGTCGCGGCGCGCCGCGTGATCGGCGACCTGGCGAAGCAGCTGGGTCTCTCGGACCGCGAGGCCGCGGAAGGCGTCATCACGCTCATCAACGCCAACATGGCCAACGCCATCCGCTCGCGCACGGTGCAGAAGGGCATCGACCCGCGCGACTATGCCCTCGTCGCGTTCGGCGGCGCCGGCCCGCTGCACGGCGCGGAGGTCGCCGACATGCTGGGCATCCCGGAAGTCATCGTGCCGCCCCACCCCGGCATCACCTCGGCGGTCGGCCTGCTGATCTCCGACCTGCGCTACGACGCCATCCGCACCTCGTTCCAGGTCTCGGGCAGCGTCGACCTGGCGCGCGTCAACGCCGACTTCGCCGCCATGCACCAGGAACTGGCGGCGCGCTTCGCCGCCGACGGCGTCGACCTCGCCGACGTCCGCTTCGAGCGGCGCGGCGACCTGCGCTACGTCGGACAAGGCTACGAACTGAAGGTGCCGATCCCCGACGGGCCGATCGACGAGGCCGCGCTCGCCACGGCGTTCGAGGCCTTCCACGAGGTCCATCGCCGCGAGTACGGCCACCACTTCGCCGACTCCGCGATCGAGATCGTGAACCTGCGGCTGGTCGGCGCCGCCAGCGCCGCCACGATCGCCAAGCCCGCGCCGGCCGGCGCGGCCAGCGCGAAGGACGCGCTGGTCCGCACCGGCACCGGCACCTTCCGGGTCGACGGCAAGCTCGGCGACTACGAGGTCGCCTTCTACCGCCGCGACCGCCTGCCGGTCGGCGAGGCGATCCCCGGCCCGGCGATCGTGCTGCAGATGGACACCACCACCGTCGTGCCGCCGCGCCACAGCTTCGCGGCCGACGCCGCCGGCAACCTGGTGATCCGCAAGAGCGACGGCTGAGAGACGAGAGGGAGACCGCCATGTCCACCGCCCCCCGCCGCACCCCGGCGACCAAGCCCGACCGCATCGACCCGATCACCACCTCGGTGATCCAGGGCGCGCTCGAGAACATCGCGATCGAGATGGGCTACAAGCTGATGCGCATGAGCTACTCCTCGATCATCCGCGAGTCGGAGGATTTCGGGGCGGCGCTGGTCGACGCCGAGGGGCGCGGGCTGGCCGAATCGGCGCAGTCGACGCCGCTGCAGTCGGGCCCGATCCCGGGCTACGTGCAGGGCGTGCAGCGCATCCTGGCCGAGCGCGGCGACGCGTTCCGGCCGGGCGACGTGGTGATGCACAACGATGCCTACTCGGGCGCCAGCCACGGGCCCGACGTCGCCTTCATCGTGCCGGTGTTCGTCCAGGGCAAGCTGATCGGCTTCGCCGCGACCACGGCGCACCACCTCGACATCGGCGCGCTGTCGCCGGGCTCGTGCGGCATCGTCGAGGCGATCGACGCCTATGCCGAGGGCCTGCAGTTCAAGGCGATCAAGGTCTACGACCGCGGCGTTCGGAACGACGCCGTGTGGCAGATCGTGCGAGACAATATCCGCGCCTCCGACCTCGTGGTCGGCGACATGGATGCCCAGGTGGCCGCCGCCCGCATCGGTGCGGAGCGCATGGTCGAGCTGGTGGAACGCTACGGGCTCGAAACCTTCGAGCAGGCCTGCGACGCGCTGATGGATCATGCCGAGCGGCTGATGCGTCAGGCGATTGCCAAACTGCCTGACGGCATCTATCGCGCCGAGACCGCCATCGACGGCTATCTGGACAGCCCCGACCCGTCTCTCAAGGAATTGCCGATCGAGGTCACGCTGACGGTCAAGGGATCGGAAATCCACGTCGACCTTACCGGCACCGCGCCGCAGACGCCCAACAAGCCGATCAATATGCCGCTGGTCGGCACTGTCGATTGCGCCGTCTGGCTGACGCTCCGGTCGATCCTGCTCGACAGCGACATCTACGGGCCGATCCCGCAGAACAGCGGCCTGACGCGGCCGATCACGATCTATGCGCCGGAAGGTTGCCTCGCCAACCCGATCTTCCCGGCCCCGGTGATCGCCCGCTTCTGCCCGGGCAACGCTGTGGCCGACACGGTGATGAAGGCGATCGCGCCGGCCGTGCCGAAGCAGGTCAGCGCCGGCATCGGCAATCTGCGCGTCATGGCCTTCAGCGGCGTGTCCAAGGGCGCGCCCTGGGTGCACATGGAGATCATGGAGGGGTCATACGGCGGCCGCCATGGCAAGGACGGCATGGACGCGGTCGACACGCTCTATGCGAACACCCGTAACAATCCGATCGAGGACATCGAATCCCATCTGCCGCTGCGGGTGCTGAACTACGAACTGCGCGAGGACGTGGCGGGCGCCGGCGCATCGCGCGGCGGCATCGGCTCGATCCGCTCCTTCGAGATGCAGGAGGATGGCGCGGTCTCGATCGAGGGCGACGGCCAGCGTTTCGCGCCCTGGGGTTTTCGGGGCGGCTCGGACGGCTCGCCGGCCAGAATGGAGATCGCGCTCGCCAATGGCGGCGTCGAGGAGCTTCCCTCGAAATTGCCTTACCGGCGTCTCGCGAAGGGCGACCGGCTCGTCGCCTTCGGCCCTTGCGGCGGCGGCTACGGCGACCCGCGCCAGCGCAGCCCGCAGGCGGTCCTCGACGATGTCCTTGACGGCCTGATCGATGCGGCCCGGGCGCGCGAGGATTATGGCGTGGTCGTCGCTGACGGCCGCGTCGATGAGGCCGCTACCCGCAAGCTGCGCGCCTGAGGCGCGACTGCCCGGCGTTCAGTGCAGGGCGAGCAGTTTCTCGCTGGCCAGCCAGAAGGGCGGCAGGCAGAGCGGGATGGCGGAGAGAAGCAGCATGTCCTCCTTCACCGCGATGCCGATCTCGTCGGCCACGAAGCGCCGGCGCGCGTCGAAGCGGGCGGCGAGCGCGGGG
>JAIUOX010000098.1 GCA_020160955.1 Pseudomonadota bacterium
TGCTCAACCTGCAGGCCGGCGAGATCCGGTCGCCGCGCATCCGGCGCTTCTTCGGCGATGCCCAGAACCGGGTCCTCACCCTGTCGATCCTCCATCGCCATCTCTACGAACGGTCGAGCTGGGCGCTGGTCGACTTCCAGCAGTTCATCAGCGACCTCGTCCGCCAGATTTCCGTCGGGCGCGGTGGCCCGGATCGGCCGCCGCCGCGCTTCCACATCCGCGCGCCGATCATGGCGGTCGGTCCCGACATCGCCATCCCGATCGGCCTGATCGTGACGGAAGCGGTGGGCAGCGCCCTCAACCGGGCGCGCGAGGGCGGCATCCCGCCGGAGATCCGCATCGAGGCCGCCGATCGCGACGGCACGGTGGAGCTGGCGATCGAGGACAACGGCTCCGGCCTCGATCGCTCGCTGGGCCCGGCGGCGCGTGGCGGCTTCGGCGTGACCCTGATCCGCGGCCTCGCCATGCAGCTGGGCGGCGAGGCGAGGATCGCGGCGCGCGAGCCGGCGGGCATGCGGGTGGTCGTGACCTTCCCGATGCCGCAGGATACCGATTCCCATGACTAGCCTGGCCGGGACGGCGCGCTCCTGGGGCGTGGTCCTGGGCCTGACCATCGCGGTCCTGATCGGCACCGCCGCGCTGCTGGCGCTGACCCACTCCAACTCGGCCGCGCGCCAGCAACGGGTGATCGTGTCGAGCTACGAGATCCTCGGCACGATGCGGCAGACCGTGGTGGCGCTGCAGGACAGCGAGCTGGGACAGCGCGCCTACCTCGGCACCGGGCAGGCGGACGATCTCGAACCCTACGAGAAGGCGCGCCTGCGGATCGAGGGCGGCCTGCGCCAGCTCGAGGGCGCGGTGGACGGCGATCCCGACACGGCGCGACAGGTCCGCGCGTTCCGCGCGGCCGCCACCGAGAAGCTCGGCCAGATCAACGCCACCATCGCGACCTACCAGCTGTATGGCCGCGAGGCCGCGCTCGCGCAGCAGCGCGACGGCTCCGGCCGCGTCACCAGCGACCACATCCGGCAGGTCGCCGAGGCCTTCATCGAGGGACAGCGCATGCTGCTGGCGCGCCGCCTCGCGCAGCTCAGGTCCGAGCAGGAGCGGTCCGACATCGCCGGCCTGCTGCTGCTGGCCGGGGCGCTGCTCTGCCTGGTCGTCGGCATGTACATCGTGCTGCGCGGGGCGCGCGATCTCGACCGGACGCAGGTCGCGCTGGCCGACCGGTCGCAGTTGCTGCAGGCGACGCTCGAGAGCCTCCAGGACCCGATCTGCGTGCTCGATGCCGAGGGGACGGTGGTCGCCTGGAACGAGCCCTTCGTGCGGCTGGCGGGATGGGACCCTGCCCGGCAGGCGACGCTGACGCGCGAGCACCTGTTGTCGGAACGCTTCCCGGTCCTGCGGGCGCTCCTGGAGCCGCTGCACCTGGGGCCACCGGCGGGCGAGGGCTCGAGCGCGGTGCGGGTGGCGCACGAGGGCCGCGACTACGAGGTGTCGCGCGGCGAGATGTCGGGCGGCGGCGCCGTGCTGCGCCTCGTCGACATCACCGACAAGCTGCGCGACGAGATGGCCCTGCGCCAGGGCCAGAAGATGGAAGCCACCGGTCAACTGACCGGCGGCATGGCGCACGACTTCAACAACATCCTGCAGGTCATCCAGGCCAACCTCGACCTCGTCCGGGCCTCGGTGCCGGCCGACCCGGCGGCGCTGGCGCGGCTGGCGGCCGCCGCGGCGGCGGCGGAGCGGGGCGCCCGGCTGACGCGCCAACTGCTGGCATTCGCCCGCCGCCAGCCGCTGGCGGCGCAACCGACCGACGTGGCGCGGCTGGTTCGCGACCTCGCCGACCTGCTGCACCAT
Organism: Pseudomonadota bacterium; assembly: GCA_020160955.1. GTDB lineage: Bacteria > Pseudomonadota > Alphaproteobacteria > Reyranellales > Reyranellaceae > Reyranella. Next base: position 1,861 of record JAIUOX010000098.1, read on the forward strand.
TCGCTCGGCGAGCGCGTCGTCATGCGCCTCGACGTCGTGCCCGACCCGTGGAACGCCAAGATCGATCCCGGGCAGCTCGAGAACGCGATCCTCAACCTGGCGATCAATGCCCGCGACGCCATGCCGGACGGCGGCGTCGTCACCATCGAGGTCGCCAACGCCACGCTCGACCGGCGCTACGCGGCGCTGCATCCCGAGGTCGCGCCCGGGCCCTACTTGGTGGTCGCCGTCAACGACACCGGCACCGGCATGCCGCCCGAGGTGGCGGCGCAGGCCTTCGACCCGTTCTTCACCACCAAGCGCGACGGCAAGGGCACCGGGCTCGGCCTCAGCATGGTCTATGGATTCGTCCGGCAATCGAGCGGCCACATCCGGATCGACAGCGCGATCGGGCAGGGCACCAGCGTGAAGCTCTACCTGCCGCGCACCCTCGACCCGGTCGACGCGGTGCCGGCCGACGACACGCCGACCGAAGCCGGCAGCGAGCGCATCCTGGTCGTCGAGGACAACGACGAGGTGCGGGAGGGCGTGGTCGAGCTGCTGACCGGCTGGGGCTACCGCGTGGTGGCGGCGGACCGGCCGGACCACGCCGCGTCCCTGCTCGAGAAGGACGCGGCCTTCGACCTGCTGTTCAGCGACGTCGTGATGCCCGGCACCATGACCGTGATCGAGCTGGCCAAGATGGCGCAGCGGCTGCGGCCGGGGATCGCCGTGCTGCTGACCTCCGGCTACGCCCGCGACCTGATCCCGCAAGACGCGCGTCGCGACTACCCGCTGATCGCCAAGCCCTATCGCGGCGAGGAACTGATGGCGCGGGTGCGCGGCGTGCTCTCGGCACGCCGTCCGCCGCCGCCGCCGCTCCCGGCCGGCGCGACGCCGGGGACCGCCGGCGAGGGAGCGACGGCTGCGGACCGGCCGCGCCGGGTGCTGCTGGTCGAGGACGAGGTGGTGTTGCGCCTGTCGACGGCCGACATGCTGGAACAGCTGGGTTGCGCCGTCGCGGCGGCGGGCAGCGGCGAGCAGGCGCTGGAGCTGCTGGCGCAGGGCGATGGTTTCGACCTGCTGGTGACGGATCTCGGCCTGCCCGGCATGAGCGGAGACGAGCTGGCCGCCGAGGTGCGGCGCCGCTTTCCCCGCCTGCCGGTGGTGATCGCCAGCGGCTACGGCCGGACCGGCGGCGAACCCGACGGGGTGCCGTTCATCTCCAAGCCCTACTCGGCGGTCGACCTGCAGCAGGCGCTCGACCACGCGGCGCGGACCGTGACCACGGCCTGACCGGCCCGGGGCCTGCAACCGCGCCCGCTCGCGGACGTTGTCGGGGCGGAACCGTTGCGCGAGGTCGAGGTGCCGCGACGCATCCCGCGGCCTGCAAGGAGGGAGGCATGAAGCTGCTGGCAATCGCCGCCGGCCTGTCCGTCGCCACCGTCGCCATCGCGGTGCAGGGGCAGCAATTCCGCGACGAGCGGACCGGCCAGGTCTGGACGCCCGACAATGTCGGCGAGGACAGCCGCCCGCTGCCGTCCAACCCGCCGCGCAGCGCGGCGGACCGGGCGTTCGACCCGACCGAGCAGGTGGCGACGGCGAGCGGGATCGAGATCCAGCGGCCGACCGCGAGCCTGGCGGGCACCGTGCCGATCACCGCCGGTCCGACCGTGCCGGTGGCCGTGCTCGAGAGCCCGAGCCTGCAGGTCGTGCCCGGCGATCGCTGGGTGGCGCCGCTGTACGTCACCAACAACAGCGCCGGCGACGTCAACGCCGAGGTCGGCTGCACCTTCACCAACGGCGGACGCCCGGTGCTGGAGGCGCGGGTCGTCGTGCCGACCGCCCGTGCCGGCCAGCGGCTGGCGACCGCCGTCTACGGGCCGCGCGCCGAGATCTTCGTCGACCGCGTGCTGTGTCGCCTGCTGACACCCTGACGTTGAGTTTGCCCGCCAACCCGATAGGCTCGCCGTCGGCAACAGGCGGGGAGAGTGCGATGGCGGGCGGAACGGTAGGGCGCCGGGCGGTGATGGCGGGCGGCGCGGCCGTCGCGGCAGCGTCGGTCGTCCGGTCGCGCGAGGCGCGGGCGGCGCGGACCATGACGGTCGTGCTCGAGTCCGAGGTCACGATCCTCGATCCGCATTTCACGACGGCCGCCATCACCCGGACCTTCGGCCTGCACGTGTTCGACACGCTGTTCGCCCTGAACGAGAAGGGCGAGATCAAGCCGCAGATGGTCGGCGACACGCAGGTCAGCGCCGATGGCCTCGGCTGGACCTTCACGCTGCGCGACGGGCTCAAGTGGCACGACGGCACGCCGGTCACCGCCGAGGATTGCGTCGCCTCGCTGCGGCGCTGGGCGGTGCGCGATCCGCTCGGCAAGATGCTGATGGCCGACACCGCCGAGCTGACGGCGGTCGATGCGCGCAGCTTCCGCCTGGTGCTGAAGCAGCCGTTCCCGCTGCTGCTCGAGGTGCTGGGCAAGCCGAACGCGCCGCTGCCGGTGATGATGCCGGCGCGGCTCGCCGCGACGCCGCCCGACCAGCGCATCCCCGAGCCGATCGGGTCGGGTCCCTTCCGCTTCGTGAAGGACCAGTGGCGCCCGGGCAACGCGATGGTGCTCGAACGCAACCCCGCCTACGTGCCACGCCGCGAGGCGCCGGATTTCCTGGCCGGCGGCAAGGACGTCAAGATCGACCAGCTGACGCTGCGGGTCATGCCCGACCAGTCGACCGGCGCCAACGCCCTGATGCAGGGCGAGATCGACTACATGCAGTACCTGCCGTTCGACATGCTGCCGCTGCTCGAGAAGGACCGCGGCGTGAAGCTGCTGGGGCTGGGCGGCATCCACCAGTTCCAGGGCAACTTCCGCCTCAACCACGCCGCGCCGCCGTTCGACAACCCGGCGGTGCGCAAGGTGCTGTGGAAGCTGGCCGACCAGGACGCGACGCTGACCGCGATCGGCGTGCCGGAACGCTACCGCGCGCCGGCCTGCCGGTCGTTCTGGATGTGCGGCACGCCGCTGGCCAGCGACGCCGGTTCCTCCGGCGCGAAGGTCGACCTCGCGGCGGCCAAGGCCGAGCTGGCGGCGTCCGGCTACAAGGGCGAGCCGGTCATCGTGCTGGAGGTCGCCGGCTCGATCAGCCAGACCGCGTCGCGCGTGCTGGTGCAGAACATGCGCGACGTCGGCTTCGTGGTCGAGCAGCAGCCGCGCGACTGGCCGACCGTGCTCGCCCGCCGCGGCAAGAAGGAAGGCTGGTCGATGTTCCCGGTCTACTCCAACGGCACCGACATGTACTCGCCGCTGACCCACTTCTACGTCGCGGCGACCTGCAACGACTTCCCCGGCTGGTCCTGCGACAACCGCATTCCCGAGCTGCTGAAGGCGTTCACCCGCGCCTCGACGCTCGAAGCGCGGCGCAAGATCGCCGACGACATCCAGGTCGCGGCCTACGAGCTGGTGCCGGCGGTGATGTGGGGCCAGTTCACGATCCCGGCTGGCTACCGGGCGAGCCTCAAGAACCTCGTCCAGTCGTCGTACCCGATGTTCTGGCAGGTCGAACCCTGAGCGGGGAGGAAAAGGTGTCCGTCCGTCACAACGCCGCGCAGCATCGCTACGAGCTCGACACCGATCACGGCGTGGCGCTGGCCGTCTACCACGAGCAGGGCGACAGCCTGGTGTTCACGCACACCGAGGTGCCGCCGGTCGACGAGGGCAAGGGCTTCGCGTCGCGCCTGGTCAAGGAAGCGCTAGCCGATACCCACCGGCGCGGCTTCAGGATCGTGCCGGCCTGCAGCTTCGTCGTGGCCTACGTCCGGCGCCACCCGGAATTCGACGACCGGTAGCGGTCATGACGTGTAGCGGTCACGACGTGGCGCGCACCGCGAGGAAGGCCGCGACGCAGGAGACGGCGGTCACCGCGGTGCCCCACGCCAGGTCGATGACGGTGAGCGAGAGCGGCCAGCCGCGCAGCGTCGCGAGGTTGGTGAGGTCGTAGGCGGCGTAGACCACGAAGCCGAACAGGGCGCCGTAGAGCAGCGCGCCCAGCCAGCTCTGCGACAGCGCCAGCGGGAACGCGACCACGCCCGCGGTGTGCACCAGGTAGAACAGGATCGCGGCGGTCCAGCGCGGCTGGTCGGTCAGCAGCGTCCCCATCTTGTCGCGGTAGAGGTCGCGCGCGACGACGCCCAGCCAGAGCGCGTCGAGCACGGCGAGGGCGGCGAGGGCGGCGATCCAGCCGATCAGGAAGGTGCGCATGCCGCCACTCTAGCGGCTTCCGTCCGCGCGCAAAGAAAAACAGCCGGGCTGACCCCCAGGACAGGCAGCCCGCCCCCGAGGCGACTCGGGAGCGGGCTATGGGCCGGGCGGGGAGAGTGGCATCGCTGAGCGGGGGCAGGGCGACACCGTACCCGGCCAACACCGGGTCAACGACGCGGCCCCGCGACGGGTTGCGGGGCGCGTCAGGCTTTTTTCGGCGCGCCGAGGCGCGCGGCCAGGGCGGCATGCAGGGCGTCGTCGCGAATCCGGGGAAGCATGGCGCGCAGCCGGTCGTCGATCGGCCGCCCGGCCTGTTCCGCCGCGGCCAGCTCGGCCAGGAAGGCGGCGATCTCGTCCGGGCCGGCGAAGCCCATGTAGACGTCGCTGGCCTCGCTGGCGCTGCAGGCCGGCGAGGCGAGGGGATCGGTTTCCTTGTCCGGGTCGGTCACGCCGGGTGCCACCAGCGGCCCGCCAGCACGACGCCGGCCGAGACCAGCCGCTTGTCGCCCATCATGCGCTCGCCGATCGAATCGGCATAGTCGAAGCGGCCGGTGGTCTCGGCGATGACACTGGCCTCGCCGACCGCGCCGACCTTGAGCGTGCCGAGGTCCGGCCGCTTGATCGCCGCGGCGGCATTGACGGTCGCCAGCCGGATCACCGTCGGCAGGTCGACGCCGAGGCACAGGAACTTCGACATCGTGGTCAGCAGGTCGAAGGCGGGACCCTCGATCGAGATGACGTGGACGTCCGAGGAGATGACGTCGGGCAGGAAGCCGGCGGCCAGCATGGCGCGGGTCGTGCCGAAGCCGAACGAGCCGCCGCCGTGACCGATGTCGAACACCACGCCGCGCGCCCGGGCGGCCAGGATCTCCTCGCGCACCCGGCCGTCGGGCCGCACCGGCGCGTTCGGAAACGGACGGAAGCAGTGGGTCAGGATGTCGCCCGGTCGCAGCTTGTCGACGACGTCGCGGCGCGACGGCGGCGGCGCGTCGAGGTGGGCCATCACCGGCAGGCCGAGTTCCTCGGCGACGTCGAGCGCGATGTCGAGCGGCTTGTCGCCCGAATCGCCGCTGGCCGAGCGGCCGACGCGCACCTTGATGCCGAGCACGAGGTCCTTGTGCTCGCGCGCCACGCGCACCGCCTCGCGCGGGTCGATCAGGCGCATGTCGCAGTTCTCGCCGACCATCACCGTCTTGGAGAAGGCGAAGATGCCGGGAAAGGAGATGTTGAGGTACGGCAGGATGCGGACCGGCGACGGCTCGATGACGTGCTTGCGGAAGCCGTGGAAGTTGCCGGGCCCCGCGCTGCCGGCATCGACCGACGTCGTCACGCCACCGGTTCGGGCGAGCAGCTCGGCCTCGACGCCGAGCGAGGTGCCGCCCCAGTAGACGTGGGTGTGCAGGTCGATCAGGCCGGGGCTCACGATCTTGCCGGCGACGTCGCGCACGTCCTTTCCGGCGAGCCCGTCGCCGATCGCGGCGACCTTGCCGCCGGCGAAGGCGATGTCGGTGACCTTGTCGAGTCCCTGCGACGGGTCGACGACGCGTCCGCCCTTCAGCACCAGATCGTTCATGTCCGCGTTCTCTCCCCTGGTTTCCGTTGCCGCCGTTATCGCATCCGCGCCATGGCCTTTGCCAGCGGGCCGCGGGGCGGCAGGACGATGTCGTCGAGGCCGAGCCACGTCGCCATCAGGCGCAGCTCGTCGTGCAGCGGCGCGGCGACCGCGCCCGCCGCGTGGCCGGGCTCGAGGTGCGCGGCATGGACCAGCAGCCGCCGGTTCGCCCGGTCGGCCTTGAGGTCGACCCGCGCCACCAGGCTCTCGCCCAGCAGGAAGGGCAGCACGTAGTAGCCGTGGGTGCGCTGCGCGGCCGGCGTGTAGATGCCGATGCGATAGAAGAAGTCGAACAGGCGGTGCGCGCGGTTGCGTTCCCAGATCAGCGGATCGAACGGCGCCAGCAGGGCGCGCGCCTCGACGCGCCGCGGCTGGCGCGCCGCCGGGTCGAGGTAGGCGGCGTGCGACCAGCCCTCGACCTCGACGGGGACGAGGTCGCCGGCCTCGACCAGCTCGGCCAGCCGGGCGCGGGTGTCGGCGACGCCGAGCCGGAAGTAGTCGCGCAGTTCGCGCTCGGTGGCGACGCCCAGCGCGCGCGCCGACTGGCGCAGCAGGTCGCGCTGCGCGTCCTCGGGCGACGGCGTCGGTCGCGCGGAGACGGTGGCCGGAAGCACGCGCTCGGTGAGGTCGTAGACGCGTTCGAAGCTGCCGCGCCGCGTCGCGGTCGTCACCAGCCCGGCGAAGAACAGCCACTCGACGGCGAGCTTGCCGTCGTTCCAGCCCCACCACGCGCCGCGCCGCTCGCCGGGCCGGCTCAGCTCCGAGGCCGCGAGCGGCCCGCGGTCGGCGATCTCGCGCAGCACCTCGTCGATGTAGCGCGCCTTCTGCCGGCGGAACTGGTGCAGCTTGCCCTTGCCGTCGCCGTCGTTGTCGCGCGCCCGTTGCATGCGCCAGCGCAGCAGCGGCTGGCTCGCGACCGGCAGCAGCGAGGCCTCGTGCGCCCAGAACTCGAACAGCGCGCGCTGGCCGCGCGGCCCCCAGGCCAGCCGGTCGAGCAGGCCGCTGTCGTAGGCGCCCAGCCGAGAGAACAGCGGCAGGTAGTGGGCGCGGGCCAGCACGTTGACCGAATCGATCTGCAGCAGGCCCAGCCGGTCGACGGTCCGCTTGAGATGCCCGGCGTTGGCCGGTCCCGGCGGCCGCGCCGCCGCGAAGCCCTGCGCGGCCAGCGCGATGCGGCGGGCCTGGGCATTCGAGAGGCGGGCGCCGCGCGGCATGGCGTTCGTCAGGCCGCGGCGTCGAGACGCGCGATCGCCTTGCGCACCGCCTCGGCCTGGCGGTCCGAGATGTGGCCGTTGGCGCGGTACTCGCCGCACACCTTGCGGAGGAAGGGACTGCGCTCCGCCAGGCTCTCGGCGCGCTTCATCAGCGCGGCGTGCGGGTGTTCGGGCGCGTCGCGCCGCGCCGCGCGATGGGCCTGGAACCAGCGGATCGCGACCGCCACCACCAGCGCGAAGCCGGCGACGATCGCCAGCTCGGTCCACGACGGCATCACCGACGGCGTCATGCGGCGAGCGCGAGTTCGGCGCGCTGCGCCATGGCGAGCAGCGGCCGGTCGTGCAGCCGGGGCGCCACGATCTGCAGCCCGACCGGCAGGCCGTCGCGGCCGGTGCCGCACGGCACCGAGATGCCGGGCGTGAGCGCGAGGTTGAACAGCGGCGTGAACACGGCGTGGCCGCGCGGCCCGGCCGGCCGGCCCTCGATGGTCGGCGGATGGACCTGCTCGACCGGCCACGACACGCAGGCCGTGGTCGGCGTCAGCAGGTAGTCGTAGCGGGTGAAGAAGTCGGCGACGGCGCGGGCGCAGGCGTCGGCGAAGCGGAAGGCCTCGACGACCTCGGTGCCGGCGATGGCGTGGCCGCGCTCGACCAGGCCCGCGATGTTGTCGCCGAACAGGTCGGGGCGCTTGGCGTGCTCGGCGCCGTAGAGCAGGGCGCTGGCGGCGGCGTTGACCGCGCCGAAGGCGGCCTCGTTGGTGCCGGCCGGCCACGCGACGTCGGCTTCCTCGATGCGCCAGCCGGCGGCGCGCAGGCGGGCGATCGCCGCCTCGAAGGCGGCCATCACGTCGGGATCGACCGCGACGCCGAGGCCGAGCCGCGGGCTGACCGCCAGCCGCGGCTCGGCCGGCGGCGGCACGTCGAGCAGGGCGACCGAGTGCGGGTCGCGCGGATCGGGTCCGGCCATCACCTCGAAGGCCACCCGGGCGTCGGCGACGCGCCGGCCCATCGGCGCGGTGACCCCGTAGAGCGGACCATAGGCGCCGCCGAAGCCGAACGGCGAGGGGATCGCCCCGGCCGAGGTCTTGAGGCCGACGACGCCGCAATGCGCCGCCGGGCGGCGACCCGAGCCGCCGCCGTCGGTGCCCAGAGCGATCGGCGTGAAGCCGGCGGCCAGCGCCGCCGCCGCGCCGCCCGACGATCCGCCCGGCGTCAGGGCCGGGTCGAGCGGGTGGCGGGTCGGGCCGTACACCTTGTTTTCGGTGTGGCCCTTGGCCGCCATCTCCGGCGTGTTGGTCATGCCGAGGAACACCCCGCCGGCGCGCTTCAGGCGCTCGACCGCGACGGCGTCGCGGTCCGGGCGGAAGTCCTTCCAGAGGAGCGAGCCGTTGGTGACGCGGCGGCCGGCCACCCAGGTCGTGTCCTTGACGGTGTAGGGGACGCCCAGGATCGGCCCGTCGAAGCCCTGCCGGCGCCGGGCGTCGACCGCGTCGGCGGCGGCGCGCGCCTCCGCCGGGTCGAAGTCGACGATCGCGTTGAGCGCCGGGTTGCGCGCCGTCACGCGGGCGATCGCCGCCTCGGCGATGGCCCGGGCGGTGGTCTTGCCGCGTCGCACGGCGTCGGCGATCGCGGCGGCGCCGCGGTCCAGCAGGTCGGTCTCCGGCAAATCGGTCATTTGTTTGTCATACCGGCCCGCCGCGCGCCGTTCCAGACTGCAGCGAGGGACCGGGAGAGCGGGGGCTCCGTCGGTGCGGTCCCGAGGCAGGGAATGGTGAGTACAGTCGATCGTCTGCGGCAGGGGCGGCTCGACGGCCAGAGGATCCTGGTCGTCGAGGACAATTTCATGCTGGCCGAGCTCACCCGGGACCTGCTCGAGGAGTCCGGTTGCCAGGTCGTCGGCCCGGTCGGCCACCTCGAGGAGGGGCTGGCACACGCCCGGGTCGCTCCCCTCGACGGCGCCATCCTCGACATCAACCTGCACGGCGAACTGAGCTTCGCGATCGCCGAGGTGCTGTCGCGCCGCGGCGTGCCGTTCCTGTTCGTCACCGGCTACCAGGACCTCGGCATGGTGCCGCTGGCGCTGCGCGCGGCGCCGCGGCTCGACAAGCCGGTGGCGAACGAGCGGCTGATCGAGGCGGCGGTCGCCGCCTTCGGGCGGGTGGATGGAACCCGGGAGGACCCACAGGACGGCGTGCTACCGTCGCCGCCGCATGGCGCTGGAGAGCGATCTGTATGCGCCCGTGAAGGCGCTTCTCGAGGCACAGGGATACGTCGTTAAGGGCGAGGTCCGCGGCTGCGACGTGGTCGGCGTGCGCGGCGAGGAACCGCCGGTCATCGTCGAGCTGAAGCGCAGCTTCGGGCTGGGCCTGGTGCTGCAGGGCATCGACCGGCTGGCGCTGTCCGACCGGGTCTACCTCGCGGTCGGGCAGTGGCCGCGCGAGGTCAAGGGCGTGAAGCGGCTGTGCCGCCGTCTCGGCCTCGGGTTGCTGGTGGTGGCCGGCGACCGCGCCGACGTCGTGCTCGACCCGGCGCCCTACAAGCCGCGCCTCGACAAGCGCAAGGCCGGGCGGCTGCTGGGCGAGCATCGCCGCCGCGTCGGCGATCCCAACCTCGGCGGCAGCGCGATGCGGGCGCCGCTGATGACCGCCTACCGGCAGGAAGCCCTGCGCTGCGCCGCGCTGCTGGCCGAGCGCGGCCCGCTCAAGGTCGCGGCGGTGCGCAAGGACGCCGGCTCGCCGCGCGCCGGGGCGATCCTGGGCGACGATCACTACGGCTGGTTCGAGCGCGTCGAACGCGGCGTCTATGCCCTGACGCCGGCCGGCAGGCAGGGCCTCGCCCAGCATGGCATCGTCGCGCCGGGCGACGCCCCGGCCAGCCCGGCGCGGACGCCATGATCGACTGGGTACGCCGCCATCCCGGTCCGCTGCTGATGGCCGCCTTCATCGTCCTGCAGCTGCTCGACGTGAAGTCGTACCCGCTGTTCTCCTACGACGAGCCGTTGCTCAACGATGCCGGCTGGCAGCTGGCGCGGCTGGGCGCCTTCCGCTCGGACCTGCGCACCCTGCAGGAGGGTTTCGAGAGCCGCTACCTGTGGCAGCCGCCGGCGCTGCCGCTGTCGGCCGCCGTGTCCTACTTCCTGTTCGGTCTCGGCATCGTGCAGACGCGCCTGCCGGCGATCGTGTTCGGCGGGCTCGGCGTGTGGGCGATCTACCGTCTCGTCCTGGTGGCGAGCGGGCAGCGCCCGGCGGCGCTGGCGGCGGCGGCGATGCTGTTCGCGTGGCCGCCGTGGATCGCCACCGCCAAGATCGCGCGCATGGATACCGGCGCGATCTTCGCGCTGCTCGTCGCGACGACCGGTGTCGTCGGCTCGGCGCGCGACGACGCCGCGCCGCGGCCGGCGGTCCTGTTCGCGTATGGGCTGGCGGGCGGAGCGGCCGCGCTGTTCCACACGGTGGCGCTGCCGTGGTGCTTCGGCCTGTTCTGCGTGCTGTTGCTGTTCGGCGGCCGGCGGCGCCTCGCGTCGGCGCTGGCGTTCGGTCTCGGCGCCGGCCTGCCCGTGCTGGCCTGGCTGGGCTACGGCCTGCTCACGCCGCGCGATTTCCAGCTGCAGTTCCTCGACCACCTGATGGTTCGCACCAGCGGCGGCGGCGGTCTCGCCGGTCGGCTGGTCGGCGAGTTCCAGCGCTATGGCCAGGACTTCGCCCGCCTGCCCGCCGCGCTGCTGCTCGCGCTGGTCGCGCTGTACGGCTTCGTCCGGCACGCGCTGTGGCGGCAGCGCGCGGTCGCCATGCTGCTGGTGCTCGCCGCGATCGTCGTGCTGCTCCACGCCGTCGTCGCCGGCAAGGACAGCGGCTACTACACGCTCTACCCGACGACACTGCTGATCTGCCTCGCCGCGATCGGCGCCGGCAGCCTGGTCACGGCGCCGGCCGCGCCGGGAACCCGCCGTGTCGCGGCCCTCGTCGCGCTGTCGAGTGTCGCGCTGCTCGTGGTCAACGGCGCGGCGTTGGCGTATGCGCCGCGGGTGCTGGCGGCGTGGAAGCAGGGACCGCAGCGCGACTACGCCCTCCAGATGGCGCCGCTGCGCGAGATCCTGAAGCCGGGCGACACGGTGTGGGGCCATCCCGTCGCGTGGTTCGCGGTCGTCGATGCCGGGGCCACGCTGAAGGCGTCGAACTGGGCCGAGCGGTCGGCGCTGATGGTGGCCGATCCGCGGCGCGACAAGTACGTCGTCGTGCCGCGCGGCAAGACCTTCCTGGGCATGGAGAACTTCCGCAAGGTCGGGGAGTTCGGTGACGAACTGCCGCTGGTGTTCGGCGCACCGCTGTCGGATAAGTCCTACACGTTCGATCTCTGGAAATCGAAGTCGCTCGACTGACGGCCCGGCCACGGCAGGGCCGCAACCCTCGTTGTCCCGCTGCACCATCGGAGCCCATGCGCACGCTCGAGATCGTTCATCACACGCGGTACGAATATTCTTCCCCGGTGGTGCTCGGCGAGCACCGGCTGATGTTCCGGCCGCGCGACAGCCACGACCTGCGCCTGCTCCAGACCAGCCTGTCGATCGAGCCCGCCGCGGCGGTCCGCTGGATCCACGACCCGTTCGGCAACTCGATCGCCATCGCGACCTTCGAGGGCGAGACCGACCATCTCGACCTGACCAGCACGATCCGGCTCGAGCACTTCGCGGGGCCGGTCGAATGGCCGCCGCTCGAGACCTATGCCCGCACCCTGCCGTTCAGCTACGCCACCGAGGAAGTGCCCGACCTCGCGCGCTACGTCGAGCGGCACTACCCCGATCCCAACGGGGCGGTGACCGGCTGGACGAAGCAGTTCCTGAAGGGCGAGGGCGAGGCCGAGACCTTCGCCACGCTGACCCGCATGTGCAAGGGCATCCAGGAAGGCCTGCAGTACCTGATGCGCTTCGAGCCCGGGACCCAGCCACCGGCGACGACGTTGCAGACCGGCTCGGGGACTTGCCGCGACTACGCGCTGCTGATGATGGAAGGCAGCCGCGCGCTGGGCATCGCCGCCCGCTTCGTCACCGGATACCTCTACGACCCGGCGGTCGATGCGGCGGCCGGCGGCGCGCCGGGGACGGCGCAGCCCCATGCCTGGATGGAGGTCTACCTGCCGGGCGCCGGCTGGGTGGAGTTCGACCCGACCAACGGCATCATCGGCACCGACCGGCTGATCCGCGTCGCCGTGGCGCGCGATCCCGAGCAGGCCATGCCGCTCAAGGGCAGCTTCACCGGCAAGCCGGGCGCGACCGCGTCGACCGTCGTCGACGTCCGGGTCCGGTCGATCGGCCCGGACACCCCGCGGGACGCCAAGGACGACCCGCCGGCGGCATCGCCGTCGCCGGGCGAGAAGGCCCCGCCGGCGCCTCCGGCGGCAACGGGCTGAACGATCCGGCGTCGCATTCTCAACAGTCTTCAGGTAGAATGCGATTTGCTGCGGCCGTTCCGGCGGAGCGCGGCGACGGGTCCGCGAGGAAAGACGAATCTCTTGAGCGTGATGACGTGGATGCTGCGCGGACTGCTCGCGCTCGGCGGGGCAGCCCTCGTCGTCGTGGCCTGGCCGGTGGCCAACGCCGCGCTGCAGCAGCAGAAAGCCGACAGCGTCCTCTACGCCATGCGGACCGGCGCCCGGCCGGTCCAGCTGGACGAAGTCGAGGCGGCGATCGCCAGCCTCGACCGGGCGGTGTCGTTCGACCCGGTGGCGGCGCGTCGCCTGGTCCGCTCCGAACTGCTGGCCGGCGCGGCGCTCAATCCCAACCTGCGCGTCACGCGCGAGCAGCGGACCCAGTGGCTGCGCGAGGCGCAGGGCGACCTCGAGACCGCGCTGGCCAACGACCCGGCGCGCGGTGTCGCGTGGACCCGGCTCGCGGCGGTGCGTCAGGCGCTGGGCGGGCCGTCCCGCGCCGTGGTGGCGCCGCTCATGATGTCGCTCGACGTGGCGCCGATGCTCGAGTCGCTGTGGCCGTCGCGGCTGCAGCTGTTCCTCGACAACTGGCAGCATTTCACGCCGCAGGAGCGCGACCGCGTGGCCGCCGAGGTCGCGATGAACTGGCGCAAGAGCGGCCTGCGGCTGTACTTCGCCGAGGCGATCCGGTCTCCGATCGACGAACTGTTCGTGCGCTACTTCATCCGCAACGAACCCGGGGCGCAGGAGGAGCTGACGAAATGGCTCGTTCACCTGAAGAAGAAGTAGTCCTGCGCATGGAAGGGTTCGTGCCGCCGCCTGCCCGGGGCGTGCTGGAGCAGGGGCTGCGCCTGTTCGACTGGATCGTCGCCGGCGCGTTCTTCGCCGTCGTGTCGCTGACCGCGATCGGGATGGGCGGCAACCGCGACTGGGCGTGGGCGCCGGTCGCGGTCCTGGTCGCGCTGTTCGCGATCGTGATCGCGATGGGAGCGGGGACCCGCTCGGGCTTCGACGCCGCGCCGGCGGAGCGCCGCCCGCTGGCGATCCTGATCCTGTGCTTCGCCGCATACGTGCTGTTCGCGCTCTTCCAGATGTCGACGCTGGCGCCCCTGACGGCCAGCGCCACCTACTACGAGATGGCGGCGAAGCTGCTCGGCCAGGCCCATGCGCCGGTGCCCGACCTCGCGATCGACGCGGCCCGCAACTCGCTGATCAAGTGCCTGACCTGCGGCGCCATCTTCCTGTGCTCCCGCGCGCTGTGCCGGGATCGCGGCCGTGCGCGCCTGCTGCTGTACTTCTTCCTGTTCGGCGCGATGCTGGTGCTGGGCTACGGCTTCCTGTCGCAGGCCACCACCAACTCCTGCTACCTCGGCAGCTACCTGAAGAAGGTCGGCACCTTCGAGATGAAGGACCACTGCGTGATGTCGGGGACGTTCGTCAGCAGCAACTCCTTCGGGTCCTACTGCGGCATGGCGCTGGTCGCGGCGCTGACCCTGCTGTTCGCGCCGCGGCGCGGCCAGGGCCACGTGCCCTACGGCTACGGCGAGCAGGAAGAGGGCTTCCTGTCGGGCCTGACCGGGTTCCGGCTGGTCATGCTGGCGATCTCGCTGCTGATGCTGGGCGGCCTGCTGATCTCGGCCTCGCGCGCCGGCCTGGCGGCGACCGTCGCCACCGTGGGCCTGGTGATCCTGCTGATGATGCGCGGCCTGTGGCGGGCCCGGCCGGACCTGACGCGCCTCGTGATCATCGGCGCCGTCGTCGTCGGCATCGTCGTCACCGTGATCGCCGGCCGGACGATGTTCATGAAGCTCGAGCATGGCGGCAGCGTCGGCGAGCGCATGCACATCTGGATGGCGAGCTGGAAGGCCATCACCCTGTCGCCCTGGCTGGGCTGGGGGATCGGCAACTTCGCCGACATCTACACCATCCTGCAGCCCGCCAGCATGACCCAGCCCAACGACCTCGCGCATTCGACGCCGCTCGAGGTCATGGTCGAGGTCGGTATCCCGATGGCCTTCGTGGTCTACGCGATCCTGCTGATCCCGTGGGGCGCCACGCTCTACGGCGCGCTGACGATTCGCTTCGCGCATCGCTACCTGCCGGTGTCCGCCCTGGCCGTCGCGACCGTGCCGACCCTGCACTCGATGATCGACTTCAGCCTCCAGATGCCAGCCATCGGCTTCGTGGTGAGCGCGATGCTGGGCATGGGATGGGCCCAGGCCTTTGCCCGGCGCGAGCGGCCGGAGATGCCTTTACGCGGAGATGACCGGTAACTATACTCACTTCGGGTGCAATCTGCGTGCGTGGGGCGCGCGGAAGCGGTGGGAATTTGCCGGACAGGCGCGCGGAGCGATGAGGGTCGCGTCCGCCGATCGCGACGTGTCCGGCACAAGGAGTGTTCGGCGTTGAGCGTACGTGGAGCGATCCCGATGGCGACCGAGTCCGGGGCGGCCGGCGAGTCCGCGTCCGGCAAGCGGCGCCTGCGATCCGCCCCCGAGCGGTTCATCGAGACGTGGATCGACGCGACCGTCGGGTTCCTGTTCTGCGTCGTGCTGCCGATCCCGATCTACGCCACGGGCGAGCCGTTCTCCTACGGCGTGTTCGGCACCGAGGTCACCATCATCGCGACGGCGCTGGGCTACGGCGTCGTCTGGTACTGCGGCCGGCGCCTCGACGCGTTCCCGCGCGCCTCGCTGCAGGGCAACCTGAGCTACGTCGCGCCGGTCGCCGTGATCACCTACGGCCTGATCGCCGCCCTGCTGCTGCTGATGCGCGTCGACTACTCGCGCATCCAGTTCATCGGCTCGGGCCTCTTGACCCTGCTGTGGATGGGCAGCGTCGCGCAGTTGCGCGCCCGCTACCTGATCCGCAACTACGCGGTGATGCCCGGGTCGTCGCGCGCGCTGATGCCGAAGTCCGAGTCGTGCCGCTGGCTCGACTTCGACGACGTCTATCGCCGCGGCATCCGTGTCGACGCCATCGTCGCCGATCTCAGTGCCGATCTCGGCGAGGGCCGGCTGGCGGCGCTCGCGGATGCCGCCATCTCCGGCGTGCCGGTCCTCGATCGCCGCTACATCGTCGAGACGCTGACCGGCCAGACGCCGCTCGGCGGCCTGACGCCGAACGAGTTCGGCGCCCTGCTGCCGTCGCGGCAGTACCTGCTGGTGCGGCGCGCGCTGGAACTGCTGGCGACGATCGCGGCGTTGCCGCTGCTGCTGCCGGTCCTCGCCGTCATCGCGCTGGTGGTCCGGTTCGACAGTCCCGGCCCGGTGTTCTTCCTGCAGGAGCGGGTCGGCCGCCGCGGCAAGCCGTTCCGCATGGTCAAGTTCCGTACCATGCGGCACGGCGCCGGCGGTCCCAGCTTCACGACGACCAGCGATCCGCGCATCACCCGCAGCGGCCATTTCCTGCGGCGCACCCGTCTCGACGAGCTGCCGCAGCTGTTCAACATCCTGCGCGGCGACATGAGCTGGGTCGGCCCGCGGCCCGAGGCGGCCACGCTGGAGAAGGGCTACGTGCGTGACATCGAGTACTTCGCGCTGCGCAGCATCGTGCGCCCCGGCATCACCGGCTGGGCGCAGATCAACCAGGGCTACGCGCACGAGCCGAACGAGATGCGGTCAAAGCTCGAGTACGACCTGTATTACCTCAAGCACTGCTCGCTCTGGCTTGACCTGGTGATCGTGCTGCGTACCTTCGCCGTGGTCTTCCGCGGCACGGGCGCACGCTGACCGCCGCCACCTCCCAGGCATCGCTCCCATGTGCGGCATAGCCGGCATCCACGCCTACCTCGAGGTCGCGCCGCCGGTCGACCGCGCCGAGCTCGGCCGCATCAACGATCGCATGGCCGCGCGCGGGCCGGACGGCGAGGGGCTGTGGCTGGCCGACGACGGCCGCACCGGCTTCGCGCACCGCCGGCTGGCGATCATCGACCTGAGCGATGCCGGTCTGCAGCCGATGCACAGCGCCTGCGGCCGCTACACCATCACCTTCAACGGCGAGATCTACAACTACCTCGAGCTGCGCCGCGAACTGGCCGACAAGGGCCACGTCTTCCGCAGCGGTTCGGATACCGAGGTGCTGCTGCACCTGTTCGCCGAGTACGGCATCGAGATGGTTCGCCGGCTGCGCGGCATGTTCGCCTTCGGCATCTGGGACGCCACCAAGCGCCGCCTGGTGCTGGCGCGCGACCCGCTGGGCATCAAGCCGCTGTACTGGGCGGACGACGGCTGGACCGTGCGCTTCGCCTCGCAGGCCAAGGCGTTGCTGGCCGGCGGGGCGGTCGCCAGCGATCCCGATTCGGCCGGCATCGTCGGCTTCCACCTGTTCGGCAGCGTGCCCGAGCCGTTCACCGTGTGGCGCGAGATCCGCGCGCTGCCGGCCGGCGCGACGATGGTGGTCGATGCCACCGGGCCGCACCCGGCCGAACGCTTCTACGACGTCGCCGGTGCGCTGGCCGAGCGCGCGCTGCGGCCGGGCCGCGGCGAGCCCGCCGCGCAACTGGCCGACGCGGTGCGCGACTCGGTGCGCCATCACCTGGTGGCCGACGTGCCGGTCGCGGTGTTCCTGTCGGCCGGCCTCGATTCGGGCGCGCTGCTCGGCACCATGGCCGGGCTGGGCGCGACGGCGACGACGGCGGTGACGCTGGCCTTCGCCGAGTTCAAGGGCCTGCCGGTCGACGAGGCGCCGCTGGCAGCCGAGGTCGCGGGCCGCTACGGCGCCCGGCACGTCGTGCGCACCGTCGACCGCGCCGAGTTCGAGTCCGACCTGCCGGCGATCCTCGACGCGATGGACCTGCCGACGGTCGACGGCATCAACACCTGGTTCGTGTCCAAGGCGGCGCGCGAGGCCGGGGTCAAGGTGGCGCTGAGCGGGCTGGGCGCCGACGAGTGCTTCGGCGGCTACCCGTCGTTCCGCGACGTGCCGCGCAGCGTGCACTGGCTGCGGCCGGTGTCCTGGATTCCCGGCGTCGGCACGCTGGCGCGGCGTGGCCTGTCGGCGGCGATCCGCGCCGGTCTGCCGCTCCATCCCAAGGCGGCGGGCGTGCTGCAGTACGGCGGCAGCTGGGCCGGCGCCTACCTGCTGCGCCGCAGCGTCTACATGCCGTGGGAACTCGAGGACCTGCTGTCCCCGGACCTGCTGGAGGAGGGCCTGCGTCGCCTCGCGCCGCTCAGCCACGTCGCTTCGGTGCTGCAGGGCGGCCGCGGCCTCGGCGACTTCGACCGCGTGTCGGCGCTCGAGACCTCGCTCTACATGCGCAACCAGCTGCTGCGCGATGCCGACTGGGCCGGGATGGCGCAATCGGTCGAGATCCGCGTGCCGTTCGTCGACCCGTTCTTCCTCGCTGCCCTGCCGGCGGGTCCGGCGCTGGCGCGGCTCAACGCCAAGGACGCCGTCGCGGCGGTGCCCGACCCGCCGCTGCCGGAAACGGTGCGCGGCCGGCGCAAGACCGGCTTCGTGACGCCGGTCGGCCGCTGGCTGCGCGAGGCGGCGGGGCCGGCGTCGAGCGGCATGCCCGATTTCTCGGCCGCCTCGCGCGGCTGGGCGCTGCGGGTCTGGCAAAGCGGCTGGACGCCGCCGGTGGCGGCCTGACCGGGATGGCCGTTCGCATCCTCGCCCTCGTCGGTGACGCCTACGGCGCGCGCGGCGGCATCGCTCGCTACAACCGTGACCTGTTCGGCGCGCTGGCCGCCAGCGGCGCCGAGATCCTGGTGCTGCCGCGGCTCGGCGACGCCGACGGCGTGGCCCTGCCGCCCGGCGTGCGCCAGCGGCCGGCGATCTTCGGACGGCTCGGCTTCTCGCTGTCGGCCCTGTGGCAGGCCTGGCGGTACCGGCCGGTCGATGTCGTGTTCTGTGGCCACGTGTTCATGGCGCCGCTGGCAGTGCTGGTCGCGCGGCTGGTCGGGGCGCGCTACTGGCTGCAGGCCCACGGCACCGACATCTGGAACGACCGGCGCGACCACGTGCGC
This sequence comes from Pseudomonadota bacterium, assembly GCA_020160955.1. Lineage (GTDB taxonomy): Bacteria > Pseudomonadota > Alphaproteobacteria > Reyranellales > Reyranellaceae > Reyranella. Next base: position 20,317 of record JAIUOX010000098.1, read on the forward strand.
CGCGCCATCGAGGCGGCCGACCTCCTGAC
>JAIUOX010000099.1 GCA_020160955.1 Pseudomonadota bacterium
AGGAACTGGGCGCGGCCGCCCGCTTCGTCGCCCTCGACGTCACGCAGGAGGCCGACTGGACCCGCGCGGTGGCGACGACGCTCGACGCGTTCGGCGGCCTGCACGGGCTGGTCAATGCCGCCGGCGTCGGCGTGCGCAACTCGATCGAGGACTGCACCCTGGCCGAGTACCGGCGGGTCAACGACATCAACGCGCTGGGCACCTTCCTCGGGTGCAAGGCGGCCGTGGCGGCGATGAAGACGCGAGGCGGCGGGTCGATCGTCAACATCTCCTCCGTGCTCGGCCTGCGCGGCGCGTCCTACGCGATGGCCTACTGCGCCAGCAAGGGCGCGGTCCGGCAGCTGACCAAGAGCGTCGCCCTGCACTGCGCCCAGATGAAGTACGGCATCCGCTGCAACTCGGTGCACCCGGGCTACATCGACACCCCGATGGTCGCCCCGCGCCTCGACGGCACGGTCGGCAACATGAGCGGCCGGCAGTGGCTGGAGGAACTCCACCCGCTCGGCCGGCTGGGCCGCGCCGACGAGGCGGCGGCGATGATCCTGTTCCTGCTCAGCGACGAGTCGACCTTCTCGACCGGCTCGGAGTTCGTCTGCGACGGCGGGCTGACGGCCTAGCCGTCATTTCATTCCCGTGATCGAGTTCGCCAGCGACCGCGGGTCGCGCTTGGGCCAGCGGCCGGCTTCGACCTGGACGATGAAGTCGCCGACCAGGCGGTTGAACTGGTCGGGGTCCTCGATGTTGATGGTGTGGCCGCAGTTCGGCATCACCGACAGCGCCGACGACGGGATTTCGCGCTTCATCAGGATCGACGGCGCGAGGCACGGCCAGTCCTCGTCGCCGGTCAGCACCAGCGTCGGGATGGTGAGCTTGCGCATGTCCTCGACGAGGTCGTAGAGCGACGGCCGCTGGCCCTGCACGCCGAGCTGGGTGTTGGCCGAGCCCAGCGCCGAGTGCTCGCCGAGCTGCTGCTTGAATTCGGCGAAGCCGCGCGGGTCCTTGTTCTCGAACTGCACGCGGGTCGGTCCGTAGGCGTACTTCTCGGCGAACTTCGCCATGCCCTGCTCACGCAGCGCCTGGGCCACCGCCTCGACCTCGCCGCGGAACTTGCCCTGCTGCTCCTTCTCGGCGCCGTAGCCGACCCCGGCCACGACCAGCGACTTGGCCCGCTTGGGGTGGCGGAAGCCGAAATGCAGGGTGGCGAAGCCGCCCATCGACAGGCCGACGATGTGCGCCTTGTCGATCTTCAGCGCGTCGAGGATGGCGGCGATGTCGTCGGTGGCGCGGTTCTGCGAGTAGCGGTCCGGGCTCTCCGGCACGTCCGAGGGCGGGTAGCCGCGGGCGGCATAGGCGATGCAGCGGTAGCGCTGGCCGAAGTGGCGCAGCTGCGGCTCCCACGACCGGTGGTCGCCCGCGAACTCGTGCACGAACACGATGGGCTGGCCGCTGCCGGTCTCCTCGTACCACAGCTTCACGGAATCGTCGGTCGTCGCGTAAGGCATTCTTTTCTCCGGGGTGCCCCCGACTTTAGATCGTAGGAAGGGGACGGGTCGTGGTGTTACGCTGCCGATCATGAGCGAAATCGGCACCGGCCTCCAGAACGCTTCGGACATCCGCGACCGCATCGCGCGCGCCGGCTACGCCTTCGTCGAGGCCAGCCAGATGCGCGACGCGCTCGGCCGCTTCGGCACGCTGGCCGACTGGACCGCCTTCGCCGACAGCTGGAACGACCTCGAGGTCGACACCTACATGGGCGACGGCGGGCGTTACCGCCGCCGGCGCTTCGCCGTCTGGACCGCCGGCCGGCAGGGCGCGATCGAGCGCGGCCCCCACCAGGCGCACTTCCAGACGCTCGACTACAACACGCTGAACGGCGGCATCGAGCGCTGGTTCGCGCCGGTGAAGGACGAGATCGCCGGCGGCGCCACGCTGCGCACCGTGCTGGAGTACGGCCGGGCGCTGTTCGGCAAGCTGGCGCCGGATACCGCGCGCTGGCACATCGAGGGCCACCAGTTCCGCATCGAGGCGCGGCCCGGCGTTCACGGCAAGCCGACGCCCGAGGGCATGCACCGCGACGGCGTCGATTACGTGATGGTGCTGCTGGTCACCCGCCGCAACATCAGGAGCGGCACCACGACGGTGCACGACCTCGAGAAGCGCGAGCTCGGCAGCTTCACCCTGACCGACCCGCTCGACGCCGCGCTGGTGAACGACAGCCAGCGCTACCACGGCGTGACGCCGGTCGAGCCGGAGAACCCCGACCAGCCGGCGTGGCGCGACGTGCTGGTGGTGACCTTCAGACGCGCGTAGCGACGCGAGGCCGGCAAGGGAAGGGTCCCTCGCTCCGCTCGGGATGACAGCTTTTCTTGTCATCCCGAGCGCAGCGAGGGACCTTTGCGTTACCCGCCGATCGTCACGCCCGCGTCGGCGATGATGGTCTGGCCGGTGATGAAGGCGCCGGCCTTGCTGGCCAGCATGACCGCGATGCCGCCGATGTCGTCGGGCTCGCCGATGCGGCGCAGCGGCGCCGTCTGCAGGCGCTTGTCGAGGTACTTCTCGTCCTCCCACAGGGCGCGCGCGAAGTCGGTGCGAACCAGGCCCGGGGCGATGGTGTTGACCCGGATGTTGTCCGGTCCCAGCTCGGCCGCGAGGTTGCGGGCCAGCTGCATGTCGGCCGCCTTGGAGATGCAGTAGGCGCCGATCACCGTCGAGGCGCGCACGCCGCCGATCGACGACACGATCACCACCGAGCCGTCCTTCTTGGCGCGCATGTCGGGCACGCACAGGTTGATCAGCCAGATGTTCGACAGGATGTTGTTCTGCATGATCTTGGTGAAGGCGTCGTCCGGCATCTTCTCGGTCGAGCCGTAGTACGGGTTGGTCGCGGCGTTGCAGACCAGCACGTCGATCGGGCCGAGCTGGCGGCGGGTCTCGGCGATCAGGTTCTCGCACTGCGACTTGTCCGAGATGTTGCAGGGAATGACGATTGCCTCGCCGCCGGCCTTGCGAATCTCCTCCGCCGCCTCGTCGCAGGCCGGCTTCTTGCGCGACGACACCACGACCTTCGCGCCCTGCAGCGCGAGATGCAGGGCGATCGACTTGCCGATGCCCTTGCTCGAGCCGGTGACGACGGCGACCTTGCCCGTGAGGTCGAAAAGCGGCGATGCCATGGACGGTCCTTTCGGTGATGGGTTGCAGACTTTGTGCCCCAATCGCCGCCGGGGGAAAACCGTCCTCGGCGGCGCCCTTGCGCAGGGCGAACGACCTGCCAGAGTCGCCGCCATGAGACCCTTCGCGACCGGGCTGCGCGCCCTGCTCTTCGTCCTCGTCCTGGCCGCCGCTGGCAGCGGGGCCGGCACCGCCTCCGCCGCCGACATCCGGGTCATCACCTCCGGCGCCTTCACCGAGGCCTACAAGAAGCTGGTGCCGCTCTACGAGGCGGCGACCGGCAACAAGGTGACCAGCGCGTTCGGCGCCTCGGTCGGCAACGCCCCGGACTCGATCCCGAGCCGGCTCGGCCGCGGCGAGACCTTCGACGTGCTGATCCTGTCCGACGCCGGGCTGGAGGCGATGGTCAAGGAGGGCCGGATCCAGCCGGGCAGCCGGGTCGACCTCGCCCTGTCCCAGATCGGCGCGGCGGTGAAGAAGGGCACGCCCAAGCCCGACATCTCGACCGTCGAGGCGCTGAAGAAGACCCTGATGGAGGCCAAGTCGGTGGCCTGGTCGGCCAGCGCCAGCGGCGTCTACCTGTCGGAGGTGCTGTGGCCCAAGCTGGGCGTCGCCGAGCAGATGGCGAAGACCGGCAAGAAGATCCTGAGCGAGCGGGTCGGCGCCGTGGTCGCCCGCGGCGACGCCGAGCTGGGCTTCCAGCAGGTCAGCGAGCTGATCTACTTCAAGGAGCTCGACTTCATCGGCACCCTGCCCGAGGCGGTGCAGCAGACGATCCATTTCTCGGCCGGGCTGGGCAAGGACGCCCAGAACGTCGAGGCCGCCAAGCAGCTGGTGCGCTTCCTGTCCTCGCCCGCGGTGGCCGACATCGTGCGCGCGACGGGCCTGGATCCGGTGAAGAAGTAGGTTACAAGTCCGACAATAAGTCTCTGATTTTACAAAAGAAAGGTCCCTCGCTTCGCTCGGAATGACAAGAACGCGGCGTAACTCGCACCTTGTCATCCCGAGCGCAGCGAGGGACCTTTCAGGGTCCAGAATCGGCTTCGCCTTCATTCTCCGGAATGACCGACAACCTACTGATTTAGATCAAAAAATCGTCCCCACTTCATGTGCCCTCCTGTCGCCTCTCCGACGACAGTTGCGACAGCCGCGCCGCGACCCGCCGCTCGACCTCGGCCTCGACGCTGGGCACCACGGCCGCCCGCCGGCGCAGCCGGTCGAAGCGGGCCAGCACCCTCATCAGCATGAGGTCGTTGTGGCGTTCGACGGTGGCGACCTGCTTGCCGCGGTGGAACACCGGCCGCCGGTCGGTGCCGCAGGCCCGCCGCATGGCGAGGTCCTCCAGCAGGTCGACCCGGCTCTCCAGGACCGCGCGGTAGCGCCGGGCGAACGCCGGGCTGGCCTCGCGCCAGCGCTGGATCGTCCGCGCCGTCACCCCGGTCGCCGCCGCCGCGTCGGCCAAGCAGCCGGAGCGTTCGAAGTGGCGCAGGAACAAGGTCTGCAGGCGCGCCCGGGTCGGGCGGCGCGGCGGCTGGAGCATGGGAGGCCTCCGACAAAACGGTGGTTATTATATAATAACGACTGTTATTTGTCGAGAGGGCTAGGCCTGGGCTGGCCGCGAGTCGCTGATGAAAAGGCGCTCCAGCGCGCCGTCGCGGGTCACGGCCTTGGCGCGAACGGTCAGCGGACGCTGAGCGGCGAGCGCAAGGGCATAGGGATTGTTGGGCTGCATCACGGCCGGGTCGGTGATCGCGCCGCGGCACCGCTGGTCGGGCTCGTCGGGAAAGACGACGCGACAACTGCCGCTCTCCGTGTCGAGTTCCGTGAAGACGACGGTGAAGTCCTTCTCCGGCTGAACCTCGACCTCTTCGGGCGCCATGATCGCGGCACGCTCGGCTTGGCCGATCACCGCCACGCGGCCGGCGGCCGGGTCGCCAATGGTCAGCGACGCAGCCGTCTCGCCAACCGGCTTGGCGGCCTGGCGCACGGCCGGACGCAAGGCGTCGGCCATCTTGTCGACGGTATCGAGCAGGCGGCCCACCACGGCGCTGTCGCGCGCGCCCAGTTCCTTGATGGCCGTTTCGAGGGAATCCCGGAGGTGCTTCATTTCCTCTTTCTGCCCGGCAGCGCGCTTGACGATATAGGTTACGAGAGTTGCCAGCAAACCGCCGACTACCGTCGAAACCAGCGGGTTCTCCGCCGCCCAGCGCACCCAGGCCATCACTTCGAAACAGTGCGCTTGCGGCGGCCGAGCCACGATTCGCACCGACAGGGCGTCCTTGTGCTGAACGAAGCGCTGGGTCGCGGCGAAATTCGCAGCAACACCGATGATCCGGCTGATGCCCTGCAGCGATTCGCCGAGAGCCCCCAGTTCGATCTCGTGGCGGCTGGCGTCCAGGCCGTCGTACCGGATGGAGATTGGCGGGAACAGGGTCTCGCCCGAAACGAACTCAGCCAAGATTGCCCTCACGCTTTCAGGGGTCAACAATGGATTTCCAAAGGCCCGGCTGACGCCTCGAACTGCCTCGCGCTAGAGTGGCGTCCCGATCCAGGAGGCCCCCATGACGCACGCGACGATCGACAGGGCGACGTTCGAGACCGAGTTGAGGCGAGACGGCTACGAACCGCTCGTCAGCACGACGCCGGGCGCCAAGGTGAATCCGCCGCACAGCCACCCGTTCGACGTCCGGGCGCTGGTGCTGAAGGGGGCTGTCACGCTGACGGTCGACGGCGCGAGCCGGACCTACGAGGCCGGCGACGTGTTCACCATGGCGCGCGGCTGCCAGCACTTCGAGAGCTACGACGACCGGGGCGCCGAGGTGCTGCTCGGCCGCCGGATGTAGAGACCAGGGGTCCCTCGCTCCGCTCGGGATGACAAAACTGCCTGTCATCCCGAGCGAAGCGAGGGACCTTTCCTCGGGCCGACGCTACACTGATCGGCGATGTCCCTTCTTCCCGTCATCGGCGCGCTGGTCGGCGGCGCCCTGTCCGGCGTCGTGACGTGGCGCCGCGTGTCGCGGACCATGAAGTACCGCTCGTTCAACCCGACGATCCGGCCCGAACACGTGGCGCAGGAAGACTACGGCGCGTGGGCGCTGGGGCGGCGCAAGCGCGACCGGCTGGTCAGGGTGGCGATCGCCGTCGTGGTCGGCGCGGCGCTGGGCGCCGTGGTGACCACCATGCTGGGCGCCGGGCTCGGCCGGCGGTGACGGTCCGGCCGCTGCGTCGCCGCCTGCTGCTGGCCGGCGCCCTGCCCTTCGCCGGCGCGGCCCTGGCCGCCGGTCTTCCGGAAGCGATCGATGCGCACGCCCATGTCTTCGTGAAGGGCCTGCCGATGCCGATCGACGCGCGCTACCGGCCGGCCTACGACGCGTCGTGGGAAACGCTGCTGGCGCTGGCCGAGAAGAACCGGGTCGGTCGCGCGGTGATCCTGCAGCCGTCGTTCCTGGGCTTCGACAACCGCTACCTGCTCGACACGCTGCGCGCCCAGCCGGGGCGGTTCCGCGGGGTGCCGTGGCTGTCGCCCTCGGCGCCGATCCCGCCCGCCGACTTCGACGAGATGGAGCGGATCGGCGTGCGCGGCCTGCGCTTCCCGATCTACGGCCTGCCGACGCCGCAGTGGGCGTACTACCTCCCCATGCTGGCCGAGGCGAAGAAGCGGCGCTGGCCGATCCACCTCACCGTCGAGAGCAAGCGCCTGCCCGAGCTGCTGCCGTTCCTGCTCGACGGCGGCCACGACGTGGTGATCCCCCACTTCGGGATGTTCGACCGCACGCTGGGACCGGCGCGCGATCCCGGCTTCAAGGTGCTGCTGGAGAACGCGCCCTCCGGCCGGCTGTGGGTGGTGATGGGCGGCGCCTACCGCGTCGGGCCGGAACGCGCGCGCTCCGCCGTCCAGCTGCTGCTGGCCGCCTTCCCGCCCGACCGCCTGATGTGGGGCAGCGACTGGCCGCACACCGACACCACCCTCGACCGCACGACGACCTACGCGCAGGCGCTGAAGTGGTTCGAGGACGGGGTGCCGGACAAGGCCGTGCGGCGGACGATCCTGGTCGAGACGCCGGCGCAGCTGTACCGATTTTAGAGACGTGAAAGGTCCCTCGCTGCGCTCGGGATGACAAACCAATCTTGTCATCCCGAGCGAAGCGAGGGACCCTTCGGCATGCTCCAGCACGCTGCGCCCTCCGCTCCCGCCCTCGTCCCGCCCACCCTGGTCGGCGGCGAGATCCCGTTGATCGACGTCTCCGGCTACCTCGCCGGCACGCCCGGCGCCGCCGAGGTCGCGGCGCGGCAGCTGCGCTACGCCTTCGAGAACGTCGGCTTCTACTACCTCGCCGGGCACGGCGTGCCGCAGGCGCTGATCGACACCGCCTACGCCGAGGCGGCGCGCTTCCATGCCCTGCCCGACGCGGCCAAGCTCGCGGTCAAGGTCGACGAGCACAATATCGGCTACATGCCGATCGCCCGGAAGCCGCCGCCGAACGCCGCCGCGCAGGGCAAGAAGCCGAGCCAGAACGAGGCCTACTTCCTGCGCCGCGAGAAGGCGCCCGACCATCCCGACGTCACGAGCAACCGGCGCTTCCACGCCATGAACAAGTGGCCGGACGAGGCGGCGATCCCCGGCTTCCGCGCCAACATGCTGGCCTACATCGCCACCATGGAGACGCTGTGCCGCAAGCTGGTGCGGCTGTACGCGCTGGCGCTCGACCTGCCGGAGACCTTCTTCGACCGCAGCTTCGCCGAGCCGCACATGATCCTGCGCATGTCGCGCTACCCCGCGATCGACGCCAGCGACGACACGGTGAACAGCCTGGTGGCGCACACCGACTCGGGCTTCATGACGATGCTGCCGCCCAACAAGGTGCAGGGGCTGGAGATCAAGCTGCCGGACGGGCGCTGGATGGAGGCGCCGGGCATCGAGGGCGCGTTCGTGGTCAACGGCGGCGACATCCTGCACCGCTGGACCAACGAGCGCTTCCTGTCGACGCCGCACCGCGTGCGCAACCTGTCGGGCGGCCTGCGTTACGCCGTGCCGTTCTTCTGCGATCCCGACCACGACACGATGATCGAGTGCCTGCCCAGCTGCCAGTCGGCGGAGCGGCCGGCCAAGTACCCGCCGATCAAGATGGGCGACTACGCGCTGTGGTTCGCCGCGCAACGCTACGAGCACATGGCGAAGGTCGAGGCCCCGAGCGAGGCCGAGATCGCGCCCGGCGCGCGCGCCACCGAACGCTGGCAGGGCTGACCATGCGGCTGCGTTCCATCGCGGCGGCCGCGTTCGCCGCCGCCTTCTTCGTCGTGCCCGCCTCCGCCCAGCAGAAGACGGTCCGCGCGGTCATGCACTCCGACCTCAAGGTGCTCGACCCGATCTGGACCACCGCCAATATCGTGCGCAACCACGGCTACATGGTGTGGGACACGCTGTTCGCGATGGACGCCGAGATGCGCGTCCAGCCGCAGATGGTCGACCGCTGGGCGCTGAGCGACGACGGCAAGACCTACACCTTCACCCTGCGCGAGGGGTTGAAGTTCCACGACGGCAGCCCGGTCACGTCCGAGGACTGCATCGCCTCGATCAAGCGCTGGGGCGCGCGCGATTCGACCGGCGTCAAGCTGATGGGCTTCGTCGAGCGCTTCGAGCCGGTCGACGCGCGGACCTTCCGGCTGGTGCTGAAGGAGCCGTACGGGCTGGTGCTGGATTCGCTGGCCAAGCCGGGCAGCTCGACGCCGCTGATCATGCCGAAGCGGATCGCCGAGACCGACCCGGCCAAGCAGATCGACGAGATCGTCGGCTCCGGTCCCTTCATCTTCAAGAAGGACGAGTGGAAGCCGGGCGACCGCACCGTGTACGTCAGGAACCCCGACTACAAGCCGCGCCCCGAGCCGGCGTCGGGCCTGGCCGGCGGCAAGGTGGTCAAGGTCGACCGCGTCGAGTGGCTGGCGATCCCCGACCACCAGACCGCGGTCAACGCGCTGCTGGCCGGCGAGATCGACTACATCGAGGCGCCGCCGCACGACCTCAAGGCGCTGCTGCAGGCCGACCGCAACGTGCGGCTGGAGGTCTACAACACGATCGGCGCGCAGTACGCCTTCCGCTGGAACACCGTGGTGCCGCCGTTCAACGACGAACGGGTGCGGCGCGCCGCGATGTACGCCTTCAACCAGCAGGATTTCCTCAAGGGCGTGATCGGCGACGAGAAGTACTACACGGTCTGCCTGGCGATGTTCGTGTGCGGCACGCCGCTCGAGAACAAGGCCGGCATGGACGGGCTGCTGCAGTCGAACTTCGCGAAGTCACGCGAGCTCCTGAAAGAGGCGGGCTACGACGGCACGCCGATCGTGCTCTTGCACACCACCGACATCGCGGTGCTGACCAACGCCGGGCCGATCGCCAAGACGCTGCTCGAGCAGGGTGGCTTCAAGGTCCAGATGGTGCCGCTCGACTTCCAGGCGATCGTGGCGCGCCGGCTGCGCAAGACGCCGCCGGCCGATGGCGGCTGGAACGGCTTCATGACGGCGTGGCTGTCGGTCGACATGATGAACCCGCTGACCAACAGCATGGTCAACGCGTCGTGCGACAAGGCGGCGTTCGGCTGGCCGTGCGACGCCGAGGTCGAGCGCCTGCGCGACGCCTACGCCCGCGCGCCCGACCTGGCGGCCCGCCAGAAGATCGCCGCCGAGCTGCAGTCCCGCGCGGTCCAGTACGGCACGCACATCCACCTCGGCCAGTACACGCTGCCGACCGCGACCCGCGCCGACCGGCTGAGCGGCATGGTGACGGCGCCGATCCCGGTGTTCTGGAACATCGAGAAGCGTTGAGGCCTTAAAGGTCCCTCGCTGCGCTCGGGATGACAGGGAAGAGGAAATGAAGAAGCGCGCGGGACGCGCGCGGTCCCGGGAAGACGTCTCCCTGGGACCGCGCGCGTCCCGCGCGCTCATTTCTCGAAGCCCTTAGTGCGCGCCGCCCTCGACGCCCCTTCCCTCGGCGCGCCAGCGCAGCATGCCGCCGGGCAGGTTGGCGACGTTCGCGAGGCCGGCCTTGCCGAGGATCGCGCAGGCGTGGGCGGAGCGGCTGCCAGCGCGGCAGACCGCGACGATCGGCTTGTCCTTCGGGACCTCGCCGGCCCGCTTGGCGAGCTCGCCCAGCGGCACCAGCGTGGCGCCGCGGATGTGGCCCAGCGGGCCGGTGAACTCGTCGGGCTCGCGCACGTCGAGCACCGTGACCTGGCCAAGATGCTCCTCCAGCCAGGTCGGCTCGACCTCCCACAGGCCGCCGAAGGTGAAGCGCAGCGGCGCCCAGCCCGGCGCCGCCGGCAGGCCGGCCTCGTTGCCCGGCTGGCCGCAGCGCAGGTTGGCCGGCACCGCCTCGTCGATCTTCTTGGGATGCGGCAGGTCGAGGTTCTTCATGTGGCCGACGAAGTCGCCCTCGCCGATCTCGCCGCCCAGCCGCGGGTTGAACGCCTTCTCCTCGGCGACGCTGGTCGCGGTCAGGCCGCGGTAGTCGTGGCCGGGATAGAGCAGGCAGTCGGCCGGCAACGCGAAGATGCGGCTGCGCACCGAGCGGTAGAGCGCCCGCGGGTCGCCCTGCTGGAAGTCGGTGCGGCCCGAGCCGCGGATCAGCAGCGCGTCGCCGGTGAAGGCCATGCTCTCGTCGTCGAGCACGTAGGTGACGCAGCCGCTGGTGTGGCCCGGCGTCGCGCGGACCTCGAGCGAGCGCTTGCCGAAGGCGACGCGCTCGCCGTCCTCGAGCAGCCGGTCGGCCCCGGTCGCGCCGGCCGCCGCGGCCAGCGCGATCCGGCTGCCCAGCGTCTGCTTGAGCGCCCAGGCGCCGGTGACGTGGTCGGCGTGGACGTGGGTGTCGAGCGTCCACAGGAGCTTGAGGCCGAGTTCGCCGATCAACGCCGCGTCGCGTCGGACCTGCTCGAACACCGGGTCGATCAGCACCGCCTCGCGGGCGACCGAGCAGCCCAGCAGGTAGGTGTAGGTCGAGGAGACCGGGTCGAAGAGCTGGCGAAAGACGAGCATGGGAGTCCTGTCACGAGATGAAGGAGAAAGGTCCCTCGCTGCGCTCGGGATGACAAGAAGGACTGTCATCCCGAGCGCAGCGAGGGACCTTTCACGGGGTCAGGGCGCGCTCGCCTTGTCGATGGCGGCGACGCTCTCCGGGTCGAGCTTGAGGCTCGGCGCCGCGACGATGTCCTTCAGCTGCTCGAGGCTGGTGGCGCTGACGATCGGCGCGGTGATCGACTTGCGCTGCAGCAGCCACGCCAGCGCCACCTGGGCGCAGTTGGCGTTGTGCTTCTTCGCCGCCGCGTCGAGCGCGGCGATCACCCCGAATCCCTTGTCGTTCAGGTACTTCTTGGCGCCCATGCCGCGCGCCTTGCCGGCCGCGTCGGCCTCGGTCTTGTACTTGCCGGACAGGAAGCCGCTGGCCAGCGAGTAGTACGGGATCACGCCGATCCCCTCCTTCAGGCACTCGTTCTCCAGCGCGCCCTCGAACAGGCCGCGTTCGACGAGGTTGTAGTGCGGCTGCAGGCTGACATAGGCCGGCAGGCCCTTGTCCTTCGCGATCTTCGCCGCCTCGGCGAGCCGCGGCGCGTCGAAGTTCGAGGCGCCGATCCAGCGCAGCTTGCCGGCCTTCACCAGCTCGCCGTAGGTCGCGAGCGTCTCCTCCTGCGGCGTCTTGGGGTCGTCCTTGTGCGACTGGAAGAGGTCGATGCGCTCGATGCCCAGCCGCTTCAGCGAGGCGTCGACCGAGCCCTTGATGTGGGCGGCCGACAGGCCGGAGCCGACGTTGGGCATCTCCATGCCGCACTTGGTGGCGATCTGGACCTTCGCCCGCTTGCCCGGGTTCTTCTTCAGCCAGCTGCCGATCACCTTCTCGGACTCGCCGCCAGTGTGGCCCGGCACCCAGCGCGAGTAGACGTCGGCGGTGTCGATGAACGAGAAGCCGGCATCGACGAAGGCGTCGAGGATGCGGTGCGAGGTCGCCTCGTCGGCGGTCCAGCCGAACACGTTGCCGCCGAAGGCGATCGGGGCGAACTCGAGGTCGGACTGGCCCAGCTTGCGTTTCTGCATGTCACTTTCTCCCTTGATTCACTCGGCGGCCTTCGAGGCCGGGGTGGGTTCGGATGGCGTTGCCGGCGCCGTTGGCGTCGCCGGCGGGGCCGGCGTGGCACCCCCCGGATAGGCGCCCATCATGCCCGGAAAGATCGGCACGGCGAAGCGGATGCCGAGCGCCGGCAGCGTATCGTACATCCGCCGGATCGCGGTGCGCTGGACCATCGACGGGTTTTTCGGCCGCGTCATCACCTTGAAGCGCACGATCACCTGGCTGTCCTTGATGTCGACCACGCCCTGCATCTTGAGCGGCTGCATGATGATCGGCTTGAACTGCGGCTCGGCCATCATGTCGATGCCGATCTTCTTGACCGTCTTGCGCAGCAACTCGACGTCGGTGCCCGGCGCGAACGACAGGTTGAACTTCAGCACCGTCCAGTCGCGGCTGAAATTGGTGATGTGGCCGACCTGGCCGAACGGCACGATGTGCAGCTGGCCGTTCTGGTGGCGCAGCTTCAGCGAGCGCACGCTGAAGCCCTCGACCGTGCCCTTGACCTTGCTGCAGTCGACGTACTCGCCGATCCGGAAACTGTCCTCGGCGAGGAAGAACACGCCCGACACGATGTCCTTGACCAGCGCCTGGCTGCCGAACGACACGGCGAGGCCGAACACCGAGGCGCCGGCGATCAGCGGCGTGATGTTGATGCCGAGCTGCGACAGTACCAGCAGGCCACCGACCACCAGGATCGTGCTGCCCGAGACGACGCGCAGCAGCGGCATCAGGGTGCGCAGGCGCGACGCCGCCACCCGCACCTCGTCCTCGCTGTCGGCCGCGACGTCGGCCGAGGGCAGCGGGTTGGACACGATGTAGGAGTCCATGCGGAACTTCAGGAAGCGCCAGAAGGCGTAGATCGCGATGGCGCTCAGCGCCGCGATCTTGGCGCCGCGGTCGTGCGGCAGCCACTCCTCCGCCGTGAAGGCGCCCAGCGTCCGCACCATCAGCGCCTCGGCCATCAGGATCAGCACGTAGAGCCGGGCGACCAGCCGCAGGCAGTCGGCCACCACCTCGCCGGCCATCGGCAGCTCGGTGACGATGTGCCGGGTCAGCCGGTGCATCAGCGTCTCGAACAGCAGGAGCGCGATCAGCGCCGTCTCGATGGTGGTGAGGCCGCGCGACGCGGTCGCCGTCTCGCCCAGCGCGGCGTAGATCGCGACCAGCCCGAGCAGGCCGTAGAACAGCAGGCCGAAGATCCACCAGTGGCTGGCGAGGTCGAGCTTGAGCCTCACCCCGATCTTGTTGGGCGGCACCATGTTGGTCAGCCACTCGGCCATCGCCACGCGCCAGTGCCAGACCACCCAGAGCAGCCCGCCGGCGACCAGCGGCACGTAGAGGACCAGGGCGGCGCTCACCATGTCGGGCGAGGCGCCGGCGGTGACCAGCAGCCGGCGGACCTGGCCCGCCAGCAGCGGCAGCAGCACGATCAGGTTGAGCGCGCGCAGCAGGCCGCGGGCGTTGGCGTCGCCGACCGGGGCGATGCGTCCCTCCGGCGTCGACGGCCTGAGCCACGCCCGGAACACCAGGTTGTAGGTGCGCCACGACAGCAGCGCGAGGAAGACCTGGTTGCCGATCTTGCCGCCCAGCCCGCCCGGGTCGGGGATCTGGGCATAGACGGCGCGGGCCGCCACCGCCATGACGACGACGGCCGCGAGGTCGAGGCCGAAGGCCAGCGCGAAGGCGCGCAGCGGCGAGTGGCCGACCAGCCGGTCGATGCCACGGCTGCGGGCCCGGCTCAGGACGACGCGGGCCGCCGACTCGGCGACCAGCCCGACCACGACGATGCCCAGCACCAGCAGCCAGGTTCCGCCCGGCAGCTGCCCGGGAAGGCCGCGCAGGAACTGCAGCAGGCTGGGGATCGCGTTGATCGTGAATTCCAGCCGGTCGGTCAGCAGCCTGACGAACGAGGTCGAGGCGGTCTCGCCGGCATAGGGGTTCTCGGCCAGGGCCGGGCCGGCCCAGCCTGCGGCGGAAGCACCCATCGCCAGGACGCTGCCGAACCTTGACCGTGTCATCGATCTGCCCCCAAAGAAAGCCGCCTGAAACCTAGGCCAAACCGGCCCGGGGAACCAGACGAGCAAGACCAGACGACCGGAGAGCAAACGCCATGTTCGGCCTGATGCAGGACCGCCCGCTGCTGATCCAGCAGCTCATCGAGCACGCCGCCCAGTACCACGGCGACACCGAGATCGTGTCGCGCCGGGTCGAGGGCGACATCCACCGCTACACCTACCGCGACGCCCGGGTGCGCGCCAAGAAGGTCGCCGAGGCCCTGGTGTCGCTGGGCATCAAGACCGGCGACCGGATCGGCACGCTGGCGTGGAACGGCTACCGCCACTTCGAGCTGTACTTCGGCATCTCCGGCATCGGCGCGGTCTGCCACACCATCAACCCGCGCCTGTTCCCCGAGCAGATCGTCTACATCGTCAACCACGCCGAGGACCAGCTGCTGTTCGTCGACATCAACCTGCTGCCCGCGGTCGAGAAGCTCCTGCCGGAGTTCAAGACCGTGAAGCACGTGGTGGCGATGTGCGACCGCGCCCACCTGCCGAAGGACCTCAAGATCCCCAACCTGCTGGTCTACGAGGAGCTGATCGCCGACAAGCCCGGCACCTACGAGTGGCCGGAGTTCGACGAGCGCACCGCGTCGTCGCTCTGCTACACCTCGGGCACCACGGGCAACCCCAAGGGCGTGCTCTACTCGCACCGCTCGACCATGCTGCACGCCTACGGCAGCGCGCTGCCCGACACGCTCGGCCTGTCGGCCCGCTCGGTCGTGTTGCCGGTCGTGCCGATGTTCCACGTCAATGCCTGGGGCCTGCCCTACTCGGGCCCGATGGTCGGCGCCAAGCTGGTGTTCCCCGGCCCGCACCTCGACGGCAAGAGCGTCTACGAGCTGTTCGAGACCGAGAAGGTGACCTTCACCGCCGGCGTGCCGACGGTGTGGCTGGCGCTGCTCAACCACATGCAGGCCAACAAGCTGAAGCTGTCGACGCTGAAGTACGCGGTGATCGGCGGCTCGGCGGCGCCGCCGGCGATGATCACGACCTTCGCCAAGGAGTACGGCGTCGAGGTGCTGCACGCCTGGGGCATGAGCGAGATGAGCCCGCTCGGCACCGTCAACCACCCCAAGGAGAAGCACCTGTCGCTGCCCGAGGACGAGCTGCTGGCGCTGCGCCTCAAGCAGGGCCGGCCGCCGTTCGGCGTCGACATGAAGATCGTCGACGACGCCGGCAAGGCGCTGCCGCACGACGGCAAGGCGTTCGGCGACCTGCTGGTGCGCGGCCCGTGGATCACCCGGGGCTACTTCAAGGGCGAGGGCGGCGACCCGCTGAAGGACGGCGGCTGGTTCCCGACCGGCGACGTCGCCACCATCGACCCCGACGGCTACATGCAGATCACCGACCGTTCGAAGGACGTGATCAAGTCGGGCGGCGAGTGGATCAGCTCGATCGACCTCGAGAACGCCGCGATGGCCCACCCGGCGGTCGCCGAGGCGGCGGTGATCGGCGTCGCCCACCCGAAGTGGGACGAGCGGCCGCTGCTGATCATCCACCGCAAGCCGGGCGCCGAGGTGACCAAGGACGAGCTGGTCAAGTTCCTGTCCGACAAGGTCGCCAAGTGGTGGCTGCCCGACGACGTGCAGTTCGTCGACGCGATCCCGCACACCGCCACCGGCAAGATCCTGAAGACCCGCCTGCGCGAGGACTTCAAGAACTACAAGCTGCCTACGGCCTGAGGCGACAGAAAGGTCCCTCGCTGCGCTCGGGATGACAGCCTCATTGTCATCCCGAGGGCGTAGCCCGAGGGACCTTTCGGGGGCTATGCTGGCGGTCTCCCCCGGAGGACGCCATGGCCAGCGAAACCATTCCCGTCATCGATCTCGGCCCGTACCTGGCGGGCGCGCCCGGCGCGCTCGACACGGCGGCGAAGGAACTGCGCCACGCGCTGACCGAGATCGGCTTCTACTTCATCGTCAACCACGGCGTGCCGGCGGCCAAGATCGCCGCCACCTTCGAGCAGGCCCGGCGTTTCCACGACCAGCCGGTCGAGAAGAAGCTGGCGCTCAAGATCGACCCCAACAGCACCGGCTACCTGCCGATGCGCGGCAACACGCTGCGCACCTCGACGGTGCAGGCCGGCACCAAGCCGAACCTCAACGAGGCGTTCTTCGTGAAGCGCGAGATGCCGGCCGACCATCCCGACGTGCTGGCCGGGCGGCGCTACCGCGGCCCCAACCGCTGGCCCGACGGCCTGCCCGGCTTTCGCGAGACCGTGGTCGACTACTGCAACACCATGGAAGCGCTGGTGAAGAAGATGGTGCGGATCTATGCCCGCGCCCTCGACCTGCCGGCGGCGTACTTCGACGCGCCGTTCGAGGACTGCCAGTACTCGCTGCGCATGACCCACTACCCGCCGCAGGACGGGCCGATCGAGGACGAGTTCGGCCTGGCGCCGCACACCGACACCAGCTTCCTGACGCTGCTGGCCCCCAACGACGTGCCCGGCCTGTCGATCCGCACCCAGGACGGGCGCTGGATCGAGGCGCCGGCGATTCCCGATGCCTACGTCGTGAACGGCGGCCAGATGCTGCAGCGCTGGACCAACGACGTCTTCCTCGCGACGCCGCACCGCGCGATCAATCGCACCGGCGGCGAGCGCTACGCCCTGCCGTTCTTCTGCGACAGCAACATCGACTGGCCGATCGCCGCGGTGCCGACCACGGTCGGGCCCGACCGGCCGCCGAAGTACCCGACGACCTACTACAGCGACTACATGGCGTGGTACCAGAAGCGGAACTACGACGTGCTGAACGAAGCCCGGGCGGCGGATTGAGCGCGACCGACGACTTTCCCGTCATCGATCTCGGCCCGGTGGTGACCGGGACACCGGGCGCGCTGGCTCCCGCCGCCGGCCAGCTGCGCGCCGCCCTCACCGAGCTCGGCTTCTACGCCATCGTCAACCACGGCATCCCCGACACGCTGGTCGCCGCCGCCTACCGCGAGGCGGCGCGCTTCCACGCCCAGCCCGCCGCCGCCAAGGACGCGGTGCGGATCGACCGGCACAATGTCGGCTACCTGCCGCTGCGCGGCGACACGCTGCGCACCTCGGTGGTCGAGACGGTGACGCGGGCCAACTTCAACGAGGCGTTCTTCGTGGCGCGCGACCTCGCGCCCGACCATCCCGAGGTCGTGGCCGACCGCCGCTTCCGCAGCGCCAACCGCTGGCCGGCGAACCTGCCGGGCTTCCGCGAGACGGTGATGGAATACTGCACGGCGCTGGAAGGGCTGGTGGCGACGCTGGTCCGGCTCTACGCCGTGGCCCTCGACCTGCCGGCTTCCTACTTCGACGGGCCGTTCCGCGAGTTCCAGTGGAAGCTGCGCATGACCCACTACCCGCCGCAGCCGCCGTCGGCGGCGGCCGACGAGTTCGGCATCGCGCCGCACACCGACACCAGCTTCCTGACGCTGCTGGCGCCCAACGAGGTGCCCGGCCTGTCGATCCGCCGGCCCGACGGCACGTGGCGCGACCCGCCGCGGATCCCCGGTGCGTTCCTGGTCAATGGCGGGCAGATGCTGGTGCGCTGGACCAACGACCGCTTCCTCGCGACGCCGCACCGCGCGGTCAACCGCTCGGGCGGCGAGCGCTACGCGCTGGCCTTCTTCTGCGACGCCAACATCGACTGGCCGGTGGCGGCGGTGCCGACCACGGTCGGGCCGGACCGGCCGCCGAAGTACCCGACCACCTGGTACACGGACTACATGGTCCAGTACCAGAAGCGGACCTACGACCTGTTGGCCGGCGAGAACGCCTGACGCCCTACCAGGAGAAGCGCCAGGTCAGCGCCGCGCCGACGATGAACTGGTTGGGCGAGCCGGCCGGGCCGGTGACCAGCGGCGAGGCCGCGGCCTGGTCGACCAGGCGGTTCCACGCGCCGAATGCCACGCCAGTCAGCTTCTCGTCGATCCGCCACACCGCGCTGGTGCCGATGCCGACGCTCTTCAGGCCGGCGCCCGGGTAGTACTGCTGGTAGCCCGACATCAGGGACTGCGTGGCGTTGATGCCGAAGTAGGCCTGGTTGTAGGTGCCGTCGGTGACCGCCAGCCGCGGGCCGGCCGACAGGAAGAAGTTGTCGGCGAGCCGCGCCTTGCCGTCGAGCAGGGCGTCGAAGATCAGGCCGTTGGAGCCGCCCAGCCCGCGCCGCACCTCGATCTTGGCCGAGACGTAGCGCTGGTCGTAGCGCACGAAGCCGCCGCCCTCGATGGTGAAGGGCACGAAGCCGGTGCCGTACAGGCCGGGACCGTCCCACTCGTAGCGCGGGAACTTGTAGCGGAAGATCGGGCCGACCTTGATGCCGTCCATGTCGAGCAGGGTCGCGCCGATGCCGTCGCGCGCCGAGATGAAGAACTTGTCGCGCTGGTAACGGATGTCGAGGTTGGGGATCGGCAGGACGCGGTAGTAGGCCGAGCCCTCGAACCACGGCGCCATCACCGCGCCCGGGCCGACGTCGAGCGTCCAGTCGGCCGGCTTCTTGCCGAAGCCCTCGCTGCCGATGCTGGAGGGCTGCGCGTGAGCCGCGGCCGTGAACACTGCCAGGATCGCCGCCGCCAATACCCCGATACGCATCCCGCTCGTCTCCTTTTCATTCTCAATGAAGGACTTACGTACACAGTTCCGGGACGGATCACATCGGCTGAAAAAGGCCGGCCTCGCTCTCCAGCGAGCGCACGATGTGATCGTGCAGGCGCCGTGCAGGGGCCGACAGGCCGCGGCGCGCCAGCAGGGCGATCTCGGTGTCGTGCAGGTCGGGCAGCAGCGAGCGCCGTTCGACCGCCACCAGGCCGGGCGGCACCATGTCCTTGGGCAGCACCGTGACGCCCAGCCCGGCCCGCACCGCGGCGTGCTGGCCGGCCAGCGAGGCGCAGCTGTAGACCACGCGCCAGCGCCGCCGGGCGCGGTCGAGCGCGTCGACGGCGCGCTTGCGGTAGACGCAGGGCTCGGGCGAGACGGCGAGCGGCAGTTGCTCTGAATCTGCCAGATGCGCCTCACCTACCCAGACCAGCGGTTCACGCCAGACCGGGACGCCGCGACGCTCCCCCGAGAGTTCGCGCTTGATCAGGACCATGTCGAATTCGCCTCTCCGGAAGCGGTCGAGCAGGTTCAATGTGAGGTCGCAGGTCACTTCCAGCGCCACGCGCGGATACGCGCGCGCGAAACGGGATAGAACGTGCGGCAGATGCGATGTAGCAAAGTCCTCTGGCGTGCCCAGCCGGACCAGACCCATGACGGGCGGCTCCCGCAACTCCCGCAAGGCCTCATCATGCAGCACGAGTAGTCGCTGGGCGTGCCCCAACAATTGCTCACCCGCTGCCGTCAGGCGCACGGAGCGTGGCGTGCGGTCGAATAGCCGCGCCCCCGTCACGTCCTCCAATCGCTTCAACTGGAGGCTGACGGTGGACTGGTTGCGTAGCAGCCGCTCGGCCGTGCGCGAGAAGGTGTTCGCCGCGGCGGGCAAGGGTTTCAACGACATCTTCGCCGAAGTCCGGCGACACTTCCCCAACGGCATCGAGGCCATCGGTCACACGATCGGCGCCAATGACGACCCCAACTACAAGGCCTATTCGCAGTTCACCTATGGCGCGAGCTTCGCTGAGGTCGGCGTCGACGCCTATACGGGCGAAGTACGCCTGCGCCGCATGCTGGGCGTGCTGGCGTTGGATATCGTGCAGGCCAATGTCACCGTGGCGCTGCAGGTGCTCGGGCCGGAGCGGAAGATCCACCCCGACTTCATCTGGGTACCGCTGGACATCGACAACATCCACGGCATCGCC
>JAIUOX010000100.1 GCA_020160955.1 Pseudomonadota bacterium
CGAGGCCCCGGGGCGGGCCAGCAGCAGGTTGTCGCGGATGGTGGTGCTGAACAGGTGGTCGTGCTGGGTCAGCAGCGACACGCGCCGGCGCACGTCGTCTCCGGCCAGGGCGGCGTAGGAGACACCGGCCAGCGCGATCTCGCCACGGCCGGGCGCGCGCAGCTTCGCGGCCAGGTCGGCGAGGGTGGACTTGCCCGAGCCGCTGGCACCGATGATCGCGACCCGGCGGCCCGGCGCCAGGTCGAGCGACACGTCCTCGACGGTCGCCGCGGCGGCGTCGGGATAGCGAAAGCCGAGCTGGTGCATCGCGAGCCCCCCGGCCGCGGGCAGCGGGCTCGACACCGGCGGATCGATCACCGGGGCCGGCCGGTCGGCGAGGTTGAAGACGCGCCGCGCCGAGGCCAGCACCGCCGTCAGCGCGGGAAAGACCAGCGGCAGGGGTGCGATCGCCTCGAAGGCGCCGAGCGCCAGCAGCGCCAGCATCGGGACGTCGGGCGCGGCGAGGGTCCCCGCCGCCACCAGCGGCAGGCCCAGCGCGGCGATGGCCAGCACGCTGGCGTTGGCGGCCAGCTGCACCGCCGCGTTGGTCGAGGCGGCATCCGTGGCCAGCCGCCGCTCGTCGTCGACCAGCGCGTCGCTGGTCGCGAGGACGGCCGCGCGGTGACGACGCCCGGGATCGTAGATCGCCAGCTCGGCGAGGCCTTCGACCTCCTCGACCAGCGCGGCATTGAGGCCGGCGGTGCGGTCGACCAGCCGCCGCGCCGTGGCGCCGTTGCGGCGATGCAGGGCGGCCGGCAATGCCGCGCCGGCCAGCACGGCGAACAGGCCGGTCACCAGCGCCATGCGGCCGTCGTGGTGCCACAGGAACAGCAGCACCGGAACGAGGACCAGCACGGCCGCCGCGACCGGGGACACGACGCGCAGGAAGGCCTGTTCCAGACGGTCGATGTCGCCGCGCAGGCGGGTCAGCACGTCGCCCTGGCGCAGGACATCGCTGGCCGCCGGCGCGCCGCGCTCGAGCCGGTCGTACAGCCACGGCCGCAGGCTGGCGACGAAGCGCAGCGTCGCCTCGTGGCCGACCAGCCGCTCGGCGTAGCGGCCGAGGATGCGCACGATCGCGAAGGCGCGGATCATCGCCGCCGGGGCGAAGTAGTTGATCAGGACGCCGGCCAGGCCGGCCAGCGCCATCGCCGTGATGAACCAGCCGGAGGTCGCGAGCAGCGCGGCATGGGCGAGCGTCGCCAGCGCCGACAGGGTGGCGGCCAGCGCCATCCAGCGCGCCTGCGGCCGCATCAGCCGGAGGAGGCGGCGCAGCGGACTCATGGCGCGGGCCGCTCCTCGCGCACGCGGCCCTTGTCGAGCACGACGACACGGTCGGCCTGGGCGACGGTGGCCAGGCGATGGGCGACGACCAGCACGGTGCGGCCGACCCGCAGCCGGCCGATCGCCTGCTGGACCAGCGCCTCGTTGTCGCCGTCGAGATGGGCGGTCGGCTCGTCGAGCAGGACCAGGGCGGCGTCGCGGTAGAAGGCGCGCGCCAGCCCGATGCGCTGCGTCTCGCCGCCCGACAGCCGCAGGCCGCCGTCGCCGATGCGCGTGTCATAGCCTTGCGGCAGGGCGGCGATCCGGTCGGCGATCGCGGCCTGAGCGGCGGCCCAGGCCAGCCGGTCGCGGTCCGGCGTCTCGACGCCCAGCGCGATGTTCTGCGCCACCGTGCCGGCGAACAGCGTCGGCCGCTGCGGCACGTAGGCGATGCGCCGGCGCAGCGCCGCGACGGTGCGTTCGTCCACCGGCGCGCCGTCGACCAGCACCGTGCCGGCCGTCGGCCGGACGAAGCCCATCGCCAGCGCGAGCACGCTCGACTTGCCGGCGCCCGAGGGACCGACCAGCGCGACAGTCTCGCCGGCGGCGACCGCGAAGCTCGTGCCGGCGAGGGCCTGGCGGCCATCGGCATGCACCAGCACGACGTCGCGGAACGACACGGTTGGCGGCGGCTCGCCGGTGCGCAGGCCGGCGGGCGCGGTGAGCGGGTCGGCGGTCACCGCGAGATCGGGCAGGGCCTCGAACTCGGCCAGCCGCTGCGCCGCGCCCAGCGCTTCCATACGGGCGTGGTAGGCGACACCCATGGCGCGCAGCGGCAGGTAGAACTCGGGGGCCAGCAGCAGGATGAACAGGCCGCTGAAGTAGTCCATCTGGCCCCACATCAGGCGGAAGCCGATCAGTACCGCGACGAGGGCGATCGCCACGGTGGCGAAGAATTCCAGGGCGAAGGCCGAGAGGAAGGCCAGCCGCAGCACCCGCATGGTGTCGCGGCGATAGAGTTCGGCGGCCTCGCCGACCGCGGCGACCATGCGCGGGCCGGCGCCCAGCAGCTTGATCGGCAGCAGGCCCTGCACGGCGTCGAGGAACTGGCCCGACATGCGCTGCAGGTGTTGCCACTGGCGATGGTTGCGCGCCTCCGCGCCGCGGCCGATCAGCACCATGAAGACCGGGATCAGCGGCGCGGTGACCAGCAGGATCGTCGCCGAGATCCAGTCGAGCGGCGCGACGACGACGAGGATGCCGACCGGCAGCAGCGCGGCCTGCGCGACCGCCGGCAGGTAGCGCGCGAAGAACGGTTCGAGTCCGCGCGACGCGTCCGACAGGGCGGCGACGACGTCGCCGGTTGCGCGCGCCGCCAGTCCGACCGGGCCGACGCGATCGAGCTTGTCGAGCAGCGCGCGGCGGACCGCCCGCACGACGGTCATCGCGGCCTCGAAGGCCGCGCGCTCGGCGGCGCGGCCGGCCACGGCACGGCCGACGATCACCGCCGCGAGGCCCACGAACAGGCCGAGCAGGGAATCGAGCGGCCGCTTGTCGACGAGGCCTCCGGCCAGGATCGAGGCGAGCAGCCAGGCCTGGGCGATCACCAGCGCGCCGGCCACGCCGCCGGCCACCACCGCCTGGCGCAGCCCGCGTCGCGCGGTCGGCTTCCAGGCCGCGAGGTACCGGGCGTCGGGCGAGGGCGTCGTCACGAGCGTCGAGTACCACAGGGCGATGGCAGATGCCGCTGCCTGTCTCGCTTTTCGGCACGACCGTGCCGGTATTCTTGACTTTGGATCGGTGGCCTCCAAGCTGGAATGGTAATTGCGAGTTCCGGCAGGACATTGAGCAAGGAGAGGCAATGAACTGCAGCACCCCGTCCCGCCGACCGACCGTCCTCAATCGTCGCACGCTGGTGGCGGGCGGTGCGGCGCTCGCCGTGTCGGCGACCGCGGCCGGCGCGGCCCGCGCCCAGGGCGCCTATCCCGACAAGCCGGTGAAGGTCACCGTGTCTTACGGCCCCGGTGGCGCCATCGACGTCGTGGCGCGCATCCTCGCCGAGCACATGACGGGGACGCTGGGCAAGCCGGTCCTGGTCGACAACAAGCCCGGCGCCGGCTCGACCATCGCCGCCGACCTGATCGCGCGCGCGGCACCGGACGGCTACAACCTGCTGGTGACCGGCATGGCCCACTCGGTGATCCCCGAGCTGTTCCCGCAGGTCACGTTCGACCCGGTCAAGGATTTCCAGCCGATCAGCCATCTCGGCCTGATGCCGTTCGTGCTGGCGATCCACCCGTCGGTGCCGGCGACCGACTTCGCGTCGTTCATCGCTTACCTCAAGGCCAATCCCGGCAAGGTGAACTGCGGCTCGGCCGGTCCGGGCAGCTCGGCCGACCTCGGCCAGATGCTGCTGGCCAAGATGGCGGGCGTCGAGTTCGTCCGCGTGCCCTACCGCTCGACGCCGGCGGCGATGGCCGACCTGGTCGCGGGCCGCGTCGCCTTCATGATGGACTCGCAGAACGTGCTGGTGCCGCACGTCAAGAGCGGCGCGCTGCGCGGCATTGCCGTGAGCTCGCTCGAGCGCTCGCGCCTCGTGCCCGACCTGCCGACGCTGGACGAGCTGGGCCTCAAGGGCTTCGATGCCGGCAGCTGGCAGGCGATGCTGGCGCCGGCCCGGACACCGCGGCCGGTCGTCGACCGGCTCGTGAAGTCGATCGAGGCCGCGTTCGCCGACCCGGCGATCCAGAACCGCTACTTCGAGCTGGGCTACCAGATGCCGCGCAAGGTCGGTCCCGAGGCGCTCGCCGCCTTCCTCGCGGTCGAGGCGGCGAAGTGGGGCCCGCTGGCCAAGGCGACGGGCACGGGCTGAGCGGAGACGGGCTGAGCGGAGACGGGCTGAGCGGAGACGGGCTGAGCGGAGGGAGCGGATGGCAGGGCTGACGCAGGCACAGGTCGCGGCGTTCCATCGCGACGGCTACTACGCGCCGGTCGACGTGTTCGGCGCCGACGAAGCACGCCGCTGGCGCGCCGACCTGGAGGCGTTCGAACGCACGCTGCCGCCCGGCCCGGTCTCGGCCGGCAACCGCCGCAAGCTGCACGTCCGCCTGCCGTGGGCCCGCGACCTCGTCGAGGACCCGCGCCTGCTCGACGTCATGGAGTCGATCCTCGGTCCCGACATCCTGGTCTTCACCAGCACCTTCTTCATCAAGGAGCCGCAGACAGACGCGGTCACCGTGTGGCACCAGGACGCGACGTACTTCGGCCTGACGCCGTTCGAGCACGTCACCGCCTGGGTCGCGCTGTCCGAGGCGTCGGTCGAGGCCGGCTGCATGGAGTTCATCCCCGGCAGCCACAAGCTCGGCCAGTTGCAGCACATGAAGGACAGCGCGCCCGGCGCCATCAACGCCGGCGCCCGGTCGATCAGCCACCCGCTCGACACGCAGAGCGCGATCTTCGCCCCGGTCCACACCGGGCAGGTCTCGCTGCACCACACGCTGGTGGTTCACAACTCGCCGCCCAACCGCAGCAACGACCGGCGTATCGGCTTCGGCATCAGCTACATCCCGGCGCACTGCCGCCATACCGGCAGCAAGCGGATGTCGGCGATGCTGGTGCGCGGCCAGGATCGCCACGGTCACTTCGACCTCGAGGCCGATCCGCGCACCCTGGACGACAGCGAACGCGTCGCGGCGCACGAGCGGGCCTACGCGCGCTACCGCGAATGCCATGCCGAGCAGATGGCCCGGCACGTCGCCGCGGCGGCCTGAACCCAGCTTCCTTCATCGCGGAGACGTCATCGTGAAGCCGTTGCAGGGAAAGGTCGCCATCGTCACGGGCGCGTCGTCGCCGGTCGGCATCGGCGCCGCGGTGGCGCGCCGCCTCGCGGGCTCCGGCGCGCGCCTCCTGCTGGTCGCCGACGTGGCGCCCGACGCGGTCGCGGCCGAGTGCGCCGGCCTGCTGGGCGATCCCGCCGGGGTCGTGCCGCTGACCGTCGACCTCGCCGATCCGGCGGCGGCCGAGCGCATGGTCCGCGAAGCGGAGGTGCGGTTCGGCGGCATCGACCTGCTGGTCAACAACGCCGCGATCCGGATCAACCGCAAGTTCGGCGAGTTCACCGCCGCCGAGTTCGACAGGGGCGTGGCGATCAACCTGCGCGCGCCGTTCCTCGCCAGCCAGGCGGTGCTGCCCTCGATGCGGCGGCGCGGCGGCGGCCGCATCGTGCACGTCGCCAGCCAGCTCGGCTCCGTCGCCTACCAGACCCGCACCGTCTACGGCATGACCAAGGCGGCGCTGATCCACCTCGCCAAGTCGATGGCGCTCGAACTGGCGACCGACAACATCCAGGTCAACACCGTGTCGCCCGGCCCGATCGCGACGCAGCCGATCCTCGACCGCCAGCGCGACGAGCCGGAGGAATCGGCACGCCGCCAGGAGTACGTGCCGATGCGCCGCTTCGGCCAGCCCGAGGAGATCGGCGAGGTCGTGCACTGGCTGCTGACCACGCCCGCGTCGTACCTGACCGGACACGACCTCGTCGTGGACGGCGGCTACACGATCCACTGAAGGATGTCGGCGCCGCGACGACCGGCCTACCTCGAGGCCCTGGCGACCTTCTGCGCCGACACCTCGTTCGCCGCGCTGCCGCCGGACGTGGTCGCGCGGGCACGCTGGATCCTCGCGGATTGCCTGCCGGTGATCGCCGCCGGCATGCAGGTGCCGGAGATGAAGGCGCTGGTCGCGGCGCACCTGGCGGGCAACGAAACCGGCGAGGCGACGGTGTTCGGCGCCGGCCGGCGCGCCTCTGCGCTCGATGCCGCGCTGCTCAACGGCACGGCCGGCACCTGGCTCGAACTCGACGAGGGCAACCTGTTCGCAAAGGGGCACCCCGGCATCCAGGTCGTGCCGGCCGCCGTGGCGGTGGCCCAGGAGACCGGCGCGTCCGGCCGCGACCTGCTGCGCGCGGTGGCGCTGGGCTACGAGGTGTCGTCGCGCATCCATCGCGCGGCCAACGTCAAGCTGGCGGTCCACCCGCATGGCACCTACGGCGTGATCGGCGCCGCGCTGGCGGTCGGCCTGCTGCGCGGCTTCGACCGCGCGCAGTTGCTGGAACTGGTCAACGTCTCGGCGACGATGGGCATGGCGACCAGCCGGCAGACGCTGCTCGACGGCGCGACGGTCCGCAACATCTATACCGGGCACTCGGGATACATGGGCATCATGGCGGCGCGTCTCGTCGCCTGCGGCTTCACCGGCGAGGTCGACAGCGTCGCGGCGATCTACGGCAAGGTCCTGTCCGACACCTTCGAGCCGGAGCGCGTGGTGGCCGGGCTCGGCAGCGAGTGGCTGATCACGAAGAGCTACTTCAAGCTTCACCCGACCGGCCGCTACGTGCACTCCGCGATCGACGCCCTCGAGGACCTGCTGGCGAAGCTGCCCGGCGGGCGCCTCGCGCCGGACTCGATCGAGCGGCTCGACGTGCGCGCCTACGCGCTGGCGGCGATGCTGCGCGAGAAGGCGGTGCGTACCAGCTTCGGCGCCCGCTTCTCGGTGCCGTTCGCGCTGGCCAGCATCGTCGTGCGCGGCCGCTCGGGTCTCGCCAGCTTCGACGACGCGGCGGTGGCCGATCCCCAGATCCAGGCGCTGGCGCAGCGTGTCGAGATGCACGAGGAGCCGTCGTTCACCGCGCGCTACCCGGCCGAGCAACCGGTCGTGCTAAGTGCGACGCTGCGCGACGGTACGGTCCACGAGGGCGCCTGCACGGTGACCAAGGGCGAGCCGACCCGCCCACACACCGAGGCCGAGCTGGGGGCCAAGTTCCGCGAGCTCGGCGAGCCGATCTGGGGCGCGGCGACCACCGCGGCGTTGCTCGAGGGTCTCGGCGCGGTCGAGACGATCGGCGATTTCCGCAGATTCACGAGAGGGCTGGCGTTCTAGCCGCCGGCAGATACGCGATGGCCATCAAGCTCCAGGAAACCTTGCGCGGGGTGTTCTACGCACCGTTCTACGCCACCATGGCGCGCAACGCCTTCGCCGAAGAGGGCGTGGAGATCGAGTTCGTGAGTTCGCCGCGTCCGCAGGAGGCGGCGCGCCGGCTGGTCGACGGCGTAGTCGATGTCTGCTGGGGTGGCCCGATGCGCGTGATGGAGACCTACGCGCAGATTCCCGGTTGCGATATCGTGAGCTTCGCCGAGGTCGTGACGCGCGATCCCTTCATGCTGATCGGCCGCGAACCGCGTCCCGGCTTCGCTCTCGCCGACCTGCGCGACCTGACCCTGGCCTCGGTCAGCGAGGTGCCGACGCCGTGGCTCTGCCTGCAGCACGACCTGCGCGAGGCGGGCATCGATCCCGCGTCCCTGCGCCGGATCGCCGACCGCACGATGGCCGAGAACGCCGCGGCGCTGAAGGTCGGGACGGTCGATGTCATCCAGGCGTTCGAACCGTTCCCCAGCCTGCTCGAGGCCGAGGGCGCGGGACACGTCTGGTACGAGGCGGCGCGCCGCGGGCCGACCTCGTACACCAGCTTCTACACCCGCCGCGACCTCATGACGGCCCGTCGCGACGAACTGCGCGCCATGGTGCGGGCGATCGCCAAGACCCAGCGCTGGATCGCCGGCGTCGATGCGGCCACCATCGCGCGCACCGTCGCGCGCTACTTTCCCGACCTGCCGGAGACGATCCTCGAGCGCGCCTACCGCCGCTACAAGGCGCAGGGCATCTGGAACACCGTCCCGGTGCTGTCCCGCGCCGGCTACGACCGGCTGCGTGACAGCATGGTCTCTGCACGATACGTGGATCCCGGTACGCCGTTCGAGATCGCGGTCGACAACAGCCTTGCTGAAGAAATTGTCGCCGAAGCCCCTTAGGGTGCGCTTTTTGCGAAAAAACCATCTCACAAAAATTAAAGGTCACGGCCAAAGCGCTTGACCCCGGGCGACGTTTAACGCACTGCCATGCGCGACCCGGGCGCGAACCCGGAGTCACTCCATCTGCGGGTCGGCCTCGTGACGCCCGCCAACCGGTGAGCGACATGAAAGCCTTGAAGCAGATGACCAGCCGCGAACTGTTGGCCTTGAAGACAAAGGTCGAGCAGGTGATCCGCCGGCGGGAAGAGAAGGCACGTCGCGACCTGGTCCGCATGATCGAGGCGCTGCGCGCGGGCCGCCGCGCGGGCGCGTCCGTGGCGGCGGGCGAGGCCCATCCCCTCAAGGGCCGCAAGCTCAAGCCCAAGTACCGCAACCCGGCCGACCGGACGCAGACCTGGGCGGGTCGCGGCAACCAGCCGCGCTGGCTGAAGGCGGAGCTGAAGCGGGGCAAGAAGCTGACCGCGTTCCTGGTCCGCTGAGCCTCCTTGACCTGCATCAAGCCGGCCGCGAGGCCGAGGTCCTAGTCTGCGGTCGTCGCGGGCAATCGGGCCCGGCGTCGTGACGGAAGAGTGGACAGCATGACGGAAGGCAAGGGGCCGGCACCGGACGTTCAGGACCCGTCGACGGCGACCCAGCGCCTGGAGAAGACGCTGGCCTCGGAGCGGGTCGAGGCCGTGCAGCAGGCGGAGATCGCCGCGCTGGCCGACATCCTGGTCAAGCCCGAGTCCCGGGAAGGTGTCGACGCGATCATCGCCGGCGCCGCGCCCGACGACGCCGCGCGACTGCAGAAGTCGTTCGGCCTGCCCAAGCCGCCGGGCCAGCCGGCCAAGCCGAGCGACGAGCTGGCCGACGACTGGCGGACCGGCGGCTATCCCTACAAGTACAAGATGCTGCGCCGGGACTACGAGCAGCAGAAGTTCCTGCTCCAGACCGAGCTCCTGAAGCTGCAGGGCTGGGTGAAGGACGCGCGGCAGAAGGTCGTGATCCTGTTCGAGGGCCGCGACGCGGCCGGCAAGGGCGGGGCCATCAAGCGCTTCATGGAGCATCTCAACCCGCGCGGCGCGCGCGTCGTGGCGCTCGAGAAGCCGAGCGACGTCGAGCGCGGCCAGTGGTACTTCCAGCGTTACATCAGCCACCTGCCGTCGACCGGCGAGATCGTGCTGTTCGATCGCAGCTGGTACAACCGTGCCGGCGTCGAGCGGGTGATGGGCTTCTGCAGCGACGCCGAGTACCAGGAGTTCCTGCTGCAGGTCCCCGGGTTCGAGCGCAACCTCGTGCGCAGCGGCGTCCACCTCATCAAGTTCTGGTTCTCGGTCAGCCGCGCCGAGCAGCGTCGCCGCTTCAAGGAGCGCAAGATCCACCCGCTTAAGCAGTGGAAGCTGTCGCCGGTCGACCTCGCCAGCCTCGACAAGTGGGACGATTACACCCGCGCCAAGGAAGGCATGTTCTTCGCGACCGACACGGCCGACTCGCCGTGGACGGTGATCAAGTCCGACGACAAGAAGCGGGCGCGCATCAACGCCATGCGCTACGTGCTGCACGCGCTGCCCTACAAGGGCAAGGACCTCGAGCGGATCGGCCGGGTCGACGACCTGCTGGTCGGCCGCGCCAACATCATCCACGAACGCGGCGAGTACGCCGCGGCGATCTCGGGTCCGTAGAGCGGACGCCGGCGGCGGTCGCTCCTTGCCACGCGGGCCGGGGCGCTGCCACCCTCCTTCCGGAACCGGGCGATCGACCCGGCCGGGAGGGTACATGCTTCGACGCGGCTTGCTGGGCGGCCTTGGCGGTTTTGGCGCGATGGCCTGGACGTCGCGCGGCTTCGCCCAGGCCGGCGCTCCGATCACCATCGTGATGCCCTATCCCCCCGGTGGGATCGGCGACTTCCTCGCCCGGCTGATTGCGAAGAAGCTGTCGGAGACGCTGGGCGTCTCGACGCTGGTCGAGAACAAGCCGGGGGCCAACGGCGCGATCGGCGCCGCCGTGGTGGCCGGCGCGAAGCCCGACGGCCACACGCTGCTCTGCATGCCGGCCAGCACGCTGACCACCAACCCGTGGATCATGAAGAGCCTGGGCTACGACCCGATCAAGGACTTCACGCCGCTGTCGCGCATGCTCGAATTCCCGAACGTGCTGATGGTCACGCCCGGCTTCCCGGCGAAATCCGTGCAGGACCTGATCGACATCGCCCGGCGCAAGCCGGGGTCGGTGAACTATGCCAGCGTCGGCATGGGCTCGAGCACGCACCTGCAGGCGGAGATGTTCAAGCGGGCGACCGGCATCGACATCGTCAACATTACCTACAAGGGATCGGCGCCGGCGCTGCAGGACCTCGTGGCGGGCCAGGTCGAGATGATGTTCGACAACCTGCCGAGCGCCTTCCCGCTGGTGAAGGCGGGCAAGCTGCGCGCCCTGGCGGTCACCGGCGCCGAGCGGTCACCCGTGCTGCCCGACGTGCCCACCGTGGCCGCGACCGTGCCGGGGTTCGTCGAGCTGACCTGGTGGGCGGTGCTCGGGCCTGCCGGCCTGCCGGCCGATGTCGCGGCGAAGCTCTCCCAGGCGCTGGCGAAGATCGGCCGCGAGCCCGACTTCGTGGCGGCGCTGGCCGAGCGGGGCGGTGTGGTCGTGGCCAACGGGCCGGACGAACTGCGGACCCTGATCCGCAAGGAGACCGACAAGACCGGTGCCCTGATCAAGGACCTCGGGATCACCGCCCAGTGAGCGCGACCGGGATCGGCGCGCCGCTGCCGCGGTCGGAGGACCGGCGTCTGCTCACCGGCCGCGGCGCCTACGCCGCGGACTTCGATCGTCCGGACGCCCTGTTCGCCGCCTTCGTGCGGTCGCCGCATGCCCATGCCGCGATCCGCGGGATCGATGTCGGCGCGGCGCGGGCGATGCCCGGCGTGAAGGCCGTGCTGACCGGCGCCGACGCGGCGGCCGATGGGCTGGGCCCGATCCCGCACAACACCGACTACGCCTCGCCGCCCGACGCCAGGCTGCGCCTGCCCGAGGGCTTCACCGTGTTCGTCAGCCGCCACCTGCCGCTCAGCCCCGACATCGTGCGCTTCGTCGGCGAACCGGTGGCGATGGTGATCGCCGACACCGCCGCGCGCGCGGAGGAAGCCGCCGAGCAGGTCATGGTCGACTACGTGGTGCGCAACGCGGTGGTCGATGCCCGCGACGCGTTGAAGCCCGGTGCGCCGACGGTCTGGGACGGCTGCGCCGGCAACCTGGCGCTGACCTGCGAGGTCGGCGACCGCGCGGCCACCGACCGCGCCTTTGCCGCCGCGGCGCACGTCGTTTCCTTCGAGGGCTGGGTGCATCGCGTCAACGGCACGCCGATGGAGCCGCGCTCGGTGCTGGGCGAGCACGATGCGGCCAGCGGACGCTACACGCTGCGCACCACGACGGGGGCGGGCGTGATCCGCACCCGTGAACGGCTGGCATCGATCCTCGGCGTCCCGCTGGAGCAGTGTCGCTGCGTGTTCGGCGACATGGGCGGCAACTTCGGCACGCGCAACGCCTTCTACCCGGAATACGCCTTGCTGCCGTGGGCGGCGCGTCGCCTCGGTCGCCCGGTGCGCTGGACGGCGTCGCGGCTGGAATGCTTCATGAGCGACTACCAGGCGCGCGACCTTGCCTCGCGCGCCGAACTGGCGCTCGACGCCTCCGGCCGGTTCCTCGGCCTGCGTGGCGTCAACACCCAGAACCTCGGCGCGCAGACGGTCTACTTCTGGCCGCTGCGCAAGGGGCTCTCGATGATGCAGAGCGTCTACGCGATCCCGGCCGTGCATTTCGAGGGCCATGCCGTGCTGACGCACACCGCGCCGACCGCGGTGTACCGCAGCGCCGGCCGACCCGAGGCGGTGTTCGTGATCGAGCGCCTGATCGAGCTCGCCGCGCGGCAGCTGGGCATGGATCGCGTCGAGCTGCGCCGCCGCAACCTGATCGCGCCCGACGCGCTGCCCTACACCAACGGGGTCGGCGTGACCTACGACAGCGGCGACTACGCGCAGGCGATGGACCGCGCGGTCCGCGCCGCCGACTGGGCGGGGTTTGCCGCGCGGCGCGCTGCCGCGAAGGCCAGGGGCCTGTGCCGCGGCATCGCCGTCGCCAACTACATCGAGGTGACCAGCGGATTTCCCCGCGAACGCGCCGAGCTCAAGGTCTGCGACGACGACGTCATCGAGCTGGTGGTCGGCACGATGAGCAGCGGCCAGGGACACGAGACGACCTTCTGCCAGTTGGCGTCCGACTGGCTGCAGGTGCCGTTCGAACGGATCCGCTTCGTCGCCAACGACAGCGACCGCGTGTCGGTGGGCGGCGGCTCGCACTCCGGCCGCTCGATGCGGCTGGTGAGCCTCGCGCTGCGCCAGGCCGTCGACGACCTGCTGGCTGCCGCGACCCCCGTCGCCGCGTCGTTGCTGCAGGCCGAGCCCGACGCGGTGCGCTACGCCGGCGGCGCCTTCAGCGCCGGCGACGCGTCGGTCGATCTCGCGACGGTGGTCCGGGCGATGCGCAAGGCGGTGCCCCGGGCCGAGGGACCGGACTGCGACGCGGCCGGCGAGGTCTTCAACCAGGTCGGCGGCTTTCCCTACGGCGCCCATGCCTGCGAGGTCGAGGTCGATCCCGAGACCGGTCGCGTCGCGATCGTCGCGTGGACCGGCGTCGACGACGTCGGGCTGGCGGTCAACCCGCTGGTGCTGCATGGCCAGGCGCACGGCTCGGCGACGCAGGGGATCGGCCAGGCGCTGTGCGAGGAGGTGCGCTACGACCCCGCCAGCGCCCAGCTGCTCAGCGCCTCTTTCCAGGACTACGCGCTGCCGCGCGCCGACATGCTGCCCTCGTTCGTCACCGAGATCATGGAGGTGCCGGCCAGCTCGCACGCGCTCGGCATCCGGCCGGGCGGCGAGGGCGGCACGACCCCGGCGCTGGGCCTGCTGGTCAACGCCATCGTCGACGCGCTGTCGGAGTACGGCGTGACCGACGTCGAGATGCCGACGACGCCGCAGCGCGTATGGCGGGCCCTCGAGACTGCGAAGGCCCGGCGCCGCTAGGCGACGACCCGGCCGCCGTCGACGAACAGGTTGGCGCCGTTGATGTAGGCGCCCGCGTCCGAGCACAGCAGCAGGGCGGCGCCGACCAGGTCGTCGGGCGTGCCCAGCCGGCCGGCCGGGATGCGCTGCACCAGCGCCGCGCCCTCGCTCGCCATCTGCGTCTTGTTGCGCGCGGTCAGGATGGCGCCGGGCGCGAGGTTGTTGACCGTGACGCCGCGCCCGCCCAGTTGCCGGGCGAGGTTCCAGGCCCAGTTGAGCTGCGCTGCCTTGGCGCCGGCATAGACCAGCATCTGCGGGTGGGGCCGTTCCTGCTGCACGCTGCCGATGGTGACGACCCGCCCCCAGCCGCGTTCCGTCATCGCCGGCACCAGCGCCTGCATCAACTCGAGCGGGCTGCGCAGGTTGACCGCGACCTGGCGGTCGAAGTGACCGCGCGGGATGGAGTCCCAGGCCTCGTGGATCTCGATCGAGGCGTTGAGCACCAGGATGTCGACCGGTGCCCAGGCGCTCACGGCATCGGCCAGGCGCCGTCCCGCGTCGTCCTCGGCAAAGTCCGCGGCGAAGGCGCGGGCGGTCCCGCCGGACTGCCCGATCTCGCGCACCACGGCGTCGGCATCGCGCGCCTCTTCCGCGGTGCCGGCATGGTGGATCGCCAATCGCGCGCCGACTCCAGCCAGTGCCAGCGCGATGGCCCGGCCGATCTCGCGCCGCGCGCCGGTGACCAGCGCGGTGCGGTTGTCGAGGCGGAAGCGGTCGAGCGGGTTGGGCGACATGCGGGCTCCAGTCGGGGTTGCCATCGGGGGCGCGTCGCATTGGCCGTTGCGGGCGGGCGGCGCGGATGGCTGTATCGTCGGCCACAGGATAGCCCTCCCGAGAGGCCCGATCACATGACTTCCAGCGACACCGTCCCCGGCCACAAGCGCCCGATCGATCGCGAGGCGCTGCGCCGCAAGTATGCCGAGGAGCGCGACAAGCGCCTGCGCGCCGACGGCAACGCGCAGTACCTGCAGATGTCGGGGCGGTTCGCCCGCTACCTCGACGATCCCTACCTGCCGGTGGTGCCGCGGGCGCCGAAGACCGACCACGTGACCTTCGCCTTCATCGGCGGCGGCTTCGCCGGGCTGGTGACGGGGGCACGCCTGGTCGAGGCCGGCGTGCGCGACGTGCGCATCATCGAGAAGGCCGGCGACTTCGGCGGCACCTGGTACTGGAACCGCTATCCCGGCGCGCAGTGCGACACCGCCTCGATGGTCTACATGCCGCTGCTCGAGGAGACCGGGCACCGGCCGACCGAGAAGTACGCGCACGCCCCGGAGATCCTGGCGCATTGCCAGCGCATCGGCCGCCACTACGGCCTGTACGACAACGCGCTGTTCCACACCCAGGTCGAGGACCTGTCGTGGGATGCCGCCAACAGGCGCTGGAACATCCGGACCAACCGCGGCGATGCCTTCACGGCGCAGTTCATCGGCCTCGGCACCGGCCCGCTGCACGTGCCGAAGCTGCCGGGCATCCCGGGCATCGACAGCTTCGCCGGCCATGCCTTCCACACCAGCCGCTGGGACTATGCCTATACCGGCGGCGACCCGCTGGGCGCGCCGATGACGAAGCTGGCCGACAAGCGGGTCGGCATCATCGGCACCGGCGCCACGGCGGTGCAGTGCGTGCCGCACCTCGCGAAGACCGCGAAGGAACTCTACGTCTTCCAGCGCACGCCGTCGTCGGTCGACGTGCGCGCCAACGCGCCGATCGATCCGCAGTGGTTCGCGTCCATCGCCACGCCGGGCTGGCAGCAGCGCTGGCTGGAGAACTTCACCGCCAACCAGGCCGGCGGCAACGCCACCGAGGACCTCGTGCAGGACGGCTGGACGGACCTCGCCCGCCGCATCCGCGAGCGCATCCTCACGATCCCCAAGGGCGAGCGCACGCGCGAGGCGATGCTGGCCGCGTTCGAGGAAGCCGACCACGAGAAGATGGAGGAGATCCGCAGCCGCGTGGACAGCATCGTCGGCGACGGCGAGACCGCGCGGAAGCTGAAGGCGTGGTACCGCCAGCTGTGCAAGCGGCCGTGCTTCCACGATACCTACCTGCAGGCCTTCAACCAGCCCAACGTCCACCTCGTCGACACCGACGGCAAGGGCGTCGAGCGGATCACGCCGAACGGTGCGGTCGTGGCCGGTGTCGAGGTCCCGCTCGACTGCCTCATCTATGCCTCGGGCTTCGAGGTCGGCACCGAGTACCGCCGGCGCTCCGGCTTCGACCTGGTCGGCCGCGACGGCCATCGCCTGTCCGATCACTGGAAGGGCGGCATGCGCACCAAGCACGGCATGCACGTGCACGGCTTTCCCAACGCCTTCATCGTGCAACCGACGCAGGGCGCCAACCTGATCTCCAACGTGCCGCACAACCTCGTCGAGGCCGGCCGGACCATCGCGGTGATCGTCCGGGCGGCGCTCGATCGCGGGGCGCGCGAGGTCGAGGTGACGCGGGAGGCCGAGGACGCCTGGGTCGAGCTGATGCTGACCGCGGCCGGCCGGATGACCGGCGGCGCCGACTGCACGCCCGGCTATTACAACAACGAGGGCCAGGACACCGGGCTGGCCGGCCGCCTCGCGGTCGGCTACCCGGCCGGCGCCTCGGCCTACTTCACCTACATCGACGGCTGGCGCAGGAGCGGCGCGTTCGAGGGCCTCGCCTTCGATGGCCGCGCGGCCTCGGGCCGGCCGGCCGATGTCGTGGGCGCGGGCCCGGCGGCGGCAGACGACGCCCCCGTCGGCTACGAACCGGTCCAGCTCGGCGGCTGACCCGCGAAACCGGCGCGTTGACGGGCGCCCGGATTCGGCGCGACGCTCGGGGACCAGGAGGAATCCATGCAAGGTTCGCTGCGCGGCAACGGCGGCCCCCGCTACCGCCACACGGTCGAGGAGGGCGCCCCCTACGAGACGATCACCGTCGACAAGGTGACGCCGATCATCGGCGCCGAGATCGCCGGCGTCGATCTCACGCGGCCGCTGTCGAACCGCCAGCAGGACGAGATCCACCGCGCGCTGGCCGAGAACCTGGTGATCTTCTTTCGCGACCAGGCGCTGACGCCGCAGCAGCACCTGGCGTTCGGCCGGCTGTTCGGCGACCTGCACGTCCACCCGGCCGCGCCGCACGAGCCGGGCCTGCCGGAACTGATGATCATCCACGCCGACAAGGACAGCCCGCGTGCCAACGGCGAGGGCTGGCATTCCGACGTGAGCTGCGAGGAGGAGCCTCCGATGGGCAGCATCCTGCACATCGGGAAGTGCCCGCCGCGCGGCGGCGACACGCTGTTCGCCAACATGTACGCCGCCTACGAGGCGCTGTCGGACCGCATGAAGAGGTACCTCGAGGGCATGACCGCGATCCACGACGGCGAGCATGTCTACCGCGGCCTCTACAAGAACCATGGCGTCGCCGACCGGCCGGTCTACCCGCGCGCCGAGCACCCCGTCGTGCGCACCCACCCGGTGACCGGCCGCAAGTGCCTGTACGTCAACCAGGGCTTCACCAGCGCGCTGGTCGGCGTGCCGCGCGACGAGGGCGACGCGGTGCTGCGCTACCTTTACCAGCACATGGAGAACCCGCTGTTCCAGTGCCGCTTCCGCTGGCGCGACAACTCGGTGGCGTTCTGGGACAACCGCTGCGCCCAGCACCGCGCCCTGTGGGACTACTGGCCCCACACCCGCAGCGGTCACCGCGTCACGGTGAAGGGCGACCGGCCGGTCTGATCACTTGAGCAACGCCGCAGCCACTCTCGGCGTCAACTTCGGCAGCCTGTTCATGGCGCCGCCGGTGCCGCCGGATGTTGCGGCGCGCCAGATCGCGGCGCTGCCGGTGCAGCGGGCCAAGACCTTTTCGTATCGCGGCGACGACCTGGCCTTCATTCGTGCGGCTGCCGCGGCCGGCCTGAGGCTGGTGGTCGGGGTCCCCAACGACCAGCTGGAGCGGCTGGCCCTCGGTGACACGAGTGATCTCGTGGACGCGATCGCGCCCTCGGCTGGCGCCATCGACTTCCTGTCGGTCGGAAATGAGCCGCTCGACCCGATGTACGGCGGCGCGCACGACGCCCGCCTCGTACCGGCGATGCAGGCCGTGCAGGTGGCGCTGCGGCAGGCGGGACTGAAGATCGGCGTCACCTGCGCGCACAGCTACGGCATCGTGGCCGCGTCCTATCCCCCGTCGGCCGGCGCGCTCGTCCCGGCGCGGCAGGACCTGGTCCGCGCGACCTGCGCGGTCGCCCAGGCGACCGAGGCGCCGTTCCTGGTGACGCTGTACCCGTTCCTCGCCTACCTGTCGGCACCGGCCGACATCCCGCTCGACTACTGCCTGTTCACGGCGCCGCCGGAGCGCGCGGTGGTGGACGGCGCCTACCGCTACGGCAACCTGCTCGACGCCATGCACGATGCGCTGGCGGTGGCGCTCGGCCGCGTCGGCTTTCCCGACCTCGAGATCGTGGTCGGCGAGACCGGCTGGCCGACCGAGGGTGCGGCGGCGGCGACGGTCGCCAATGCCCGCCTGTTCAACCAGGGCCTGATCGAGCACAGCCGCAGCCGCCGCGGCACACCGCGCCGCCCCGGCCGGGCGGTCACCTCCTACCTGTTCGAGATGTACGACGAGGCGAACAAGCCGCCCGTGCCGGGTCCCTTCGAAAGTGCCTGGGGCCTGTTCAACAGCGCGCTCCAGCCCAAGTACCCGCTGGCCTGGTGAGGTTCAGCGACCCTCGACGTTCTTCTTGATGTTGGCGAGGCCGAGCGTCGCCTCCTCGTCGATCCGCCGGACCTGGTCCTCGGTGGCGGCGCGCGGCCGCTGCGGGTTGCGCACGATGCGCGTGAAGCGCGTACCGCCCTCGACCGGCTCGAGGCTGTAGTGCACGACGACCGGGCCGATGAAGCTGGTGTTGGTCAGCCCGATCCACAGCGACGGCCGCTCGGCGGCGATCACCACCCAGTCGAGGTCGACGCGGCCGCTGCGCGTGCTCCAGTGCTCGTGGAAGGTGTCGCCGAAGCCCATCGGCCGGTTCTCGCAATCGATCTCGTGCGACGACGGCAGCCACTCCGGCCACGACTTCGGGTTGGTGACGTAGTCGAAGATCTTCTCCGCCGGCGCGGCGATCACGATGCTGTTGCTGTGCTTGAATGGAACGGTGACCATGGTGCTTCTCCGGGTCCGCGCATGGGTGCCCGCCCTGGTCCAAGGACCCGGTGCGGGAATCCTCCTACTTCACGAAATTCGAAGCCCTCAGGCGTCCAACAAGGCCGATGGAGAAATCGGCGACCGTGTCGACCATGAACTTCACCTCGTCGCCGTCGATGGCAGTCAGGCGAACATCGTAGCGTACGATCAGGTCTTCGCTCGGGGTAAAGCCCACTTTCACGAAGTCGGCGTTCACGTTCTCCATCAGCAGGGCTTCGATGAGGTCGGGCTAGACCTTGAGCGCGCCCTTGCCGGCGATGCGGGTCTGGAACACCACGGTGTTGCTGTCGGCCAGGATCACCTGGACATCGACCTTGCCCTCTTTGCGCACCATCGAGGTCACGTAGATCAACAGCTTGTCGTCGGGGGTCTTCTGAAAGCTGAGGCCGGACTCCTTGAGATCCTTCTCGAAGGCCGCTTTCAGCTTGTCCGACTGGGCGTGGCCATCGGGGGCCGCGAGCAGGATGCCCAGGCCAAACGCGAACGCGGCAGCGAGGCGTGCGCCGGCCGACAGTAGGGTCCGAAGTTCCAAGAGACCTCCCAACGACACGCGACGTGTCGGCATCCGCCCGGATCGAGCGGGTTCATCCTAGTTAATCGCACTATATGCGCAATAACGTTGCTGTCAGTGGCTCTGGATTGTCGCCACCCCTCGCCAGGTGCTTGGCGTCGTGCGGAAGCGAGTGCGGAACCACCGTGAGAAGGCGCTGAGCGAGGAAAAGCCCAGCATGTCGGCCAAGGTCGACAGGCGTCGTTCGCGGCTGGGCAGGCTGCGCGTCACGATCTCGACGCGCACGGCGTCGACGATCTGCGAGTAGGTCAGGTCCTCCGCGGCAAGCCGGCGGTGCAGCGTGCGGCGGTCGACCGCCAGCTGTCTCGCGACATGGTCGACGGTGCAGCGCCCGCTGCCCAGCTGCAGGCGCACCAGTTCGCGGACCTTGTCGGCGGTGCTGGCATGCGGGCGGCCGAGCAGCGACTCGAGGTGCTGCCGCGCGTACCGCGCCAGCATCGGGTCGGAGGCGGGAATGGCGCGGTCGAGGTCGCGCGACTCGCAGACGATGCCGTTGAACTCCTGGTCGAACGACAGCCGCCCGCCGAAGAAGCGGCGATGGGTCTCGCGGCGGGCCGGCGCGGCGTGGGCGAAGCAGACCAGCGGTCGCCACGACGGCCCGAGCAGCGAGTGCAGCACGCGGTAGAGCACGCCCACCGCCAGGTCGACGCCCTGCCGGACCGGCACCGGCCGGTCGACCTTGATCTCGGCGCTGACCACGGCGGCGCCGTCCCGTTCCTCCAGCCGCAGGTCGAGCGCCTCGTTGTGCAGGCGGATGTAGCGGATCAGCGAGCGCAGCGCGTGGCGCACCGTCGGCTCCTGCTGCACCAGCAGGCCGACCGGCCCGAGCACCGACAGCGTGCGGGTCTCGGCGAGGCGCAGGCCGAAATCCTCGGCGCCCGAGAGTTCCGCCGACCGCTCCAGCAGCTTGCGCAGCGCGCCGGCCGGCAGGCGGATGTCGGGATCGTCGAGGCAGCGCCGGCTGATGCCGCAGGCCGAGA
>JAIUOX010000101.1 GCA_020160955.1 Pseudomonadota bacterium
CCGCGAGGGCAACGACCTCTACCACGAGATGATCGAGGGCGGCGTCATCAAGCTGGACGGCCCGGGCTCGAAGGTGGCCCTGGTGTACGGCCAGATGAACGAGCCGCCGGGCGCCCGCGCCCGCGTCGCGCTGTCGGGCCTGACCGTCGCCGAGTACTTCCGCGACGCCGAGGGCCAGGACGTGCTGTTCTTCGTCGACAACATCTTCCGCTTCACCCAGGCCGGCTCGGAAGTGTCGGCGCTGCTCGGCCGCATCCCGTCGGCGGTGGGTTACCAGCCGACCCTGTCGACCGACATGGGCGCGCTGCAGGAGCGCATCACCTCGACCAAGAAGGGCTCGATCACCTCGGTGCAGGCCATCTACGTGCCCGCCGACGACTTGACCGACCCGGCGCCGGCGACCTCGTTCGCCCACCTCGACGCCACGACCGTGCTGAGCCGCTCGATCGCCGAGCAGGCGATCTTCCCGGCCGTCGACCCGCTCGACTCGACCTCGCGCATGCTCGACCCGCGCGTCGTCGGCGACGAGCACTACAAGGTCGCCCGCGACGTGCAGCGCGTGCTGCAGCAGTACAAGTCGCTGCAGGACATCATCGCCATCCTGGGCATGGACGAGCTGTCGGAAGAGGACAAGCTGGTCGTCGCCCGCGCCCGCAAGATCCAGCGCTTCCTGAGCCAGCCCTTCCACGTCGCCGAGGTCTTCACCGGCACGCCGGGCGTGTTCGTGAAGCTCGAGGACACGATCAAGGGCTTCAAGGGCATCGTCGCCGGCGACTACGACGACCTGCCGGAGGCGTCGTTCTACATGGTCGGCACGATCGAGGAAGCCGTCGCCAAGGCCAAGAAGCTCGCGGCCGAGGCGGCCTAAGTCACATGGCCAAGGTCACCTTCCGTCTGGTCATGCCCGAGCGCGAGATCCTCGCGACCGAGGCCGACATGGTCGTCGTCCCGGGCAGCGAAGGCGACTTCGGCGTCCTGCCGGGCCACGCCCCGCTGATCTCGACCGTCCGCCCGGGCGTGCTCGAGGTCTACCAGGGCAGCAAGGTCGAGAAGCGCTTCATCGTGGTCGGCGGCTTCGCCGAGGTGACGCCGGCCGGCTGCACGGTGCTGGCCGACGAGGCCCTGCCGCTCGAGCAGGTCACCGCCGACGACCTCGCCCAGCGCGAGCGCAATGCCGAGCGCGACATCGCCGACGCCTCGACGGAGGCCGAGAAGGCCGCCGCCGAGAAGAGCCTGGTGGTCGCCCGCGACCTGCGCCGCGCCCAGGCCTTCTACGCCAGCCGCTGACGCGGCTGGACCCGGCCCGTCGCCGTCCTGCGGCGCGGGCGCCTATTGAAAGCGAGCCTCCGGCTCGCTTTATTGTTTTGGCCGACAACTGCCGAGGGGGTCCCCCATGGGCCACTGGACACTCGAGTCGATCGCCTGGGATCGCTTCGACGCCTCGAAGGTCGATCCCGAGATCGTGCGCAACATCAAGGCGGCCGCCCTGGTCGAGCGCAACGGCGGCGACTACCGCGTCTACCTGAACCGCGTCTTCGCCGACGATGCGTCGTTCCGCGACGTCGTCGACGCGTGGGCGAACGAAGAGGTCCAGCATGGCCTGGCGCTCGGTCGCTGGGCGCAGCTCGCCGATCCATCGTGGGATTTCGAGGCGGCGTTCGCGCGCTTCCGCGACGGCTACAAGCTGCCGCTCGATGCCACGTCCTCGGTGCGCGGCAGCCAGGCCGGCGAGATGATGGCGCGCTGCATCGTCGAGACCGGCACCAGCTCGTATTACAGCGCCCTCAAGGACGCGACGGTCGAGCCGGTGCTGCGCCAGATCTGCACCAACATCGCGGCCGACGAGTTCCGCCACTACAAGCTGTTCTACGACCACCTGCACCGCTGCCTCGAGCGCGACCGGCTGAGCAAGTGGGGCCGCCTGCGCATCGGCTGGGGCCGCCTCGCCGAGAGCGAGGACGACGAGCTGGCCTACGCCTACTTCGCGGCCAACGCCGCGCCGGGCGCGGTCTACGACCGCAAGAGCAACATGGAAGCCTACGCGCGGCGGGCCTACCCGCTGTACCGCCGCTTCCACGTCCAGCGCGCCATGGCGATGATGCTGAAGGCG
The DNA here is from genome assembly GCA_020160955.1 of Pseudomonadota bacterium. GTDB lineage: Bacteria > Pseudomonadota > Alphaproteobacteria > Reyranellales > Reyranellaceae > Reyranella. The sequence continues at coordinate 2,111 of JAIUOX010000101.1, forward strand.
ATCGGCCTGAACTCGACCGGCCGCCTCAACGGCTGGATGACCGCGATCGGCCTGCGCTTCCTGAAGTGGCGCGCCGGCAAGCTGGCGGCGCAGGGGGCGTGACGGCCCCACAAAGGTCCCTCGCTGCGCTCGGGATGACAGGGATGAGGGCGTTGGGACGACACGCGTTGCCGTGTCATCCCGAGCGCAGCGAGGGACCTTTGAGGCTACGCGACGAGGTCGCGAAACTCGCGCAGTACCTTCTCGTAGATAGGCTTCTTGAACGGCACGATGCGGTCGAGCAGTTCGGCCGCGGTCAGCCACTCCCAGGCGTCGAACTCGCGGTCGTGGGCGGCGAGGTCGATGTCGCTGTCCTGGCCGGTGAAGGCCAGCGCGAACCAGCGCTGGGCCTGGCCGGTCCAGCGGCCCTTCCAGTATTTCGGGCGCAGCGCCTCGGGGACGTCGTAGGTCAGCCAGCCGGCGGTCTGGCGCAGCAGGAGGGCCCGGCTGGTGCCGACCTCCTCCCACAGTTCGCGGCAGGCCGCCTCGAGCGGCGTCTCGCCCTTGTCGACGCCGCCCTGCGGCATCTGCCAGTTCTCGTCGGTGCCGCCGATGCGGCGACCGACGAAGATGCGCTTGTCCGGCGCGATCAGGACCAGCCCGACATTGGGCCGGTAGCCGGTCGGGACCACGCCTAGTTCGCGCGGTTGCTGTAGAGCGAGATGCCCTTGATCAGGTCGACCGCGCGCAGCAGCTGGTAGTCCGACACCGCTTCCTTCGGCGGCTCGTCCGGGTCACCCGACGGGGCGGGGGCGGCGCCGGCCTGCGGCTTGTCGTCCTTCTTGTCGCCGGGCTTGGCGGCTTCCGGCTTGGCCGCGTCGGGCTTGGCCTCGTCCTTCTTGTCCTCGCCCTTGGCGTTCGGGTTGGTGATCGACCGCCGCAGGTTCTCCTCGCGGAAGCCGCCCTTGCTCTGGAGGTTCTCGATCTTGGCCTGCTCGACCTCGATGTCGGGCTTGATGCCTTCCTTCTGGATCGAGCGGCCCGACGGCGTGAAGTACAGCGCCGTGGTGAGGCGCAGCGCGCCGCCGCCGGCGACCTGCATGATGGTCTGGACCGAGCCCTTGCCGAACGAGCGGGTGCCCAGCACGATCGCCCGCTTGTGGTCCTGCAGCGCGCCGGCCACGATTTCCGAGGCCGAGGCCGAGCCGCCGTTCATCAGCACGACGATCGGCAGGCCGTTCGCGACGTCGCCCGCCTTGGCGTTCCAGCGCTGCACGTCCTCGTTCTTGCGCGCCTTGACCGAGACGATCTCGCCCTTGTCGAGGAAGGCGTCGGAGAGCGCGATCGCCTGGTCGAGCAGGCCGCCCGGGTTGTTGCGCAGGTCGAGGATGAAGCCCTTGAGCTTGCCGCCGGCTTCCTTCTTCAGCTTCTCGATGGCGTCGAGCACGCCCGGCGTCGTCTGCTCGGTGAACGAGGTGACGCGGACGTAGCCGATGTCGCCGGCCTCGAGCCGGTAGCGCACCGACTTGACCTTGATGATCTCGCGGGTCAGCGACACGTCGAACGGGTCCTTGCCGGCTCGGCGCACCGAGATCTTGATCGGCGTGCCGACCTTGCCGCGCATCTTCTCGACCGCCTCCTGCAGGGTCAGGCCCTGCACCGGCTCGCCGTCCAGCGCGAAGATCAGGTCGCCCGCCTGCAGGCCGGCCTTGGCCGCCGGCGTGTCGTCGATCGGCGACACCACCTTGACCACGCCGTTGTCCATCGTGACCTCGATGCCGAGCCCGCCGAACTCGCCCTTGGTCTGGACCTGCATGTCCTTGTAGGTCTTGGCGTTCATGTAGCTCGAGTGCGGGTCGAGCGCGCTCAGCATGCCGTTGATCGCGTTCTCGATCAGGGTCTTCTCTTCGACCGGCTCGACGTAGTCGCGGCGCACCCGCTCGAGCACGTCGCCGAACAGGTTGAGCTGCTGGTAGAGCTCGCTCTTGTCGGCGTTCTTGGCGGCGTCGGCCTTGTCCTGCGACCAGGCGGTGTAGGCGACGGGCACGGCGAGGAACGCCATGATCGCGGCGGCTGAAGCGAAGCGCAAACGGGTCATACTGGAGCCTTCAAATCTGGGATCGCCCGGCGGTCGGACGACCCGGTTTCCCGGGCGGTCGGGCGAGAATACAGGGCCTTGTTTGGCAGTATCAAGGCGACCCCGATCACGCTTTGGAGGGGGCCTCGAAGGAGGGTCAGGCGGTCGCCGCGGAGGCCGGTTTCGGCACCGAAAGCACGTGGCTGCGGGGCTCGGTGGAGAGCAGCGAATGGCCGGTCATCTCGGCCGGCTGCGGCACCCCCATCAGGGCCAGCATGGTCGGCGCGATGTCGGCCAGCTTGCCGTCGCCCAGCGCCTGCACCCCGGCGGGGCCGTTGAACAGGATCGCCGGCACCCGGTTCAACGTGTGCTGGGTGTGCTTCTGGCCGGTGGCCTCGTCGAACATCTGCTCGGCGTTGCCGTGGTCGGCGGTGACCAGCAGCGTGCCGCCGGCCTTCTTCACGGCCTCCATCAGGCGGCCGAGGCAGGCGTCCAGCGCCTCGATCGCCTTGATCGCGGCCTGCAGGTCGCCGGTGTGGCCGACCATGTCCGAGTTGGCGTAGTTCACGACCACCAGGTCGAACCGGCCCGAGCCGATCGCCTCGACCAGCTTGTCGGTGACCTCGGGGGCGCTCATCTCGGGCTTGAGGTCGTAGGTCTGGACCTTGGGGGAGGGCACCAGGATGCGCTCCTCGCCGTCGAACACCCGCTCCTCGCCGCCGTTGAAGAAGAACGTGACGTGCGCGTACTTCTCGGTCTCGGCGATGCGCAGCTGGCGCAGCCCGGCGCGCGACACCGTCTCGCCCAGGCCCATCCTGATGGTCTCGGGCGGGAACAGGGTCGCCAGGAACGGGCTGAGCGCGGCGGCGTACTCGACCATGCCGACGGCGGCGGCGAACTTGACCACGCGCGGCCGGTCGAAGCCGTCGAAGCGCGGGTCGAGCAGGGCGGTCAGGACCTGGCGCGCCCGGTCGGCGCGGAAGTTGGCCATCAGCAGCCCGTCACCGTCCTTCATGCCGCGGTAGCCGGCGATGACGGTCGGCTTCACGAACTCGTCGTCCAGCCCGGCGGCGTAACCCTTCTCGACCGCCTCGACCGGCGTGGCCGCCGTCTCGCCCTTGCCCTCGACGATCGCGTCGTAGGCCAGCGCCACGCGCTCCCAGCGCTTGTCGCGGTCCATCGGGTAGAAGCGGCCCGACACCGTGGCGACGGTGATCGGCAGGCCGGGCTTGAGGCCCGGCAGGATGTGGGCCAGGCACTCGAGCGCGCTGCGCGGCGGCATGTCCCGACCGTCGAGGAAGGCATGGATCGCCACCGGCACGCCGGCCCCGGCGATGTGGTTGGCGAGGTAGACGATGTGGTCCTGGTGCGAATGCACGCCGCCCGGCGAGGCCAGGCCCAGCAGGTGGCAGGTGCCGCCGTCGGCCTTCAGCGTGTCGACCAGCTTCGCCAGCACCGGGCTCTTCGCCAGCGAGCCGTCCTCGATCGCGGTGTCGATGCGCGGCAGCTCGGGCACGGCGACGCGGCCGGCGCCGAGGTTCATGTGGCCGACCTCGGAGTTGCCCATCTGGCCCTTGGGCAGGCCGACGAAGGTCTCCGACGCGTCGACCAGGCCCTGCGGGCAGGTCGCGACCAGCCGGTCGTAGTTCGGCGTGCGCGCATCGAGGATGGCGTTGAACGAGGGATCGGGGCGGTGGCCCCAGCCATCGAGGATACAGAGAACGGCGGGTCGCGGAGCGGTCATCAGGAAGCCGAACGGGGACGGTTGGGGGTGCGTTGCACCGAGTTGAACTTGTTGGGGCACGACAGGTCGCGCGGGTCGGTCGCCGGGTTCTGGTCCGGCACCTCGATGGCGCAGAACACGAACTCGCCGCGCGGCTCGCCGTCGATCGTGATGTCGTAGGTGTAGGTGCCCGGCGGGTCGCCCGGGATGATGCACCACGAGCGCTGCAGCACGCCGTCCTGCACGGTCTCGAGCATCCGGGTGGTGGCGCGCGTCTTGTCCGGGCTGACCTCGGTCTCCGGGCCGGCGATCACCTGCTCGGCCGGCTGCGAGGTGGTCAGCACCTCCTTCAGCGAGACCACGCGGTTGGGGCCGCCGAGGTACATCCGCCAGCCGAAGCAGGCGCGGTGGAACAGCAGCGGGATGGCGTTGGTCTCGTAGTGCCGCTGCCGGCCGTCGTCGCCGGTGATCGACACGTAGGGGATGCTGCGCACCGGCTTGACCGCCGGCTTGTCGGCCGGGGCGGGCGAGGGGCCCTGGGCACTGGCCGGCAGGGCCACCGCGAGGGCGGCGAGGGCGACCAGCCCGCGGAGGAAATGGGGGAGCATGGGGTCCAATTTAGCCGCGGTTTTTCGTCAGAACAGAGGCAATTTAAGCGCCTGAGGACTGCTGCCATTTCTTCCTCCCTGCGCGCCAGCGCGGGGAGGTGTCGGCGTCTTCGCCGACGGAGGGGTCATGGGCAGCCGGTGGGGCCCATGACCCCTCCGTCCGCTGCGCGGCCACCTCCCCCTGCTCGCGCAGGGGGAGGAAAGAGCGCGGGCTAGGCCCGGTGGTACGGATGCCCGGCCAGCATCTGCTGGGCGCGGTAGATCTGCTCGGCCAGCATCGCCCGGGCCAGCAGGTGGGGCCAGGTCATGGCCCCGAACGACATCACCAGTGAGGCTTTCTTCAGGAGCGGCTCGGCGTGGCCCTCGGCGCCGCCGACCAGGAAGGCGACGTCGCCCACCGCGTTGTCCCGCCAGCGGCCCAGCCGGTCGGCGAAGCCCTGGCTGTCCAGCACCGGACCGCGCCGGTCGAGCGCCACCAGGGTCGCCCCGGCGGGGGTGGCGGCGAGCAGGAGCTCGCCCTCGCGCCGCATCATCTCGGCCGGGCCGAGCTTCTTCTTCTCTTCCAGCTCGCGCAGCACCAGCGGCCAGCGGATGCGGCCGGCATAGTGCTCGTAGAGGTCGCGCTCGGGGCCGCGGCCGGCCTTGCCGATCGCGGCGATGGTCAGCTTCACGAGGCCTTCTTGGCCCTCGGGCGTGCCGCCTTCGGCTTGGCGGTCTTCGCCGCGGCGCCCCGCGCCCGCGTCGCTTTGGGCTTCGAAGCCTTCGGCGCGGATGCCTCGATCTCCATCGCCCACATCTTCTCGAGGCCGTAGAAGGCGCGGGTCTCGGGGCGGAAGATGTGGACGACGACGTCGCCGGCATCGACCAGGACCCAGTCGCCGCCCTGCTTGCCCTCGACGGGGATGTAGCCGCCGCGCTGCTTCTTCAGCGCCTCGGCGACGTAGTCGGCCAGCGCGACGACCTGCCGGTTCGAGCGGCCGGTCGCCACCACCATGTAGTCGGCGAAGGCGGACTTGCCCTGCAGGTCGATGACGACGATGTCCTCGGCCTTGTTGTCGTCCAGGGTCTTGCGCACCAGCGCCAGCTGCGCCTCGGTGTCCTTGCTCCGGTCGGGAGACTTGGCGGTCTTGTCGATGGTCGTCGTTCCTTTTGCTTTGGTCTTGCGGCGCGGCCGGGCGGCGCGGATCGCCGTGGCCGAGGTGGTGTCGAGCCGGCTGGGCACGAACACCCAGGCCGGCGCCGGGGTCGATGCCAGCACACGGGCCTTGGCCGCGTCCAGCCGATAACGGGCGAAAGTGCGCGGCGCGGGGGAGGCCAGCGCCCGGTGGCTCCAGCCCGGGCGGGCGAAGGCGGCGATGGGAATCGCCTCGAACAGGTCGCGCCAGCCCTTCCAGTCGACCAGCTGCGGCAGGATGTCGGCGCCCATCAGCCAGACGAAGCGGGCCCGCGGGTAGGCACGCCGCAGCGCCCGCACGGTGTCGAGCGTGAAGCGCGTGCCGAGCGCCAGTTCCGGCGCGTCGACGCGGATCCGCGGGTGGCGGGCGACGGCGCGGGCGCCGGCGACGCGGCTGGCCAGGGGCTCGAGGTCGGCGCCGCTCTTCAGCGGGTTCTGCGGCGACACCAGCCACCACACCTCGTCCAGCCCCAGCCGCTTCAGCGCCTCCAGCGAGACGTGGCGATGGCCCTCGTGCGCCGGGTTGAACGACCCGCCGAGCAGGCCGATTCGCCGGTCGGTGTCGCGCGGCACGCCGGCCATGGGGGTCGTCATGGTCACGGCCGCAGCGTGCCCTGGCCGCGCACGATGTTCTTGTAGGTCGTGAGCTCGACCAGGCCGACCGGGCCGCGGGCGTGCATGCGGTTGGTCGAGATGCCGATCTCGGCGCCCAGCCCGAACTCGCCGCCGTCGGCGAACTGGGTGCTGGCGTTGTGCATCACGATGGCGCTGTCGACCTCGCCGATGAAGCGCTGCGCCGTCGCCTCGTTGTTCGTCACGATCGACTCGGTGTGCTGGCTGCCGTAGCGCGCGATGTGGGCGATCGCGCCGTCGACGCCGTCGACCGTCGCCACCGCGATCACCGGCGCGAGGTACTCGGTGCGCCAGTCCTTCTCGGTCGCCGCGACCGCCTTGGGGTCACGCTGGCGCACCTCGGCGTCGCCGCGCACCTCGCAGCCCAGCTCGTGCAGCTTCGCCAGCACCGGCGCGAGGTGGCTGTCGAGCGCGGCGCGGTCGATCAGCAGCGTCTCGGCGGCGCCGCACACGCTGACGCGGCGCATCTTGGCGTTGGCCACCAGCTCGGTCGCCATCGCCACGTCGGCGTCGCGGTCGACGTAGACGTGGCAGATGCCGTCGTAGTGGCGCAGCACCGGCACGCGGCTTTCCTCGGTGACGCGGTCGATCAGCGAGCGCCCGCCGCGCGGCACCACGAGGTCGAGCCACTCGACCGCCTTCAGCATCTCGCCGACGGCGGCGCGGTCGGTGGTCGGCACCAGCTGGATGCAGTCCTCGGGCAGGCCGGCGCCGGCCAGCGCGCGGCGCAGCAGCGCCACGATGGCGCGCGAGGAATGGAAGCTGTCCGAGCCGCCGCGCAGTACCACGACGTTGCCCGACTTCAGGCACAGCGCGCCGGCGTCGGCGGTGACGTTGGGCCGCGCCTCGTAGATCACGCCGATGATGCCGATCGGCACGCGCACGCGGCTGATGACGAGGCCGTTGGGCCGCGTCCAGCGCTCGATCTCGGCGCCCACGGGATCGGGCAGGGCGCGGATGTCGTCGAGCCCCCTGGCCATCGCCTCGATGCGGGCCGGCGTCAGCAGCAGCCGGTCCTGCAGCGCCGCCGTCATGCCGGCGGCCTGCGCCGCCGCGATGTCCTTCGCGTTGGCGGCCAGGATCGCGACCTCTTCGCCGCGGATCAGCCGCGCGGCGTCGGCCAGCGCGGCGTTCTTGGCGTCGGTCGAGGCAGTGCGCAGCGCCGCGGCGGCGGCGCGGGCGCGCTGGCCGAGGTCGGCGACGAGGGCGGCGATGTCTTCAGCCATGGTCTTCCCCTCACTCCACCACGAGGTCGTCGCGGTGGACCATCTCGTCGCGGCCGCGGAAGCCCAGCAGCCGTTCGATCTCGGCGGACTGGCGGCCGGCGATGCGGCGGGCGTCGTCGGCGGCGTAGGCGACCAGCCCGCGCGCCAGCACGCGGCCCGCGGTGTCGCGCACGTCGACCACGTCGCCGCGGCGGAATTCGCCCGCGACCCCGGTCACGCCGGCCGGCAGCAGGCTCTTGCCGGCGGCCAGCGCCCTGACCGCGCCGTCGTCGACGGTGAGCGTGCCAGCCATCTTCAGCGAGCCCTTGATCCACTTCTTGCGCGCCGACAGCGGCGAGGCCTCGGGCAGGAACCAGGTGCAGCGCGCGTGGTTGTCGATCAGCGCGCCCAGCGCGCCGACCTTGCGGCCGTCGGCGATCGCCATGCGGCAGCCGGCGGCCATCGCGATCTTGCCGGCCATCAGCTTGGTCACCATGCCGCCGTTCGAGAGCTCCGACGCCGCCGTGCCGGCCATCGCCTCGATCGCCGGCGTGATCTCGCGGATCTCGGGGATGAAGGTGGCGCTGGCGTCGCTGCGCGGGTCGCCGGTGTAGAGCCCGTCGATGTCGGACAAGAGCACCAGCGTGTCGGCCGAGATCATCTCGGCGACGCGCGCGCCCAGCCGGTCGTTGTCGCCGAAGCGAATCTCGTCGGTCGCCACGGTGTCGTTCTCGTTGATCACCGGCACCGCCTTCAGCGCCAGCAGCGTGCCCATGGTCTGGCGCGCGTTGAGGTAGCGCCGGCGCTCCTCCGAATCGTCGAGCGTCAGCAGGACCTGCGCCACCGTGATGCCATGGCGCGCCAGCGCCTCCTGGTAGGCATGCGCCAGCTGGATCTGTCCCGTGGCGGCGGCGGCCTGGCTCTCCTCGAGCTTGAGCGGGCCCGGCGGCAGCCGGAAATGCGTGCGGCCGAGCCGGATCGCGCCCGACGAGACCAGCACGACCTCGCAGCCCGCCTCGTGCAGGCGCGCCACGTCGTCGGTCAGGCTCTCCAGCCAGTCGCGGCGGATCTCGCCCTTCGCCTCGTCGACGAGGATCGACGAGCCGATCTTGATGACCAGCCGCCGGGCTTCCTCGAGGATGGTCACGCCGCGTCCCAATCGCTCTTGGGCGCCCGCCGGGGCGCACGCTCGAGGTCCGGGTCGCGCTGCCTGTCGACCAGCTTCATCAGCTCGTGCAGCAGCGGCTGCACGCCGGCGCCCGACACGCCCGACAGGATGTGCACGGTCTTGCGGCTGGCCTTGGCCAGCTTGGCGCGCTTGGCCTCGATGTCCTCCGGCGTCATGGCGTCGGTCTTGTTGAGCGCCACCAGCTCCTTCTTGCGGGCGAGCGCGCCGCCGTAGGCCTTCAGCTCGGCGCGCACCGTCTTGTAGGCATCGACCACGTCGTCCTGCGTGCCGTCGACCAGGTGCAGGAGCGCGCGGCAGCGTTCGACGTGGCCGAGGAAGCGGGTGCCCAGCCCGGCGCCCTCGCTGGCGCCCTCGATCAGGCCGGGGATGTCGGCCATCACGAACTCGCGGTCGCCGACCTTCACGACGCCGAGGCCGGGGTGAAGGGTGGTGAAGGGATAGTCGGCGATCTTGGGCCGCGCGTTCGAGGTCGCGGCGAGGAAGGTCGACTTGCCGGCGTTGGGCAGGCCGACCAGGCCGACATCGGCGATCAGCTTGAGGCGCAGCCAGATCCAGCGCTCCTCGCCCGGCCAGCCCTTGTCGGCGCGGCGCGGGGCGCGGTTGGTCGAGCTCTTGTAGTGCAGGTTGCCGTAGCCGCCGTCGCCGCCGTGCAGCAGCACGATGCGCTGGCCGATCTCGGTCAGGTCGGCCAGCAGCGTCTCGTTGTCCTCGGCGAACACCTGGGTGCCGCGCGGCAGGCGCAGCACGATGTCCTTGCCGCGCGCGCCGGTGCGCTGGCTGCCCATGCCGTGGTGGCCGGTCTCGGCCTTGAAGTGCTGGGCGTAGCGGTAGTCGATCAGGGTGTTCAGCCCGTCGACGCATTCCAGCACGACGTCGCCGCCGCGGCCGCCGTCACCGCCGTCCGGCCCGCCGAACTCGATGAACTTCTCCCGCCGGAAGCCGACGCAGCCCGCGCCGCCGTTGCCGGAGCGGACGAAGATCTTGGCCTGGTCGAGGAACTTCATGGGCGTGGGTCCAAAACGAAAAGGGGGAACGGCGAGCCGATCCCCCTCGTGCAATCCGATTGTCGGGAACGGCTATTCGGCGGCGAGCGCCGGCGCCGGTCGCACGTTGACCTCGACCTTGCCGCCCGCGCGGGTGCGGAAGGCGACGACGCCGTCGGCGGTGGCGAACAGGGTGTGGTCGCGGCCGACGCCGACGTTCTCGCCGGCTTCCATCTTGGTGCCGCGCTGGCGGACCAGGATGTTGCCCGAGACGACCTTCTGGCCGCCGAAGCGCTTCACGCCCAGCCGCTTGCTCTCGGAATCGCGGCCGTTACGAGACGAACCGCCTGCCTTTTTGTGTGCCATGACTGCTTACTCCGGTCGCGCGATGATCAGGCGACGATCTGTTCGATCTTGACCACCGTCAGGTCCTGGCGGTGACCGTTCTTGCGGCGCGAGTTCTGGCGGCGCCGCTTCTTGAAGACGATCAGGTGCGGGCCGCGGGCCTGCTTGACGATCGAGCCGACGACCTTGGCGCCGGCCACGGTCGGCGCGCCGACCTTGTCGCCGACCATCAGCACGTCGGTGAACTCGACCTTCGAGCCGGCCTCGCCCTCGAGACGCTCGATCGTGAGCGTGTCGTCGGCCGAGACCGAGTACTGCTTTCCACCCGTGCGGATTACGGCGATCATGATGACACCCGACTAGGCCCCCGGAACCCGGGTCCGACCACCATCCCTAGGGGGAACTGGCGGGCCGGGGCCCCAGATGCCGAAAGGCATGAAACAGCACGGCGGGCCTGAGCGACCCGCCGAAGAAGCGCGGAATATACGCAGGAAACCCTAGGAGTCAACGCCGGAAACCCCGGGAATTCGGGCCCCCGGGAGTCCCCCGGGCCGGCCAGGCGACCGGCCAAAGGGAACGGTTGCCCCCGGGAAATCACCCCCCTATAAGCGGGGCCCCGGAGAGGTGCCAGAGTGGTCGATCGGGACGGTCTCGAAAACCGTTGTGCGTGCAAGCGTACCGTGGGTTCGAATCCCACCCTCTCCGCCAGCGATCCCAGCGCAGACCGTCTCTCCATCTCATAGACGGCCACGAAAAGCCCAATAACGGCGGGCTTTTCCGAAAACACCTGGTGACTTGCCTCGGCACCAAATGGGCCGAATCGCTCTCTCTCCTGCCGTTTCTCTCCAAAGCTGATGACTGCGGGGGTTAGTACGCTTCTAGTAAGCCGCTGATCTTGCAGGGAAATTCGGAGCGAAGTTCTGCGGGTTTTGAGGGTTCGAGTGGGCGGAGATACGCGCCCCAATCGAAGCGTCGCAAAGTTTTTGGCATGACAAAGGCGGCCGTATGTAAAAACTGGCCCTGCGGGCTCCTTGATGCTTTGGTGTTGTTCTGCAACAGGAGACCTGCGCATGAAGTTTCGTGTCGCGATCTTTGCCTCAGCGCTTGGAATTCTATCATCGTGCGGTCCAATGTCGTCGGGACGCGTTCAGGACCTGAACGTCAAGGATTGGATCGGCCACAGCGCCCAGCACCTGGAACAGTCATGGGGGGCTCCGAACCATACGGACCCGATGCCCGATGGGGGACGAACCCTAGCTTACGTGATCGTGAATCAGGCCGTCACCGGACCGAAGTCGCAGATCATGTTCCGCGCCCAGAAGTGCGTTATCAATTTCACCGTCGCAGCTAACGGCATCATCGATGACGCCAACGCCACCGGCTCGAACTGCCGGATCGGTCCGCACGGGGACATGCACCCGCCGACCAGCAAGACCTAGTGGTGCTTGTACCAACCGACGCCACGAATATCGTTCCAGGCGTTTGTCTGGTGGCATAGGTAGCACTGCTCGACCCGTGCATGCTCCTGTCGGGCAACGAGCTTCGAGACCATGTGAAAATGGCCCATGTAGTGGCTCGGCGGCGCCTCGTGACATTGGGCGCATTCCGTCGAGGCCGGCGAGGGGTGCTTGAAGCCGGCCACCTTCCATGTGGTATCGAAATGACAGGTCGCACACTCTCGCCCGAACAGGTCACGGTGCGGGCTGCGGTTGCCGTGGCAGGCGAAGCAATCGAGCTCGTTTCTGCGGCTTGCCTCCGCGCCAGGGTGCGCCAGCCAGTGGACAGTGGAAAGCCCTCGCTTCGACCGAGCGATGTCGACGAGAGCTTGATGGTCCATGCGCGTCGGCCGCACCTCGCCCTGGTGCTCGATGTGACAGGCGGAGCAGGTCTGGATGTCGGCGTGAAAGGACGTCGACTCGCGGGCCAGGATCGTCGCGTTGGTAGCGTGACAGGCAATGCAAGCGCTTGCTTCGACGCCGCGCGTCGGGGTGTGGCAGGCTTCACACCTCTCCGAAAGGAAGGAGTGCCTCGACGACAGTTCGCCCGGCTTGATGAGAGCCGACCAGCCGGGGACGGCCGAAGACCCGTGCCGATACACGGTCGCCAATGCCAAGGCCGAGCCGGCCGCCGTAGCCGCGATCAGCAACAGGTATCCGAGGGCCTTCCAGTTCATGGGAGCCACCGGAGGCCGTAATAGATGCCGCTGCCGATGTGCAGGAGAAGAAGCGCGTAGAGCATAAGCGACGCCACGATGTGAACGCCGGTCCAGCGGGAGGCGATGCGTTTTGCGGCGTCGCGGGCCGTGATCGAATATTCCACGTCGGCGATCGCATCGACCAGGTCCAGGACGGGCACGTGGATGATCGGCTCGGACATCCTCGGCTGCGCCCCCAGCCGATGAGCGATGCGGTCGTAAGCGGAACGAAGCGTGCCGAGCAATGCCTGCTGCCCGCGAACGCTATCCCCCAGATAGCCTAGGTAGTAGCGACCGATGAAGCCGGTCGCGATGATGACAAGAACATCGAGCACCAGGGCGATGCCGAGCACGCTCTGATACTTGTGGCCGGAATGAAGGATGGCGAGGATTGCGGCCGCCAAGCCCGCATAGATGTGCAGGGCGAGCAGGCGGCCGAGGGAAATCGTTGGGGTGATCCGCGCCTTCAGCCAGCCGATGTACTTGACGGCCGGGTACAGCAGGACGAGCAGCATGAGCAGGGCCGCGGAGACACCCAGGATGCCGCCGGAAAGACTACCAGCGAAGCGGGGCGACACGTGCAGCAGGTATCCCGGTGCCAGGAGCATGAGCGCCGTTCCGAGCGCCAGCACGGCGAGCTTTTCCCTGTCGCTCATCGTCAGGCGTCGATGGTGATGTTGCCAAGGGAGCGGGCCTGGCAGGCGAGGATGAGGCCCGCCGCCTTGTCCTCGTCGTTCAGGGCGTCCTGGACCTCCATCGACACCTCTCCAGCCAGTAGCTTGGTCTTGCAAATGCCGCAGGTGCCGACCCGGCAGGAATAGTCGATCGGCACTCCGATCGACTCTGCGATCTCTAGGACCGATTTGTCCGGCAGGAGTGGTGCAGACCTACCGGACCTGGCAAACGAAATGATCGCTGTTGCTGGGCCTGCGACACCACCCGGCAGAGAGGCGGTTCCCGCGCCAGCATCGCCCTCATCAGTGGACCTGATGAGAGATGCCACTGCCGCCGACGGCTCCGATGCTGGCATCTGTTTCGGTGGAGGCGCGAGCCCGACCGCCGGTCCAAAGGCTTCCGCCTTTATCTGGTCGGCCGGGACATCCAGTTCGGCAAGTACGCGGCGCATGGCGTCCATCATCGCCGGCGGACCGCAAAGGTGGATGCGGCGCTTCTCGATGGCGGGCACCGCGTGGGCGATCGACTCCTTGGTGATCTGGCCTTCCAGTCCCATCCAGGCGCTGCCTTCCGAGCGGACTGCAACAACTGCCACCACATGCAGTCGCGGGTATCGCCGCTGCAGGTATTCCAACTCTTCACGGAAGATCAGTTCGTCGGTATTCCGAGCCGCGAAGACCAGGTAGATGTCGCCTGGCCACGCTCTGTCCGTGAGGTAGCGGATCACGCACATCATAGGGGTTATGCCGACGCCGCCCGCTATGAGGACGATACTATCAGCGCCACCGCCATCGAATACGAAGACGCCGGAGGGGCCGAGCACGTCTAGCAGGGTGCCAACGGTGGCTTGGTCGTGGAGGTACCTCGACATCTCCCCATCATCCTCGCGCTTGACCGTCACTTCCACGTAAGCGATCCGGGTGGGGGGCGATGCGATCGTGTACGACCGGCGCACGAGGTGGCCGCCGACCATGCAGGACAGCGTCAGGAATTGACCCGGCTGGAAGTTGAAGGGGAGGGGGCCGCCACTGGGCTCGACCAACCGGAACGTCTTGACGTGAGGAGTCTCGCGCATGATCGACGCGACCCGCATCGAACCGGCCCATCGTGTGTCAGTGCGTGCCAATGCCGGCGCAGGGGAGGGGGTAGCGGGTTCGGTCGCATTCGGCGGTGCCAGGACCGGGCCGGGAATGCCGTGGCCAACCAGTGCGGGCGAAGCTTCAGGCCGCGCCTCCAAAAGACGGTTGACCAGGGCAGCTGACCTACGGTGACGGCTGACGCCCAGCACCAGCATGGTCAGGGCGAACGTCGCGACGACGACCATGGAGAACGCATGGAACCACGAAAGCCCGAACGGCTTCGAGACATTCTCCGCATCACCCGGACTAACGAGGTTCATCTGCTCGCGGAACCACGTCATGGCGATTTGACGAGGGGGCTTCGCCTCGGCGAGCGCTCTTAATGCGGCTGTGCCGCTTTCCAGCTCGCCCAATGCGATGCGCTCTCGGGCTGCGGCGGCCGCCATGCCTGCTGTGTCTTCGTTGCGGGTTGCGCTCTGGTAATCCTCCTGAGCCTTCGACATCGCCGTATTGGCGTGGTCGATGCGGCTCCGGGCATCGGCCCCGATCCTGGCGCGCGTCGCGGGCGTCAATGCGGGCAGCTCCATGAGCTGCGGATACAACTGCTTGCGAGGTACACCCATCATGCAGCCCGACATGCCCGAATTGCCGCTTGAGCAATCCGAGGACACGGCGGCGGGTGGTGCTTGTGGTTCGCCTTGAAGGGGGGCAGAAGGCGCCTGCGTGGGGTCTGGATGATGTCCAGCGTGCGGATCTGGCGTCTGGGCCGTCGCGCCGCTTCCCAAGGTCAAAGCGACGAAAAGCCCGAGACGCACGAAGCACACCTGGACTGCGAGCGCGACACTATGAGCGCTCATTATCCCCTTATCGCTTCTCGGATGCACGGCTCGTGCTCCTGTCCGTACTTCTCGACGCTTCCGCGACCGGCTCGCACTTTTCAGCGCTGGAGCAGCGGCTTGTGCGTGGGCTTGAAGCATATACCCGGGTAGGGGTATTCTTCAAGACATGGACGAAAAGACGAAGAAATCGCGCAAATCGCGCCTAAATCGCATCGAAGGTCAGGTTCGAGGACTTGCCCGGATGGTGGAAGAGGAACGGTACTGCATAGACATTCTCACCCAGATCCGCGCGGTTCGCGCGGCGTTGGACAAGGTCGAGCAGGAAATCCTTGCGGGTCACCTCCAGCACTGTGTCGCGCATGCCTTCCGCGCGGGTTCGCCGCGCGACCGCCAGGCCAAAATCCACGAACTGCTCAAGGTCCTCGATACTCGGCGCTAGAACTGGGCGAAAATCGTTGTGACTGACCTGGGGCTGACAAGCGAACGCAAGATCCGCGAGGCCGCCGGTTGCGTCCGGGTACTCCACGGGGGTATATTGAAAATATGAAGGCCTTTCGTGCTCTTCTCTGGCTACTGGCGGCCGTTACGCTTGCGGCGTCGCCAGCCATGGCCGCGGCACAGCCCCTGCCGCAGCATGCCAGCAGTGATTGCGCGGATCATGGCCATACTAAGAAGCACGCTGTGAGCCCGTGTTGCGCTTCCTTGACGGCGTGCACCATCGCTGATGGCACTGACATGCCGCGGCAAGGCTTCCGAACGGAAACGCCCGCGAGCCGCACCGGTATTCTGATCGGCTATCTGTCGTCCAAGGACCCGCCGCCTCCTCGTCCGTGAAGCGATCCCGTCCGGGTCCATTCACATTAGGAGTCGTAAATGTTTTCGAGACGTTCGCTCGTCGTCGTCCTGGCGATGATGGTTGCCGCGCCCGCGCGCGCGCACGGTCCACAAGGTATGAGCGGTGGCAAACTCGGCGATCCGGCCAAGGCGACACGCACTGTGGAGGTCGTCGCCACCGAGAATGCATTCTCCATCAAGTCGCTGGAGGTGCGGGATGGCGAAACCATCCGCTTCATCTTGCGCAACGACGGCATGGACCCTCATGAGTTCCTGATCGGCACGAAAGCCGAACACGCCGAACACCTGAAAATGATGCGGGCCATGATGGAGGCGCAAAAGAAACCGGGAGGCGTCCATTCTCATTCCGGACCGATGATGGACCACGCCAGCGGCGTGATGGTCGCTCCGGGAAAGACCGCCACTTTCGTCTGGACCTTCGCGCGCACCGCAGACCTCGAGTTCGCCTGTGACATTCCGGGCCACTACGAGGACGGCATGCGCGGTCCGATCACTTTCGTTCGATAGGAGAAGCATATGACGTTCAATCCGCGACCGCTCCGCGTCGCTCTCCGCACGCAGCCGGCCATCGCCGCGCTCCTTGTACTCTCGGCTTGTGTGACCTCAGACGCTCGCACGGTCACGTCGGCGTCTCCTGTCGAGGCCGCGGCAGCGGCAGATCTCGGAGGTTCCGGTAGAGTGTCGGGCACCAGCGGTATGGCAGGCGAAGGCGAAGGCTACGCTACGGCACAGCCGGTCAGGGCACCCGTACTTGCGCTGAATAGTGCGATGCCAGCTGCCATGGGCGTGATGGACCACAGCCAAATGGATCATACGGCTCACGGCGGCCAGCAAATGGCGCAGGCGGCCCCCGCTGCGGTGCAGGGGCGGGGCGTGGTGAAGTCGATCGACGCCGCACGCCGGAAGGTGAACATCAGCCACGATGCCATCCCGGCCATAGGGTGGCCGCCGATGACCATGGACTTCGACGTGGCGCCGTCTGTGAACCTCGGTGCCCTGAAGCCCGAGACGCACATCGACTTCACGATGCGACAGGGCGCCGGAGGAATGTACGTCATCCAGACCATCACCTCCCATGGAGGCCACTGATGGCTACGCGTCGACAGTTCGTTCAGGGTCTCGCGGCGTCGGCCGCGTTCGGCGGAGTGCCGTTCGGCGCCGCGCACGCGGCGGGTACGCCGCAGGTTCTCACCGGGACCGAGTTCAAACTCGATCTCGCTTCCCTGCCGGTAAACATCACGGGGCAACCGCGGATGGCCACCGCCATCAACGGCTCGATCCCCGGCCCGATCCTGCGTTGGCGCGAGGGCGACACCGTGACCCTGGCGGTCACTAACCGATTGCCCTTCACGAGCTCGATCCACTGGCATGGCATTCGCCTCCCGACCGACATGGACGGCGTGCCCGGCTTCAGCTTCAAGGGCATCGCGACGGGCGAGACGTTCACCTATCGCTTCCGTGTGCCCCAATCAGGCACCTACTGGTATCACGCGCACGGTCCCGAGGAGCAGACGGGTGTCTATGGATCGATCGTGATCGATCCCAAGGGCGGGTTCGCCCAGCGGTTCGACCGCGACTACGTCGTGGTTCTCTCCGACTGGAGTGACGAGACCCCGACCCGGATCATCAGCAACCTCAAGTTCCAGAGCGATTACTACAACTACGGACGCCGCACCGTCGGTACCTTCGTGAACGACGCGAAGCAGGATGGCCTGGGACCGACGGTCTCGGACCGCCTGATGTGGGGTAACATGCGCATGGCGCCCACCGACATCCTCGACGTCACGGGCGCCACCTACACCTATCTCATGAATGGTGCGCCACCGGCCGCCAACTGGACGGCCCTGTTCAAACCCGGCGAGCGTGTGCGGCTGCGCTTCATCGACGCCGGTACGATGAGCATCTTCGACATCCGCATCCCGGGTCTGCCGATGACCGTGATCCAGACGGACGGTAACGACATCGTCCCGGTCACGGTCGAC
>JAIUOX010000102.1 GCA_020160955.1 Pseudomonadota bacterium
GATCGTCTGCACGTGGCGGGCACTGAAGACGCGGTCGTCGGCGACGGTGACGCGGCCGAACGTGCGCTGCCCACCCGGATCGATGTCCACGACCAGGGTGGCGGTCCGATCGTCATGATCGACGACGACCTCCGGCTCGCCAACCTTGGCGAAGGGAAATCCTTCCCGTCCGATCTTCAGCTTCAGCGCATCCTCGCCCGCCAGGACCTTGTCGGCATCCACTGCGTCCTCCGGCTTGACGCCGAACGCCTTGCGCAACGCCTCCGCCTTGTCTCCGGCACGATCGAGACCGCGCAGTTCGACCTCGGTGAAGCGATAGACGGGGCCGGGCTCGGCATCCAGCACCACGACGATGCGGCCGTCAGGCTGGGTTTCGACCCGCGTCTCGACCTGTGCGTCATAATGGCCGGCGGCGCGCAGCAACGTCGCGAGCAGGTCCTCGTCCTCACGCGCGCGACGATCGATCTGCGCGACATTGGCCGCCTTGCCCTCATTCTGCTCCAGCGCCGAAAGCGCGTCGAAACGTTCGCGCAACTGCGGCGACGTCACGCCTTCCAGGCCTTCGAGCCTGACCGAATAACGGCGCTCGCCTTCCGCGTCCGTCTGCGTCGCCGGCCCGGGGGCCGCCGGGTCGGGCGGCAAATCGGCATCCTTGCTCAGATCCGGCCAATCAACGCCCAGATCGGGAAAATCGGCGAGCGGCGCTTCGGGGTCCAGCGGCACGTCGGCCGAGGATGACGGCATGGCGGGTGGCGGCACCGGCACTATCGCCGGTTGCGCCACTTCCTGTGCAAGAGCCGGCACGCCCCCGCCCGCACAGAGCAAGGCCAGGACGGCCAAGGCACGGGGCAACGGAGGACCGGAACGCATCGTCCTTCCCTAGCCCTTCTGCATCAGGCTCGCCAGCGCGATCAGCGCAGGATTTCAATGGTTCGGCGCGGATCGCCGCGAAGTCAGTGGCGCGGCCCGTCCGCCGTCTGACGCGACAGCGAAACGATCAGCCGCTCGATCTGACGCCAGCGGCAGAAATGCCGGACATTCCCGATATCGCGGCTACGGTTGGCGAGCGCCGCCGCCTCGAAACCCGCGTTCGTGCCATAGATAGCCATCAACCGCGCGGCGTCTTCCCACGACGCGCGATCCACGAAAGGCGTGGACGCCATAACGATGTTCCCCCCAAAGTCTCCCTGGTCGGGACACCTCATCACGATCCGTGCCAAATGAGTCACGACGCAAACAGGCCTAATGCGATGGTCATCAAAGCCTTACCATGTGCCATCGCGGGATCGGCGTGCCATTGCGGGACTCGATCGTTCCAGCACGAGAACGGAAGCGAGGCGCCGGAAGCGCTGGCGTATCACCGCGCGACGTGGCATGCGGCGCGCATGCAAGGCTCCAAACGCCCTCCGCGCGCCGGCGGCGCAGCGATCGCGCTGCTCGCACTGGGCGGCGTCATTGTCGGCAATCATTATGGCCAGGCGTCGATCGGCCTGATCGCCGGCCTGGCGGCCGGCGGCGCGATCGCGCTGGCGACCTGGCTGATCGACCGCAACAGAGGCTGATCGTCAGGTGATCCGCCGCGCGGCCCAAACCACGCGGCCGATGATCTCCACATTGTCGGGCGCGCAATCCGGCCAGCTCGGATAGGCCGGATTGTCGCTGCGCACCGCCAGCCTGGGGCCGGCCGGATTGATCGCCAGCCGCTTGACGAGCAACGCATCGTCCATGCGCAGCACATAGATGCCGTCGCGCAGCCGCGTCGCGGCATCGCCGCGATCGACCAGGATCTCGTCACCGTTCGACAATGTCGGCGACATGGAATCGCCGGCGACCTGGATGATCGACAGATCGGCCAGTCCGCCACCGACCAGCCCGCGCAGCCATTCCGCCTCGAACGCGACATGCTGGCGCGGCCGCTCGTCACCGGCAAAGGCCCCCGGCCCCGCCGACGCGCCAATCTCCAGCCGTGGCACCGAAACCAGCCCCCGCCGGGGCGCCCGCCCCTTTCCGACCGGAATCGGCGCGGCCTCGGCGGGGCGCCCGCCCAGCCGCTCCTCCGACACACCGAAATAGCGCGCGAGGATGCGGCGATCGTCCTCGGCCAGGCGCCTGGGCGAACCGCGGCGTATGAACTGCTGGATATAGGCGGCGTTGCGGCCGATCATCTTCGAAAGCGACGCCATGTCGTCGCCCCTCTCGCGGATCAGCGCATCCAGTGCGGCGCGGGGATCAATCGTCTCCATTTCGGACATTTAGCAATAGGAAGTTTCCTTTGCAATGTAGGAAATACCCTATCATCTAAGAAAATTCCTATAAAGACCGAGTCGGGAGATGAAATGCATATGCTGGGACGGATTGAACGGCACCTGCGACGCTTCAATGTGGCGTGTAGCGCGACAAAAATTCGCGACAAAAATTCCTAGGTCCGTCCTGCCCCTTTAGCCGGGGCGATTCGGTGTCAATGAGCCGGGGCGGATGCCCCTAATTGCAAGCGCCCGTCGCGGCGGCCGTCGCCTGGCCGTTCATCAATAACCTCAATCCCGCCGCGGACACGCTGGCCCTGTCGACCATCGAGGTGAACCTCCAGCCGATCCAGGTCGGCCAGGCGGTCACCGTGAAGTGGCGCGGCAAGCCGGTCTTCATCCGTCACCGCACGGAGACCGAGATCAAGGAAGCCGAGGCTGTGCCGATGTCGCAGCTGCCGGACCCGGAGACCGACAACAAGCGTGTCACCGACACCGCCAAGAAGGTCCGGCCGGAGTGGCTGATCATGATCGGCGTCTGCACCCATCTGGGCTGCGTGCCGCTCGGCAACAAGGCGGGCGATCCCAAGGGCGAGTACGGCGGCTGGTTCTGCCCCTGCCACGGCTCGAGCTACGACACGTCGGGCCGTATCCGCAAAGGACCGGCGCCGAAGAATCTCGTGGTTCCGGAATACCTCTTCACTTCCGACGCCCTCGTCCGCATCGGCTGATCGACCAGATCGCCCGCTCAGATCTCGCTGGAGTTCCCAGAATGGCCTCGTCTCACGGCACGCCGCCGGTCTTCAATAACAAGGTGATCTCCTGGATCGATCACCGGTTGCCGATCTTCTCGTACATCGAGAAGGAATATCACACGTTCCCGACGCCCCGGAACTTCAACTACTTCTGGAACTTCGGCGCGATCGCCACGGTGATGCTGGTCCTCATGATCGCCACCGGCATCGTGCTCGCGACCAACTACACGCCGCACGTGCTGATGGCCTTCGACGCCGTCGAGCGTATCGACCGCGACGTGCCGCAGGGCTGGCTGATCCGCGACCTGCACATGAACGGCGCCTCGTTCTTCTTCATCGCCGTCTACATCCACATCTTCCGCGGCATGTACTACGGCTCCTACAAGGCGCCGCGCGAACTGCTGTGGATCCTGGGCGTGGTCATCTTCCTGCTGATGATGGCGACCGCCTTCATGGGCTACGTGCTGCCGTGGGGCCAGATGAGCTTCTGGGGCGCCACCGTCATCACCAACCTGTTCTCGGCCATCCCGGTGGTCGGCGACTACATCGTGACCTGGCTGTGGGGCGGCTTCGCCGTCGACAACCCGACGCTGAACCGCTTCTTCGCGCTGCACTACCTGCTGCCGTTCATCATCGTCGCGGTGGTCGCGCTGCACGTCATCGCGCTGCACATCCACGGCTCGAACAACCCGCTGGGCATCGACCCGCGCGGGCCGCAGGACACCGTGCCGTTCCACCCGTACTACACGATGAAGGACGGCTTCGGCGTCGTGGTGTTCCTGATCGTGTACGCCGGCTTCGCCTTCTTCGCGCCGGACTACATGGGGCACCCGGACAACTACATCCCGGCCAACCCGCTGGTCACGCCCGAGCACATCGTGCCGGAATGGTACTTCCTGCCGTTCTACGCGATCCTGCGCGCGGTGCCGGACAAGCTGGGCGGCGTCATCGCCATGTTCGGCGCGATCGCCGTGCTGTTCGTGCTGCCCTGGCTCGACACCTCGCGCGTGCGCTCCTGCACGTTCCGCCCGATCTACAAGTGGTTCATGCTGCTGCTGGTGGTCGACGTGATCGTGCTGGGCTTCTGCGGCGCCAACCCGCCGCAGGGCTTCTGGGTCGTGCTGTCCCAGGTCGCGACGATCTACTACTTCTTCCACTTCCTCGTCCTGCTGCCGATCCTGGGCAAGATCGAGCGGCCGTTGCCCCTGCCGCCCAGCATCGCCGACGCTGTGCTCAAGAATAAGGCGGCCTGATCATGCGCAAGCTTCTCGTCACCGGCGCGATCGCGCTCGCCTCCCTGGCCACCGGCGCGGTGGCCATCGCGGCCGGCACCACGCCGCACCCGCCGCACCGCCACTGGCACTTCCAGGGGCCGTTCGGCACCTACGACCGGGCGGCCGCCCAGCGCGGCTACCAGGTCTATTCCGAGGTCTGCGCGGCCTGCCACTCGATGTCGCTGATGGCCTACCGCAACCTGCAGGAGCTCGGCCTGACCGAGGCGCAGGTCAAGGGGCTGATCAAGGACATCCAGGTCCCCGACCTGAACGACGACGGTGCGCCGATCGAGCGTCCGGCCAAGCTGTCGGACCGCTTCAAGAAGCCGTTCCCGAACGAGGCCGCCGCCGCCGCCGCCAACAACGGCAAGGCGCCGCCGGACCTCAGCGTGATCGTCAAGGCACGCGAGGGCGGGGCCGACTACATCCACGCGCTGCTGACCGGCTACGTGCCGTACGAGAAGCTGACGCCGGAGCAGATCAAGGAGTTCTCGGTCTCCAAGGACGACAACTTCAACACCTACTTCCCGGGCCACAAGATCGCGATGGCGGCGCCGCTGGCCGACGATCGCGTGACCTACACCGACGGCACCAAGGCGACGCTGAGCCAGCAGGCCAGCGACGTCGCCGAGTTCCTCGCCTGGGCCTCCGAGCCGCACATGGAGGACCGCAAGAGGACCGGCGTCCGCGTCATCCTCTTCCTGCTGGCGCTGGCCGGCCTGATGTACGCGGTGAAGCGCACCGTGTGGGCCGACAAGCACTGACCGGTTCGCCGGGCCGAACGAAAGATCGATAGCAGAAGCGGGCCGAAAGGCCCGCTTCGTCGTTCTGGCCGTGGGAAGGGGTCAGGAAGACGTCGATCGCCGGCGGTCGATCGCGTCCGCCCGGGCCAGCAGGCGGCGGGCGCGCTCGATCACCGGCACGTCGATCATCTTGCCGTCGACGGTGAACGAGCCGCGGCCTGCCGCGGCCGCTTCCGCGTCGGCGGCGATCAGCTTGCGCGCCTGCGCGATCTCGTCGGGCGTCGGGGTGAAGGCCTCGTTCAGCGCGCCCACCAGGCCCGGGTGGACGCAGGTCGCGCCCGAGAAGCCGAAGCGCCGCGCCCGGTCGGCGCTCTTCCGGTAGGCCGCCGGGTCGGTGTAGTCGGCCACCGTGCCCAGGATTCCCAGCGCGGCCACGCCTTGGGCCTGCGCGGCGAAGGCGACCAGGCGCTTGGGCAGTTCCAGCGTCTCGTCGCCCGGCGCCGAGCCGGTCTCCAGCGCGAAGTCCTCGCCGCCCAGCATCATCGAGACCACGCGCGGGCCACGCTCGGCGATGTCGTTCAGTTCGGCGAGCGCGCGCGGATGCTCGATCATCACCCCGAAGCCGACGCTGCCCGGCGCCATGCCGCGCTCGCGTTCCAGCTCGCTGACGACCTCGTCGAGCAGGCGCAGGTGCTGCACGCCCTCGGTCTTGGTGACGAACAGGGCCGACAGGCCGGGCCGCACGGCGGCCTCGAGATCGGCCATCGCCAGCCGCATCGGCCGGTTGATGCGCACCGCGACGTCGGCGCCACCGCGCACCACTTTCTTCATCGTGTCGGGCAGCATCGCCCGCGCCGTCGCCTTCTCGGCCGGCGGCACGCTGTCCTCGAGATCGACCAGCAGGCAGTCGGCGCCGCGCTCGTGGGCGCGGTCGATGAACTTCGCGACGTTGCCCGGGACGTACAGGATCGACCGCCACAGCGGCGGCGGCGGCCGGGTCACTTCTTCTTGCCCTTCGAGATGACGCCCGTGTCGCAGAGCTTGCCGTACTCGGCCTCGCCCAGCAGCGGCTTCAGCAAGGCCTCGTTGTGCTCGCCGACGACCGGTGCGGCGCTGCGCAGCGCGCCCGGCGTGCCCGACATGCGCGGCACCACCGGGTGGGTCGGCAGGGAGCCCATCTCGGCATCGGGGATCTCGATCAGCGCCTCGCGTTCCAGCACGTAGTCGTCCTCGACGATCTGCGCGATGTCGTAGACCGGGCCGATCGTGACGCCGGCCTCGTCGAAGTACTTGAGGTTGGTCGCGAGGTCGCGCTCGGCGATGAAGCCGCCGATGATGCGGTCGAGTTCCTCGCCGTGCTTCACGCGCTCGATGTTGGTCGCGAAGCGCGGGTCCTTGACCAGCTCCGGCCGGCCGATCTTGACCAGCACGCGCTCGGCCATGCCCTGGGTCGAGGCCGACAGGCAGACCCAGTGGCCGTCGCTGGTCTGGTAGACGTTGCGCGGCGCGGCGTTGGTCGAGCGGCTGCCGGTGCGGACCTTCACCTCGCCGGTCAGCTTGTGGTTGGCGGCCTGCGGCCCCAGCACCGAGAACAGCGGGTCGAACAGCGGCAGGTCCATGACCTGGCCCTGGCCGCCGTTCACCTCGACGTTGCGCAGCGCCACCATGACGGCGCCGTAGCCGTACAGCGCGGCCATCGCGTCGGCGAGGTACATCGGCGGCAGCACCGGCTCGCGGTCGGCGAAGCCGTTCATCGAGGCGAAGCCGCTGTAGCCCTCGATCAGCGTGCCGAAGCCCGGCTTGTGGCGGTAGCGGCCGTCCTGGCCCCAGCCCGAGATGCGCACGATCACCAGCTTCGGGTTGATCGCGTGCAGGTCGGCCGGCGCCAGCCCCATGTCCTCCAGCACGCCGGGCCGGAAGCTCTCGACCAGCACCTGCGCGGTGCGGGCCAGCTCGCGCACGATGGCGCGGCCGGCGTCCGAGCGCAGGTCGAGCGCCACGCTCTTCTTGTTGCGGCTGTAGACCTTCCACGCCGTCTCGACGCCCTTGACCCGCCACGAGCGCAGCGTGTCGCCCTCGGGCGGCTCGATCTTGATGACCTCGGCGCCGAAGTCGGCCAGCTGCAGGGTCAGCACGTTGCCGGCGACGAGGCGCGACAGGTCGACGACGCGGACCCCGTCGAGGGGGCCGCGCGCCTCGGGCGTGAAGCCCTTGGCGGCCGGCTTCCTAGCCAACGTGCTTGCCGAAGAACTCGAGCGTGCGGGCCATCGCCTGCTTCGAGGCGGCGGCATCCCAGCTGCCGCGCTCGTTGCAGTGGAAGCCGTGGTCGGCCGGGTAGTCGAAGATCTGCACGCCGGGGTGCAGCTTGCGCAGCTCGCTCACGTGCGCCATCGGGATGTGCATGTCCTTGTCGCCGAAATGCATCATGGTCGGCACCTTGGGCTGCTCGCTCTTGGTGCCGTAGATGCCGCCGCCGTAGTAGGCGACCGCCGCGTCGGGCTGCAGGCGGGTGGCCGACAGCCAAGTGATGGTGCCGCCCCAGCAGAAGCCGGTGACGCCGACCTTGCGCATGCCGCGCCGCTTCAGTTCCTCGATCGCCGCCTCGACGTCCTGCACCGGCTTGTCGAGGCCGAGCTCGGTCACGATCTTGCGGCCCTCGGCGATGGTGTCGGGCGTGTAACCCAGCTCGATGCCCGGCTTGACGTGGTCGAAGAAGCGCGGGGCGAGCGCCAGGTAGCCGTCGGTGGCGAACTGGTCGGTGACCGCCCGGATGTGCTGGTTGACGCCGAAGATCTCCTGGATAACGACGATGCCGCCCTTCGGCGAGCCCTTGGGGGCCGCGAGGTAGGCGCCGATCTCGCCGGCCTTCGACTTCAGACGGATATCCTCACCCATTAAAAATCCTCCCGTTCGGGGCGGCATTGGACATGGTAATCCGGCCTCGTTCAACCCTGCGCCAACCGGAGAGCGGAAGCCCATGTACATCCCCCAGGCCTTCGAGGGATCCGACGCGGTCGGCCGCGAGATCATGCAGGCGCACGGCTGGGCGCTGCTGGTCACCGCCGACGAGGCCGGCGCGCCGCTCGCCACCCACCTCGCGCTGCACTGGCAGGACGACGGCAGCCCTCAAGGCGCGCTGGTCGGCCACCTCGCGCGCGCCAACGCGCACTGGAAGCTGTTCGCGCGGCCGGTGGAGTCGCTGGCGATGTTCTGGGGGCCGCATGCCTACGTCTCGCCGACCTGGTACACGCCGGGCGCCAAGGTGCCGACCTGGAACTACGTCACGGTCCACGCCTACGGCCGGCCGCAGATCGTCGAGGACACCGCCGGCGCGCTCGCGATCCTGCGCCTGCTGTCGGGCGCCTACGAGGGCGCCGATGGCTGGACCATGGATGCCCTGCCGCCGGGCAACGCCGAGGCCCAGACCAAGGGCATCGTCGCCTTCCGCATGCCGCTCGCCCGGGTCGAGACCAAGCTGAAGCTCAGCCAGAACCGCGACCTCGAGGACCGCCACCGCGTGATCGCCCGGCTGGAGGAAAGCGGCGGCGATGACGCCCGGGCGACCGCGGCCTGGATGAAACGCGTCCTGCCCTGATCCTTTACTTCGACAGGCACGTCGTTCAGTCTCGCTGCAAATGAACGGGAGGAACGAGATGAAGCTTCGACGTCGCACCGTCGTGAAGGCGGGCATGGGCACGGTCCTGGCGACCGGCGCCGGCCTGCCGCTGTACCTGCCCGCGGCCCGGGCGCAGGCGTTTCCCGCCAAGCCGATGACCTTCATCGTGCCGTGGCCGGCCGGCGGCTCGAGCGACATCACGCTGCGGGCGATGTGCGAGGTCGCGGGCAAGGTGCTGGGCCAGCCCTTCCAGATCGACAACAAGGGCGGGGCTTCCGGAACGCTCGGCCCGGCCACCATGGCGGCCACCGCCAAGCCCGACGGCTACACGCTGGCGCAGTTGCCGATTTCCGTGTTCCGCCTGCCGGTGATGCAGAAGACGGCCTTCGACCCGATGAAGGACTTCACCTTCGTGTCACATCTCAGCGGCTACACCTTCGGCGTCACCACGGCGGCAGACCAGCCCTACAAGACCTTCAAGGAGGTCATCGAGTTCGCCAAGGCCAACCCCGGCAAGGTGACCTACGGCACGCCGGGCGCCGGCACCTCGCTGCACATCGGCATGGAGCGGATCGCGGCGCAGGCCGGCATCAAGTGGACGCAGGTGCCGTTCAAGGGCGGCGCCGAGACCAACGCCGCGGTGCTGGGCAAGCACACCACCCTGCAGGCCGACTCCACCGGCTGGAAGCCGCTGGTCGATGCCGGCCAGCTTCGCCTGCTCTGCGTGTGGACCGAGAAGCGCACGCGGAACTGGCCGGACGTGCCGACCCTGCGCGACCTCGGCTTCGACATGGTGTTCGATTCGCCGTTCGGCATGGGCGGTCCCAAGGGCATGGACCCCGCGATCGTCAAGAAGATCGACGACGCGTTCCGGGTCGCGCTCGAGGACAAGGGCGTGAACGACACGCTCGAGAAGTACGACATGTCGGCCCGCTACATGCCGACGGCGGCCTACGACAAGTTCGCGCGCCAGCTGTTCGCCGAGGAGAAGGCGACGCTGGAGAAGCTCGGACTGGCGAAGGCGTGAGCGCGATGCGTCGCCGTTCCCTGATCGCGGCGTCGGGCGCCGCCCTTGGCGCGCTCGCCGCTCCCGCCGTCCTGCGCGCCCAGGGCGCGAAGGACTTTCCCAGCAAGCCGATCACCCTGATCATGCCGTGGCCGGCCGGCAGCGGCGTCGACCTGTGGCACCGCGCCATGGGCGACGCGGCGGCCAAGATCCTCGGCCAGCCGGTGGTGATCGACAACCGGGTGGGCGGCTCCGGCACCAGCGGCCCGGCCGCCATGGCGGCCACCGCCAAGCCCGACGGCTACACCATCTCGCAGATGCCGGTGACGGTGTTCCGCCTGCCGCACATGCAGAAGACGCCGTACGATCCGATGAAGGACTTCACCTGGATCATCCATACCTCGGGCTACACATTCGGGGTCGTCGTGCGGGCGGACTCGCCGCTCAAGACCTTCAAGGACGTGATCGAGTTCGCGCGCGCCAACCCGGGCAAGTTCACGTACGCCACGCCCGGGGCCGGCAGCTCGCTGCACATCGGCATGGAGCAGATCGCCCACAAGGCCGGCGTGAGGTTCACGCACGTGCCTTTCAAGGGCGGCCCGGAGGGCTGGGCGGCGGTCGAGGGCGGTCACGTCATGGCCGACGCCGACGCCACCGGCTGGGCGCCGATGGTCGACTCGGGCAAGTTCCGCCTGCTCTGCATCTGGACCGAAAAGCGCAACCCGCGCTGGCCCGATGCGCCGACCCTCAAGGAGCTCGGCTTCGACCTCACCCTGGACTCGCCGTTCGGCCTCGCCGGTCCGAAGGGCATGGACCCGGCGGTGGTCCAGAAGCTGCACGACGCGTTCCGGACGGCGCTGGACGACCCCAAGGTCGTCGAATTGATGGCCAAGTACGACTATCCCAAGCGCTACATGAACACCGTCGACTACGCGAAGTTCGCGCGCCAGCAATACGACGAGCAGCGCGAGGTGGTGGAGCAGCTCGGCCTCGCCAGGAAGAGCTGAGATGCTGCGTCGCGCCGAGTTCTGGGGCGGCCTGTTCTGGCTCGCCTTCGGGGCCTTCGTGGCCTGGCAGGGCTGGCTGCTGGAACTCGGGACGCTGCGCGAGCCGGGCTCGGGCTTCGTCTTCTTCTGGCTCGGCCTGCTGATCGTCGCCTTCGCCCTGTCGATCGCGCTGAAGGGCGTGAAGGGCGAGGGGCCGTTGCTGTCGGACCTGTGGCGGGACGCCCGCTGGACCAAGGTGCTGATGGTGATCGCGGCGCTGGTCGCCTACGCCTTCCTGTTCGAGCAGCTGGGCTTCGTGATCTGCAGCCTCGCGCTGCTGCTCTTCCTGATGACGGTGGTCGACCCGGTGCCGCTGCGGCTGTCGCTGCCGATCTCGGCGGTCGCCTCGTTCGGTGTCTGGTACGTGCTCGAGAAAGTGCTCCTGGTCCAGTTGCCCAAGGGGCTCTGGGTCGAGGGCCTGGTGCCCTTCTAGGAGACCGCGATGGATGTTCTTGCCAGCCTCGGCCAGGGCTTCGCGGTCGCCCTCGAGCCGATCAACCTGCTCTACTGCTTCATCGGCGTGTTCATCGGGACGCTGGTCGGCGTGCTGCCGGGCATCGGCCCGATCTCGGCGATGTCGCTGCTGCTGCCGGTGACCCTGTCGGGATCGCCGGAGTCCGGCATCATCATGATGGCCGGGATCTACTACGGCTCGATGTACGGCGGGTCGACCACCGCGGTGCTGGTCAACATCCCGGGCGAGGCCGCCTCGGTCGTGACCTGCCTCGACGGGCACGAGATGGCCAAGCAGGGCAAGGCCGGGCCGGCGCTGGGCATCGCCGCGCTCGGTTCGTTCGTCGCCGGCACCTTCGCCATCGTCGCCCTGATGCTGGTGGCCCCGCTGCTGGCCCGCGTCGCCGTGGCCTTCGGGCCGCCGGAGTACTTCAGCCTCATGGTGCTGGGGCTGACGATCCTCAGCTTCCTGACCCAGGGGTCGATGGCCAAGGCCCTGCTGATGGCCGCCGTCGGCGTGGTCATCGGGCTGATCGGCCTCGACCAGATCAACGCCATGCCGCGGCTGACGTTCGACCGGCTGGAACTGGTCGACGGCGTGGGACTCGTCCCGGTCGTGATGGGCCTGTTCGGCGTCGCCGAGATCCTGAGCAACATCGAGAGCCAGGTCAGGCGCGACGTCGTGCAGGCGCGCATCGGCAGCCTGTGGCCGTCGCGCGCGGAACTGAAGACCAGCGCCGGCCCGGTGACGCGCGGGACGCTGCTGGGCTTCCTGCTGGGCGTGCTGCCGGGCGGCGGCTCGGTCATCGCCTCGTTCGCGTCCTACGCCATCGAGAAGAAGCTGTCGCGGACGCCGGAGCGCTTCGGCAAGGGCGCGATCGAGGGCGTCGCGGGCCCGGAGGCGGCCAACAACGCCGCCGCGGGCGGCGCCTTCATCCCGCTGATGACGCTGGGCATCCCGCCGAACGTCGTCATGGCGCTGCTGCTCGGCGCCTTCGTGATCCACGGGCTGCAGCCGGGGCCGCTCATGATGAGCCAGAACCCGCGCATCTTCTGGGGCATCGTCGCCAGCATGTACGTCGGCAACGTGATGCTGCTGGTCCTCAACATGCCGCTGATCGGCATGTGGGTGCAGGTCCTCAAGGCGCCCTACCGCATCCTGTTCCCGCTGATCCTGATGTTCTGCATCGTCGGCGTCTTCGCGTCGGGCAACGCCGTGTTCGACGTCTTCGTCATGGTCGCCAGCGGGGTCATCGGCTACCTGATGCGCAAGTTCGGCTACGAGGCGGCGCCGCTGGTGCTGGCCTTCGTGCTCGGACCGATGCTGGAGAACAACCTGCGCAAGTCGCTGATCCTCAGCGAGGGCGGGTTCGACATCTTCGTGACCCGGCCGATCTCGCTCGGCTGCCTCGTGCTCGCCGCCTTCCTGCTGTTCGGCCCGATGCTGCCCGCGCTGCGCCGGCGCCGCGACAAGGTGGCGCTCGACGTCACGGATTGACCGGCCGTCACGAAAGGGAAACCCTTCCGTCCTCTTCCTGACAGGAAGTGCGGCGAGAGTGCCGCGGGCCAGGCAAGAGGAGCGGGGGACGACGCATGGACGACCACGACGAACCGGTTTCGATGTCGGCGGAGACGCCGATCGGCACGCTGATCGAGCGCCGGCTGTCGCGCCGCGGGGCCCTGCAGGGCCTGGCCGCGGCGGGCGTGGCCGCGCTGGCGGCGTCGCCGGCCCGCGCCGCCGGGCCGTCCTCCTTCACCTTCGCCGAGGTCCCGCACGTCAACGACGCCACGCACCACGTGCCCGAGGCCTACGAGGTGCAGGTGCTGATCCGCTGGGGCGACCCGGTGCTGCCGGGGGCGCCGGCCTACGATCCGCGCAGCCAGTCGGCGGCCAGCCAGCGCCTGCAGTTCGGCTACAACAACGACTTCCTCGGCCTTCACCCCCTGCCGATGGGCAGCCCGGCGGGCGATCGCTTCCTGATGGTGGTGAACCACGAGTACACCAACTCGAACCTGATGCTGCCCGGCATCGGCGAGGGCCGCGAGGCGCGGCTGCGCGCCGACGAGGCGCAGGTCGGGATCGAGATGGCGGCGCACGGCGGCTCGGTGATCGAGATCGCGCGCGACGGCGGGCGCTGGAAGGTGGTCGAGGGCAGCCGCTATGCCCGCCGCATCGACGCCACCACGCCGATGCGCATCGCCGGCCCGGCGGCCGGCACCGCGCGGATGAAGACCTCGGCGGACCCCGACGGCACCCGCGTGCTGGGCATGTTCAACAACTGCGCCGGCGGCGAGACGCCGTGGGGCACCTGGCTCACCTGCGAGGAGAACTTCTACGTCTACTTCGCGGGCGAGCAGGACAAGATGCCGGACCAGGCGCTGGCGCGGCGCTACGCGCTCGGCCGGGCGCCGGCCTACGCGTGGGGCAAGTACGTCGACCGCTTCGACCTCGCCAGGGAGCCGAACGAGCCGAATCGCTTCGGCTGGATCGTCGAGATCGATCCCTACGACCCGCAGGGCACGCCGGTGAAGCGCACCGCGCTCGGCCGCTTTGCCCACGAGGGTTGTCACCACGCGGTGGCCCGCGATGGTCGCGTCGTCTGCTACATGGGCGACGATTCCCGCATGGAGTACGTCTACAAGTTCGTGACCGCGCGGCCGTGGAACCCGAACGACCGCGCCGCCAATCGCGATCTGCTGGACGACGGCACGCTGTACGCCGCGCGCTTCGACGCCGACGGCACCGTGACCTGGCTGCCGCTGGTCCACGGCCAGGGTCCGCTGACGGCGGAGAACGGCTTCGCCGGCCAGGCCGACGTGGTGATCCACGCGCGCCGCGCCGCCGACCTCCTGAAGGCGACGCCGATGGATCGCCCCGAGGATGTCGAGGCCAACCGCGTCAACGGCCGGGTCTACATCGCGCTGACCAACAATGCCTCGCGCAAGCCCGAGCAGGTCGATGCCGCCAACCCGCGGGCCAAGAACGAGAACGGCCACATCATCGAGATCGCGCCGGCGGGCGGCGACCATGCGGCGACGACCGGCCGGTGGGACATCCTGCTGGCGGCCGGCGACCCGTCGCGCGACCCCGGCACGAAGTACCACCCGGAAACCAGCGCCAACGGCTGGCTGAGCTCGCCCGACAACATCACGTTCGACAACAAGGGACGGCTGTGGATCGCCACCGACAGCGGCGAGGTCCGCGGCATCGCCGACGGCGTCTATGCCTGCGACCTCGACGGCCCCGGCCGCGCCCTGACGCGGCAGTTCTTTGCCGCGCCGAAGGGCGCCGAGGTCTGCGGCCCGACCTTGACGCCCGACAACCGCACCCTGTTCCTGTCGATCCAGCACCCCGGCGAGGGCAAGGGCTCGACCTTCGAGACGCCGTCGACCCGCTGGCCCGACTTCAGGGACGGCGCGCCGCCGCGGCCCTCGGTGATCGCCATCACGAAGAAGGATGGCGGGACGATTGGTTCGTAGTTTCTTGTCATCCCGAGCGTAAGCGAGGGACCCTTCTCAGCGACGCGTGAAAGGTCCCTCGCTACGCTCGGGATGACAGCGTGTTAGACGTTGAAGCGGAAGTGGAAGACGTCGCCGTCCTTGACGACGTAGTCCTTGCCTTCCAGCCGCAGCTTGCCGGCGTCGCGCGCGCCGGCCTCGCCGTTCAGCGACACGTAGTCGTCGAAGGCGATCGTCTCGGCACGGATGAAGCCCTTCTCGAAGTCGGTGTGGATTGCGCCGGCCGCCTCGGGGGCCTTGGCCTCGCGCCGCACCGTCCAGGCGCGGGCTTCCTTGGGGCCGACCGTGAAGAAGGTCACGAGGTCGAGCAGCGCGTAGCCGGCGCGCACGACGCGGGCGAGGCCGGTCTCCTTGAGGCCGAGCGACGACAGGTAGTCGCCCTGGTCCTCGGGCGGCAGCTGCGCCACCTCGGCCTCGATCGCCGCCGAGATCACGACCGACGGCATGCCGCGCGACTTCGCGAATTCCTCGGCCTTGGCGCTGTGGGCGTTGCCGCTGGCGGCCGAGGCCTCCTCGACGTTCAGCACGTACATCATCGGCTTGGCGGTGATCAGCTGCAGCCGCTTGAACACCGGCCGCTCGTCGTCGGTCAGTTCGGCCTCGCGCGCCGGCTTGCCGTTGCGCAGCGCGTCGAGCGCCTTGCGCACCACCGGCGCCTCGGCGGCGGCTTCCTTGTCGCCGCCCTTGGCGCGCTTCTCGAGGTTGGGCAGGCGCTTCTCGAGCGAGTCGAGGTCGGCCAGCATCAGCTCGGTCTCGACGATCTCGGCGTCGCGCACCGGGTCGACGTTGCCCGAGACGTGCGTGACGTCGCCGTCCTCGAAGCAGCGCAGCACGTGGGCGATGGCGTCGACCTCGCGGATGTTGCCGAGGAACTGGTTGCCCAGCCCCTCGCCGCGCGACGCGCCCTTCACCAGGCCGGCGATGTCGACGAACTCGAGCTGGGTATTGATGATCTTGGCCGAGCCGGCGATGCCCGCCAGCTTGTCCAGTCGCGGGTCGGGCACGGCGACGCGGCCGACGTTGGGCTCGATGGTGCAGAAGGGATAGTTGGCCGCCTGCGCCGCCTGGGTGGCGGTCAGCGCGTTGAACAGGGTCGACTTGCCGACGTTGGGCAGGCCGACGATTCCGCAATTGAAACCCATGTCTCTATGCTTTCGATTCTTCGGGGGGCTTGGGCGGCGGCGCGAGGTGCGCCACCCGGCTCATGTAGCGTTCGTCCATCTTGCCGGTGCCCTCGACCAGCAGCGCGGCCTCGTCGGCCAGCGCGCCCAGCACCCTGGGCAGCCAGCCGGTCGACGGGTCGCGCTCGTCGCGGTCGAAGTCGCGCAGCACCCAGTTCAGCACCAGGTCCTTGTGGCCGGGATGGCCGATGCCGATGCGCACCCGGCGATAGCCGTTGCCGACATGGGCATCGATGTCGCGCAGCCCGTTGTGGCCGCCGGCCCCGCCGCCCTTCTTCATGCGCACGCGGCCGGCCGCGATGTCGAGTTCGTCGTGGAACACCACGATGCGGTCGAGCGGGATCTTGAGGAAGCGCACCGCTTCGCCCACCGCCTTGCTCGACTCGTTCATGTAGGTCATGGGCTTCAGCACGATCGTGCGTTCGCCCGAGAGATGGCCCTCGGCGACCTCGCCGTTGAAGCGCGAGCGCCAGGGAGAGAAGACACGGCGGTGGACGATCTCGTCCACCGCCATGAATCCCACGTTGTGCCGGTGCCCCGCGTAGCGCGGCCCGGGATTGCCGAGCCCGACCAGCAGCAGCATCGACCGTACCGGTTGTCGTCCCGCCGGTTACTTCTTGGCCGGGGCCGCGGCGGCCTTCGCCGCCGGAGCCGCCGCACCCGCCGCCGGGGCGGCTGCCGCGCCGGCCGCCGGGGCCGCCGCCGCTGCGCCCGCGTCCGCGGCCGCGGCTTCGCGGTTCACGGTCGGCGGCGCGATGGTCGCCACGGTCGCGTTCTGGTCACGGCTCACCGCCTTGACGCCCTCGGGAATGTTGAGGGTCGACAGGTGGATCGAGTGGCCGATCTCGAGACCGGTCAGGTCGACCTCGAAGTACTCGGGGATGGAAGCCGGCTTGGTGCGCACGGTGACTTCGTGCAGCACGATGTTCAGCACGCCGCCGCGCTTGATGCCCGGCGAGGCCAGCTCGTTCTTGAAGTGAACGGGGACCTGCACCGTGATGATCGAGTCGGGCCCGATGCGCAGGAAGTCGAGATGCAGAGGCTTGTCGGTCACCGGGTCGACCTGCACGTCGCGCGGCAGCGCATCGTACAGCGTGCCTTCGACGTCGATCTGGACGCGGTGGTTGAAGAAACCTTCCTTGTGGAGCTCGCGCTCGACCGACCGCGGCTCGACCGCGATCATCACCGGAGGCTGCTTGTCGCCGTAGATGACGGCGGGAATGAGTCCATCGCGACGGCTGGAACGGGCGCCCCCTTTGCCGGCCCGGTCCCGCTTCTTCGCGACGACCTTTGTCGTCTCTGCCATTTCAACTTCTCCTAAAGTTTGCTGTTTTCTCTCTGTCATCGCGGCGTGGCCTCCAGGGGTGCCAATCGCCGGATCTCTGGAATTCCCTCGTCTAGTCGAACAGGCTGGAGACCGAGGTCTCCTCCGAAATGCGCTTCATCGCCTCGGCCATCAGCGACGCGATGCTGAGCGGCTTCACGTTCGGCGACACCCGCACCGCCTCGGTCGGCTGGATCGAGTCGGTGATCACCAGCTTCTCCATCGGCGAGGCGGCGACGCGGGCGACCGCGCCGCCCGACAGCACGCCGTGCGTGACGTAGGCCGAGACCGAGCGGGCGCCCTGGTCCATCAGCGCAACCGCGGCGTTGCACAGCGTGCCGGCCGAATCGACGATGTCGTCGATCAGCACGCAGTCGCGGTTCTTGACGTCGCCGATCACGTTCATGACCTCGCTGACGCCCGCCTGCTCGCGGCGCTTGTCGATGATGGCGAGGTCGGCGTCGATGCGCTTGGCGATGGCGCGGGCACGCACCACGCCGCCGGTGTCGGGCGAGACGATGGTGATGTCGCGGCCGGGCAGCGAGTCCTTGATGTCCTTGCTGAACACCGGGCCGGCGTAGAGGTTGTCGACCGGGATGTCGAAGAAGCCCTGGATCTGGCCGGCATGCAGGTCGAGCGTCAGCACGCGGTTGGCGCCGGCATGGGTGATCAGGTTGGCGACCAGCTTGGCCGAGATCGGGGTGCGCGGACCGGTGCGGCGGTCCTGGCGGGCATAGCCGAAGTAGGGGATCACCGCGGTGATGCGCCGGGCCGAGCTGCGGCGCAGCGCGTCGATGGTGATCAGCAGCTCCATCAGGTGGTCGTTGGCCGGGAAGCTCGTCGACTGGATGACGAACATGTCCTCGCCGCGGACGTTTTCGAGGATCTCGGCGAAGATCTCGTTGTCCGAGAAGCGCTTGATGTTGGCCTTGACCAGCGGCAAGGCGAGCTTGGCCGAAATGGCTTCCGCCAGCGGACGGTTGCTGTTGCCGGTGAGAATCTTCATATCGCGACCCCTGTCGCCGGGCGGGTTCTCGTTAAGTCGTTGATAAAAAACGACAAAACGGCCACTCCCGGCCGCGACGGGGCGGACCATACCAATGAGTCCCCCGGCTGTAAACGGCCTGAAACAGGCCCCCGGCGGTCATTTCGCCGCCGGGGCGGAGGGAATCAGGCGTGCGGGTTGGCCACGAACGGCCACTGGTGGCGGTCGACCTTGGTGTAGGGCAGCAGCGACCAGTCGGGGACCAGGGCGCCGGGGGCGGCGACGTAGACCACTTCCGAGGCGATCGGGGCGTAGGCGGCGTGGAAGTGCTGCATCGACTTCACGACCACCACCTTCTTGGTCGACGGGTCGACGCCCAGCTTGGTGAAGCAGTCGCGGCTGTGGCACTGCGAGCGGCGGGTGTTGACGATCACCGTCACGCCCTCGATCTGCAGCGCCGCGGCGTCGCCGATCGACCCGATGCTCTTGCGCTCGCCGCCGAACTCGATCTGCACGTCGCGGCCGAGCTTCAGCACCTTGGCGCGGGCGTCGATCGGCGGGCCGGACTGCGGCCCGAGCTTGCCGCCGAGGCGGATGTCGAGCTCGGCGCCCTCGCCGACCTCGAAGGCCAGCTTCACCGCGCCGGGGTCCCACACCATGGCCAGCGCCGCGTCCTCGACCTTGCGGTCGAGCAGGGCGCGCAGGATGAAGGTCGAATCCGACGAGGCGCCGCCGCCGGCATTGTCCGAGACGTCGGCCAGCACCATCGGCTTCGGCAGGTTGTGCGAGCTGACGCGCGCCATCGCCGCCTCGAGCGTCACGTAGGGCGGCTGCGTCGCCTCGCGCATGGCGAAGAATTCCTGGCCCAGCTCTTTCGCGAGCTTCTCGGCCTTGGCCTTGTCACCGTCGGTCACGACGATCACCTGGCTGCTCATTTCCGGGATGTCCGACCACGGGAAGCCGTGGGCGATCGACAGCGACAGCACGCCGTCCTTGCCCTCCATCGCCATCAGCTTGTCGACGAAGCCGCGCATCGGCTGCCGCGTCGTGTGGAAGACGCCGATCATGCGGCAGTTCCACGCCGCCATCACCGGCTTGGTGCGGCCCTCGATCGCGCCTTCCATCACCGTGAACAGGTCGTCGGCGCGGTCCGGCACGTCGACGTGCGGGTACTCCTTGAAGGTCACGACGACCGTGGCGTCGCGCAGGGTGCCGGCGCCGACGTTGCAGTGCAGGTCGAGCTCGACGCCGACCGGCACATCCGGCCCGACGACCTTGCGCACGTGCGCCAGCAGGTCGCTCTCGCAGTCGTCGTAGCCCTCGGCCACCATCGCGCCGTGCATCGACAGGAACACCGCGTCGACCGGCAGCGCGGCCTTGAGGTCGGCGATGATCTCGTCGCGGAAGCCCTCGTAGACCTTCTTCACGGTCCGGCCGGCCGGCTGGGCGAAGGC
>JAIUOX010000103.1 GCA_020160955.1 Pseudomonadota bacterium
GCGCCGCGCGAACGCCGTCAAGGATGCCCTGGTGCGCAACGGCGTGCCGGCGCAGGCCATCACGGTGGTCGGCAAGGGTCAGACCGACCTGCTCGTGAAGACCGCCGATGGCGTCCGCGAGCCGCAGAACCGCCGCGTCGAGATCGTCATCCAGTAAGACGATCCGAAGCTGGACTTCGGGAACGGCCGGGCGAAAGCCCGGCCGTTTTCTTTTGCGTGATCGCTTTTTGCGCGGGTGCTGGCTGGATTGTGAAGATTGTGCGGCCTTGTCGCTGTCCCCTCGCGACCGGCTCGTGTAGAATCGTGCGAAAGCCCCCCGAAGTGTCTTTCCCACCCTCAAGATGACGATGACGACCCTCGCGGTCGCGAGACCGCCAGCGGTAAGCCAACTGGATATCGCGTCGCTCCGGCGCGCGTTCCTGGTGCTGGCGTTCGTCCTCGCCATGGCGGCGCCGTTCACGCCCGACCCGCTGGAGTTCGCGGTCGGCGGCTTCGTGCCGTGGATCGTCCTGTCGATCGCCGGGACGCCGACCCTGCCGGCCGCGCTCGTCTACTTCCTGCTCTGGCAGTGGCTGCAGGTGTTCGCCCGCACGCTGGTCAGCGTGACCGACGGCGAGCCCATGGCGCGTTCGCTGGCCGGTCCGTGGGTGATCGATGCCTACTGGTACATGATGGCCAGCGTGGTCGTGCTGGCCATGGCGGTGCGTCTCGTCATGGGATCGCTGAAGCCGCCGGCGCCCCGCGAGGCCAGGGCCCACCTCGCCTGGGGCCCGGTCGAACTGTTCCAATTCTACCTGTTCAGCCTGGTCGCCGCGTCGGGCGCCCGCTACGCACAGGACCTGATCCCCGCGCTCGACCAGCCGATCGAAGCCCTGGCGCGCGTCAAGTCGGTGTCCGCCTTCATGCTGTTCGTCGGCATCTTCACCCTCCGGCGCGGCTACGCCTACATGCTGGCGGCCATCGTCATCGAGCTCGGCATCGGCTTCTCCGGCGTGCTGGGCGACTTCCGCGGCATCTTCATCTTCGTCTTCGTGTCGGCGCTGGCGGCACGGATCCGCTGGACCGCGACCACCACCCTGGCGGTGTCGAGCGCGGCGATCTTCCTGGTCGTGCTCGGCCTGTTCTGGACGTCGGTGAAGAACGAGTATCGCCAGGTCGCGACCGGTTCCGACGAATCCCAGTACATCAAGGTGCCGATCGACGTGCGCATGGGCTACCTCGGCAGCCGCGTCGCCAGTGCCGGCGACATCGACTGGGGCCAGGCGTCGTACCTGCTCCTGAACCGGCTCGCCTACGTCGACATCTTCGGCTCGGTGATCGGCGTCAAGATGGTGTCGCCGGAGCAGGGCAGCATGCGCCAGTGGTCGGACGCCCTGGCCCACGTCTTCCAGCCGCGCTTCCTGTTTCCCAACAAGCCGGCGCTGTCGGACAGCGAGGTCTTCATGCGGCTGGCGCGCTCCGACCTCAGCGAGGAGGTGCGGGCCGGGACCTCGATCAGCGTCGGCTACATCTCCGAGAACTTCGTCGATCTCGGCTTTCCCTGGATGCTGGGCGGGGTGTTCGGGCTGGGCGTCCTGCTGGCCGCGGTCTGCCGGTACTTCATGACGATCCCGGCGCCCTGGGTGATGCGCGAGGGCACGGTCCTGGCGATCGTCTACCTGGTCGGCCAGAACGGCGTCGAGGTCTCGCTGCCCAAGATGCTGGGCGCGATCGTCATGGCCTTCCTCGTCTATGCCATGCTGGCCAAGTTCGCCTACCCGATGGCCTGGCGCTGGCTCGACCGCAAGGCGCTGCTGCAGCGGAATGCAGCCGAGATGAAGCGGCGGGCCCTGGCCGCCCGGCGGGGTCCTTACCGGAAGTAACCGGTGCCGGCAGACGGACAGGGCCGCCAGGGTGGAACTTGCAGTGTGTCCGCTTGGCTACAGAGCGCGGCCAATCGTTGCGACCGTACCGTGCAACCGGCGTTTCGATTGCCTCGCGCGGGCTCCCCCGTCAAAATAGACACGTGCGTGCAAGCTTCTGCCCGTTTCGGGCAGCGACGCTGCGCGCTCACTGCTACGTTAGGGGGATAACTCTATGCTGAAGAAAATGCTCGGTCTCGTTGCCGCAGCGTACCTGCTGGGCGCTTGCGCCTCCGAGGAGCCGCCGCCGCCGCCGCCGCCGCCGCCGCCGGCTCCTCAGAACTTCATGGTGTTCTTCGATTGGGACAGCACCAAGCTGTCCGATGCTTCGCTGAACGTGCTTGAGCAGGCGCGCGACGCCTTCAAGAACAAGCAGGATGCGCGCATCACTGCCACCGGCAACACCGACACGACCGGCACGGAAGCCTACAACATGGCCCTGTCGCTGCGTCGTGCCAACGCCGTCAAGGACGTGCTGGTGAAGCTCGGCGTCCCGGCTGCCGCCATCACCACGGTTGGCGCGGGCGAGAAGAACCTGCTCGTCAAGACCGGCGACGGCGTGCGCGAGCCGCAGAACCGCCGCGTCGAGATCGCGGTTGCCGGCGTCGTCGCCGCTCCGACGAACGACCTGGCCTACTGCCGTGCGATGAGCCAGCTCTATCGCCGCAACGTCAGCAACTCGAACTCCGACTCCGTCGCGGGTGACGCTCTCGCCAAGTGCGAGGCCGGCCAGACCGCCGTCGGTATCCCGGTGCTCGAGAAGCTCCTGACGGACGCCAAGATCACGCTGCCGAAGCGTACCTGAGACCAGCATCCCGGCCTCGGCCGGGTGTGAGGGAAGGGCGGCCTCCGGCGGGAGGCCGCCCTTTTTCTTTGTGTCCCCTGCCAGAGGATCGCCGTGACCACGCAGGACTGGGCCGACCACCGCCGCGCCATCGAGAGCGGCCGGCACTGGATCAATCGCGGCGGCCGGCGCGCGCGCTGGCGCAAGGTGCCGTTTCGCCTCGCCGTGGCCGCGGTCGGTGGCCTGTTGCGCGCGACCCCGCTGTACCGTCGCGGGCTGCGCAATGCCCTCGACATCGAGTGCCTCGCCTTCGAGGTCGAGCTGCCGGACTTGCCGCCGGCCTTCGACGGCTACCGCATCCTCCATGTCAGCGACACGCACCTCGACAACCTGCCGGCGTTGGCCGGCGTGGCGCGGCGCCTGCTGCACGGGGTCGAGGTCGACATGCTGGCGCTCACCGGCGACGTGCACGGCGATCCCGCGACCCCGGTCGAGCGGTCGGTCGCATTGCTGGCGCACGCGCTCGAACCGGTGACCGTGCGGGGGCCGCGGCTGGCCATCCTCGGCAACCACGACCCGGCGGCGATCGCCGGCCTGCTGGCGGATGCGGGGTACGAGGTGCTGGTCAACCGCTCCCTTGTGCTGCGGCGCGGTTCGGCGCGCCTGCGGGTCACCGGCCTCGACGACGTCCACAGCTTCTTCAGCGTGGCCGCGCTGGCGGCGCTCGACGACCATGCCGGCGAGTTCCGCGTCGCCCTGGTGCACTCGGCCGAGGTGGCCGACGACGCGGCGCGGGCGGGCTATGCCCTCTACCTGTGCGGCCACACCCACGGCGGCCAGGTCTGCCTGCCCTCGGGCCGCCCGGTGGTGACCCACCTGCAGCGATGCCGCCACGCCGCGCGGGGGCTTTGGCGGGAAGGGGCGATGACCGGCTACACCAGCCAGGGGCTCGGGGTCTCAGACCTGCCGTTGCGCTTCCATTCGCGGGGCGGCGTGGCGGTCCTGACGTTGCGCCGGGCGGTCCCGGCGCCTCCCGACGCTGTTGCCTGATTCCCGCGGAATGTGGTTTGTTCCGGGCGCTTCAGGGGAGCTTCGTACCGATGCTCAGGGAGGAATAAAGTGATCAATCGACGTCAATTCATCGCCGCCGGCGGCACCGCCGGCGCGCTCGGCCTGGCCGGTGCCTGGCCGGGGACCGCCAGCGCCCAGGCGCAGTTCTCGATCGCCACCGGCACGACCGGCGCGGTCTACTATCCGCTGGGCGGCGCCATGGCCAACATCCTGAGCAAGAAGGTGCCGGGCTGGGCGGTCACCGCCGAGGCGACGGCCGGCTCGGTCGCCAACATGCACATGATCCGCGACGGCAAGGCGCAGATGGCGCTGACCCAGTGCGACACCGCCTACGACGCCATCAAGGGCCTCGACAAGTTCAAGGACAAGCCGGTCGAGTCGCGCACCCTCGCGGTGGTCTATCCCAACCTCGTCCACTTCGTGACGATGGAAGGCACCGGCATCAACAAGCTGTCCGACATCAAGGGCAAGCGCATCTCGACGTCCGCGCCGGTCAGCGGCTCGGAGGTCATGGCGCTGCGCATCCTCGACGAGCTCGGCCTGAAGCTGAGCGACATCAAGCGCGAGCGGCTGGCGCCGGCCGAGAGCACCAACGCCATGAAGGACGGCAAGCTCGACGGCTACTTCTTCAACGGCGGTCCGCCGGTCGCGGCGATCACCGACCTCGCGGCGACGCAGGGCATCAAGATCAAGCTGATCCCGACCGCCGACCTGGTGCCCGAGCTCAACAAGAAGTACGGCCCGGTGTTCGCCAAGAGCCAGATCGCCGCCAAGGCCTACCCGAACCAGGACGCCGCGGTGCCGGTCATCGCGATCTGGAACATCCTGGTGGTGCCGGCCTCGATGAAGGACGACCAGGCCTACACCATCATCAAGACGCTGTGGGACAACCACGCCGACCTGGTGGCGACCCACAAGGCGTCGGCCGACATGACGCCGGAGAACCAGAAGGAAGCCAATTCCTCGGTGCCGTTCCATCCGGGCGCGCTCAAGTTCTTCGCCGAGAAGGGCATCAAGCTGTCGTAGCACCGGAAAGGTGGGCGGGGCTCCCCGGTCGGGGAGCCCCTTTCTTTTGGGGACGGGAAACATGACGGTGCAGAACGAGCTGCTGACGGCCGAGGAGCGCGCCAAGGTCGAGGAGCTGATCGAGCAGGAAGAGGGCGGCGTTCACCGCTTCGGCGGCTGGTACGGCGCGTTCCTGATGGGACTGGCCGTCATCATGACCCTGTTCCACCTCTATGCCGCCGCCAGCACCGTCGACCAGCAATCGCTGCGCGAGATCCACGTCGCCTTCGCGCTGTCGCTGATCTTCCTGCTGTTCCCGATGGCGAAGAACTGGCGCAACCGGATCGCGCCGTGGGACATCGTGGCGGCCGGCCTGTCGATCGGTGTCATCTGGTACATGATGACCGGCGGCACCTGGGTCAGCCTCGACGCCGCCGACGACTTCCTCGACCGCTACGTGTCGCCGACGGCGATGGACGTCGCGGTCGGCGCGGTCCTGATCCTGCTGGTGCTCGAGGCGACGCGCCGCTCGACCGGTCTGATCATGCCGGTCGTGTCGCTGATGTTCTTCGCCTACGGCCTGTGGGGCAACTACCTGCCGGCGCCGTGGACCCACAAGGGCTACCCGATCGTCGACCTGATCGCCGAGCTCTACATGACGCTGAACGGCATCTTCGGGTCGGCGATCGACGTCTCGGCGACCCTGATCATCCTGTTCACCATCTTCGGCGCGATCCTGCAGGCGTCGGGCGCCGGCCAGTTCTTCATCGACTTCTCGCTGCTCGCCATGCGCGGCCAGCCCAACGCCGCCGGCCGCGCGGTCGTGCTGTCGTCGTTCCTGCTGGGCGGTCCGTCGGGTTCGGGCGTGGCGACCACCGTGACCATCGGCACCGTGGCCTGGCCTATCATGCGCGAGGCCGGCTACGGCAAGTCGGCGGCGGGTGGCCTGCTGGCCGCCGGCGGCCTGGGCGCGATCCTGTCGCCGCCGGTGCTGGGCGCCGCCGCCTTCCTGATCGCCGAGTATCTCAAGATGTCCTACCTGGACATCGTCCGGATGGCCCTGATCCCGACCTGTCTCTACTACTTCGGGCTGCTGGTCATGACCGAGATCGACTCGCGCAAGTACGGGCTGCGCGCCGTCGATCCCAAGGTCGACCTGACGATGCGCGAGCTGATCACGCGCTACGGCTTCCACTTCTCGTCGCTGATCTCGGTCGTCGTGCTGATGATCTGGGGCTACTCGGCGACCTATGCGGTGTTCTGGTCGATCCTGCTGGCCATCCTGGTCAGCTACCTGCGGGCCGACACCGCGCTGTGGCCGCGCCGCCTGTTCCGCGCGCTGGCCGACGGCTCGATCCAGGCGCTCGGCGTGGCCGCGACCTGCGCCTGCGCCGGCATCATCGTCGGCATCATCACCAAGACCGGGCTGGCGCTGAAGTTCTCGTCGATCGTGATCGACCTGGCCGGCGGCTCGCTGTTCTGGACGGCGCTCTACACGTCGCTGATCGTCTGGGTGGTCGGCCTCGCCGTGCCGGTGACGGCGTCGTACATCATGTGCGCCGTGATCGCCGCGCCGGCGCTGATCAAGCTCGGCGTGCCGGACTATGCCGCGCACATGTTCATCTTCTACTACGCCGTGCTGTCGGAAGTGTCGCCGCCGACCGCGCTGTCGCCGTTCGCCGCCGCGACGCTGACTCGCGCCGATCCCTACGTGACGACGCTGCAGAGCTGGAAGTACGCCCTGCCGGCCTTCCTCGTGCCGTTCATCTTCGTGCTCGACCCGATCGGCTCGGGCCTGCTGCTCGAGCCGATCAAGGGCATGAGCTGGGCCTGGGTGCCGTGGGTGACG
This sequence comes from Pseudomonadota bacterium, assembly GCA_020160955.1. Classification (GTDB taxonomy): domain Bacteria; phylum Pseudomonadota; class Alphaproteobacteria; order Reyranellales; family Reyranellaceae; genus Reyranella. The sequence goes on from JAIUOX010000103.1 coordinate 6,611, forward strand.
CTGGGCGCGGCGGGCGGCATCCTGGCCCTCGCCATCGCCGCGCAGGGCCACCTGTGGCGGCCGCTGGGCTTGCCGCAGCGCGTGCTCTGCGCCCTGGCCGGCATCTCGCTCACCTTCCCGGACATCGTCGACGACTGGGTCGGCGGCCTGGTCGCCGCCCGCCTGCTCGGCCTGTTCGTGCTGGCGGTCGTGATCTGGCTCGAGTTCGTGAAGTCGCGGCGGACGCCCGCCGCCCCGGCCTAGGCAACCCCGGCGCCGGCGCGGCGTTGACGTCGCCGGAGCCAGCGCTCCGGCGACCTCGAGCCGCGGATGTACCGGTGGAGGTCGAGGCCCGCCCGGAGCCGCCGGCGCGGGCCTTTTCTGTTGCACAGTGTGTGCATTTCGGACTATAATAAACATAATAAAACAGTGAAATACAGGCCGGAGTACTCCAGGTCATTCGCGATGCGTGGGGGAGGCACTTGGAAAGTCTGGGACGCTGCGAAAGCTGCAAGCAGGGCGATCCGGCGGCCCCCGCGGCGATCGGACAGCCGGTGTCCCTCGCGACGGCGCGGGGGCAGGGCTACGTGACTTCCGGTCTCACCTTCAGCCAATGCAGCCGGTGCGGTTCCGTCTGGGCACGAATCACGGAACGGGGCCCCGGCCGGGAAGACTCGTTCAGGCTCTGCCTGACCAGGGGCCTGATCTAGGGCGCGTCTCCTGCCAGCGGAGACGGGGTTCCGGGAGATCGATGGTGCTGCCGGACAGGATTGAACTGTCGACCTCTCCCTTACCAAGGGAGTGCTCTACCACTGAGCTACGGCAGCGCCGGGCGGGGCCTGCAGCCCCGGCGCGCGCGGGTATGCCATAGGGCAGGCAGCGGTTCAACCGGCTGCCGCCGGACGAAATCTTCGAGTTGCGTTCGCTTGCCGCAGTCCGGACGGTCTGCCTACGATTTCCGCCTCGCAGGCAGGGAGATCCCCATGGATTGGCGTCCGATTTCGGCGGATTCGCACATCACCGAGCCGCCCAACTGCTACGTCGACCATATCGAGCCCGCCTGGCGGGACCGTGCACCGCGCATCGTCCACAAGGAGGGGATGGGCGACATCTACCTGGTCGACGGGATGAAGACCCCGGTGCCGATGGGCCTGGTCGCCGCCGCCGGCGTCGCCCCCAAGGACATCCGGATCGGCGGCGCCCGGTTCGAGGACCTGCACCGCAGCGGCTGGGACCCCAGCGCCCGCCTGGCCGACCAGGACCGTGACGGCGTCGGGGCGGAGATCATCTACCCGACGGTCGGCATGCTGATCTGCAACCACCCCGACTCCGATTACAAGAAGGCCTGCTTCGACGCCTACAACCGCTGGCTCCAGCAGTACGTCGCGCACGATCCCAAGCGCCTGATCGGGCTGGGCCAGACCTGCATTCGCACCATCGACGAGGGCATCGCCGACCTCGAGCGCATCAAGGCGATGGGCTTCCGCGGCGTCATGATGCCCGGCAATCCCGGCGAGAAGGACTACGACGACCCGGCCTACGACCCGTTCTGGGAAGCCGCGATCGCGCTCGACCTGCCGCTCAGCTTCCACATCCTGACGTCCAGCAGCGACAACGGGCTGGTCAAGCCGCGCGGCCCGAAGATCAACGGCTTCCTGTCGATCATCCGCGGCTGCCAGGACATCATGGGCATGCTGGTCTATTCCGGCGTCTTCGAGCGCCACCCGAAGCTGCGGGTGGTCTGCGTCGAGGCCGATGCCGGCTGGGCGCCGCACTTCATGTACCGCATGGACCACGCCTACAAGCGGCACCGCTACTGGATGAAGGGCAAGGACCTGCAGCGGTTGCCGTCCGAGTACTTCCGCGACCACATCGCGCTGACCTTCCAGGACGACTGGACGGCCTTCCAGTTCGCCGACCAGCTCGGGCCGCACCAGCTGATGTGGGCCAACGACTTCCCGCACTCCGACTCGACCTGGCCGTGGAGCCAGGACGTGCTGGCGGAGCAGACCGCGCATCTCGACCCGGCGTTGAGGAAGCGCATCCTGCACGACAACGTGGCGGAGCTGTACAAGCTCGCCGCCTGATCGATGCGCGCGGCGCGGCTACGGGCGCGCCGCTCGATCGACCCTCTAGTTGCCGTTGCGGGGCAAGGTGATGGCAATCGACAGGCCGCCCCCCGCGCGGTTGGCCGCGGCGACGCATCCGCCCAGCGCCTCGACGTTGCGTCGCACGATCCAGAGACCGAGGCCGGCGTGCCCGGACGGCGGCGAATTGCGGTCATCCTGGGGACGCGAGGAGAAGTAGCGCTCGAACATGTGCGGGATCTTCGCCGGGTCGACGCCGGGGCCTTCGTCGTCGACCTGCAGCTCGACGTTGCGGCCGGACACCGTGAGGGTGACGACGATGGTGCCGCCACGCGGCGAGAAGCTGATCGCGTTCTCGATGACGCACTGCAGGACGGTCTCGAGCATGCCGTGGCCGGCACGCACGATCGCCCGCTCGTCGAGGCGCCGGATCAGGCGGATGTCCCGGGTGGCGAGGATCTCGCGGAAGTGGAGGGCGGCGTCGCCGACCAGCTGGCTGAAGTCGGTCGGCACGCGCGGCGCCTCGAGCAGGTCGGCGGTGCTGATGTCGTGGCGCTGCGCGGCGATCACCAGGTCGAGCAGGCGGGACAGCGCCGAGTCGATGATCTCGAGCGCCCGGCGGGCGCGCGCGTTGTCGAGCGGCACGGCGCGGCGCACCGGCTCGAGCGCCGAGCGGATGGTGGCCAGCGGCGTCTTGAACGAGTGCGCCTTGTCCTCGGCGTTCTGGCGGATCTGCTGCGACACGCCGCGCAGGTCGTGGACCAGCTTGTCGAAATCGCGCGCGACGCTCGACAGCTCGGGCACCACGTTGCGGTGGCTGAAGGCGTTGTCGCCGATGCGGCCCTGGCTGATCTCGGCGGCGACCTCGCGGAAGCGGCGCAGGGTCACGCGGATGCTGATCGCGACCAGCAGGGCGAGGATCGCCAGCACGAGGTAGATCGCGGCGGCGACGCGGATCTCGCGGGTCTCCCAGTAGGGCCGGCCGATCGAGGTGTTGAGGAACTCCGACGTGGTGTGGGTCGAGGTCAGGACCCAGCAGCCGTCGGCGCCGCGGATCGGGATGATCGAGGTCAGCAGCTCGACCGTGCCGTTGGCCTGCGTGTAGCGGATCTCGTTGGTGGCGTCCCACATGCAGGCGTCGGAGAGCTTCGGCAGGATGCCGCGGTGGGCGAGCTCGTCGAGCTCCGCCGCGATCTCGTCGGGCCGGATCTTCGGCGCCGAGGCGACGAAGTAGAAGCGACCGGCGTGACGCTCCTCGCTCGGCTGGAAGATCAGCTTGAGGATCGTGCCGTCGGAGGAATAGCGCGCGAGGTCCTCGTTGAGCGCCGAGCGGCCGCTGGCGTTGGCGACCACCAGCTTCGGCGTGAGCGCCTCGGCGATCAGCGCCGAGCGGTCCTGGATGGCGCGCGTGACGATCTCGCGCATCTGGCGGTCGGCGCTCTCGAACTGGCCGTACAGCACGATCGGCAGCGCGATGAAGATGCCGACCAGGGCGACCAGCTTGAGGGTCAGCGAGGCGGCCAGGCGGCGGGCCGCCTGGCGCCAGGTCGCCGCGGGGCGAGCCCTAGACCTTGCCCCAGCGGTATCCGAAGGACTGGTAGTTGTCGATCTCGGAGAACTCGGGATCGATGGCTCGGAACTTGTTTCGGATTCGCTTGATGCAGGAACGGACATTGGTTCGGTAGCCATTCTCGCCGCTCCCCGCGATGAAGCCGACGTAGTGCATGCAGTCGTAGACCGACCGGTAGGTGACGTAGCTTCCCACGTTGGCGGCCAGCAGGTGAACGATCTTGAACTCGGTGAGGGTCAGGCCGACGTCGACGTCGTCCCAGAAGGCACGGCTGACCTTGGGCTTCAGCATCAGGCGGCCGCAGTGGAAGTTGTCGACCAGGTCGGGGTCCTCGGCCGGCTTCTTGACCGCCTCGGCGATCAGCCGCAGGCGGTGGGCGAGGATCGGCACGCCGCGCGCCTTGTCGACGAAGTCGAGGGCGCCGCGGTCGAAGGCGAGCTTCTCGTAGGCGGGCTGCGAGCGGCCGGTCAGGAACACGACGGGCAGGGCGATGCCGTTGCGCCGCAGCCGGGGCAGCAGGTCGATGCCCGAGATGCTGGGCAGGCTCCAGTCGAGGATGATGATCTCGGGATCGGCGCCTTCGCCGAGCCACGCCATCAGCTCGACGCCGTCGGCGAAGCTCGTGACGTCGAAGCCGTGGTCGCCCAGCTCGCCGCTGACGCTCTCGCGGTAGTCCTCGTCGTCCTCGACGAAGGCGACGCGGATGCGCTTGGCGGGCTCGGCTTCAGGGACGGTTCTGGGCACGGGACTGGAGCTGGGCCAGGCAGGCACGCTTTCCTTCATCGGAGTTGTCATCGCTCTTTACCTCGTAAGCAAGAGTTCCGAACTGCTTCGTCTGGACGTCGGGGTAGAGCTGGACGTCCAGCGTGCACGAACCGTCCTGGTAGCGCCATCGCTTGCCGGGTGGACGTTCCTCCTCGCTGGTCGGCGGCCCCAGCAGGGCGCGCAGCTCCTTCTCGCTCTTGCCGGCGAGCGACACCGCGGCCGGCGGGGCCGGCGGCGGGACCAGCGACGGCGACTGTTCGGGAAAGGGCGTGCCGGCCTCGCCCGCGGGGGCCGGGGCTGCAGGACGGGTCCGCGCCGCGGCCTGCGGCCGGGTCGGCTGGGACTTCTGGAGCGCGGCGGGGGACGAGGTCAGCCGGCCGAAGTCGTCGCGCATGCCGCGCGCCACCTCGCAGCCGCCGGCCGTCAGGAGCAGCAACGAGGCCGCCGTGACCCGCGTGAGGACGGCCCGCGACACGAGGAATCCTGTTCTCATCTCCCACTGTCCCTGCCCCTGTCCCGTGTTGCCGGGTCCCGAATCGCTAGCGGGACCCTGTGGCTCGATTGCGGCACGGACCTCTCGATGGCATCCGGAACGCGCGAGGCGGCGGCCCGGTTGCGTCCCGTTCCGGTCGATCTGTGTCATCCGGCCTCGCCCCATGTTGCAGCCGTTGCCCGTCGACGCAAGCATAGCCGAGCCCGTGGCGCGGCGGTCACCGAATGGCCACACCGCGTCACCGAAAGATCACGGCTTCGCGAGCCGGATTGGCCTGGTTCGGGCATTCCGCGCCCGGTCCCGGGCCGAAAAAGAAAAAGCCGGGCGCTGGGCCCGGCTTCTCGATGTTCCGTGGACGACCCGGCGATCAGCCCTGGTCGAGGAAGCTGCGCAGCATGCGGCTGCGGCTCGGATGCTTCAGCTTGCGCAGCGCCTTGGCCTCGATCTGGCGGATACGCTCGCGGGTGACCGAGAATTGCTGGCCGACCTCTTCCAGCGTGTGATCGGTGTTCATGCCGATGCCGAAGCGCATGCGCAGCACGCGCTCCTCGCGCGGCGTCAGCGTCGCCAGCACCCGCGTCGTGCTCTCGCGCAGGTTGCCCTGGATCGCCGCCTCGAGCGGGATCACGGCGTTCTTGTCCTCGATGAAGTCGCCGAGATGCGAATCCTCCTCGTCGCCGATCGGCGTCTCGAGGCTGATCGGCTCCTTGGCGATCTTCAGCACCTTGCGGACCTTCTCCAGCGGCATGCCGAGCTTCTCGGCCAGCTCCTCCGGCTGCGGCTCGCGGCCGATCTCGTGCAGCATCTGGCGGCTGGTGCGGACCAGCTTGTTGATCGTCTCGATCATGTGCACCGGGATGCGGATGGTGCGCGCCTGGTCGGCGATCGAGCGGGTGATCGCCTGCCGGATCCACCACGTCGCGTAGGTCGAGAACTTGTAGCCGCGGCGGTACTCGAACTTGTCGACCGCCTTCATCAGGCCGATGTTGCCTTCCTGGATGAGGTCGAGGAACTGCAGGCCGCGGTTCGTGTACTTCTTGGCGATCGAGATCACGAGGCGCAGGTTGGCCTCGATCATCTCCTTCTTGGCGCGCATCATCTCGCGCTCGCCGTCCTGCACGGTCTTGCACATGCGGCGGAACTCGAAGATCGGCGCGCCCGCCATGTCCGAGATTTCCTTGATGTCGGCGCGGATCTTCTCGACGTCGACCGCCTTCTTCTTGGCGAAGTCCTTCCAGCCGCGACCCGACAGCTTGCCGACCTTCTCCAGCCAGTTCGGGTCGATCTCGTGCGTCAGGTAGTGGTCGAGGAAGTCCTGGCGCGGGATGCGGAAGCCCTCGGCCAGCCGCATCAGCTTGCCTTCCAGCATCATCAGCTTGCGGTTCAGGTCGTACAGCGACAGCTTGAGCTGCTCGATGCGGTTCGCGTTGATGTGAACCGTGCGCACCAGCTCGACGATCTTCTTGCGGTGCTTCTCGTAGCTCTTCTCGAACTCGGCGCTCGGCTTCTGGCCGCGGCTGAGCGTCGACAGGCGCCGGTTCTGCACCTTCGACATCTCGGCGTAGACCTTCGAGATGCGGGTCAGGGTGCGCAGCACCTCGGGCTTCAGCTTCTCCTCGAGGGCCGACAGCGACAGCGCGTTCTCGTCGTCCTCCTCGCCGCCCTCGGTGGCGCCCTCGGCACCGGCCTCGCCGTTGGCGGCCGGCGGCGCGGCCGGCCGCACCAGCTTCGGCATGGAGGGGCGGGGCATCGGCGGCATCGGCGCGGGCGCCGCGGCCGGCATCGCCGCGCCCTTGCCCTCGCCGGGGGCGCCGCCCTGGGTCGCCTCGAGGTCGATCACGTCGCGCAGCAGCATGCGGCCCTCGGTGATCGCGTCGCGCCACATCATCAGCGCGTGGATCGTCATCGGGCTTTCGCAGATGCCGCCGATCATCTTGTCCTGGCCGGCCTCGATGCGCTTGGCGATCTCGATCTCGCCCTCGCGGCTCAGCAGCTCGACGCTGCCCATCTCGCGCAGGTACATGCGGACCGGGTCGTCGGTGCGGCCGAGTTCCTCGTCCTCGCCGGTCGCCTCGGCGGCGACCACGGCGGTCTTGGCCGGCTCGGCCGGGGTCGCGGCGGTGTCCTCGGGCTCCTCGGCCTCGACCACGTTGACGCCGGCTTCCGACAGCATCGCCATGGTGTCCTCGATCTGCTCGGAGGACACCTCGTCGGGCGGCAGGGCGGCGTTCAGCTCGTCATAGGTGATGTAGCCGCGCTCCTTGCCCTTCTGGACGAGCTTCTTGAGCTCGGCGCCAAGGGTGTCGAGCAGGGGGGCGTCGGGCCCCTCCTCGCGGGCATCGGTGGCTTCGGGCTGGGCAACGGGCGCGGTCTTGGTCGCCATTCTTGATCCTTGGGTCCACAAACGAACGAAACGAGCGGCCGGCGGGCCGCGGAATTGGCTGCAAGAAGGGGTAGGCGGGGAGGGCGGCCCCGCGAAACTACCCTTCTACTATATGGGGGCCGACTTCAAGCGGCGATAGGGGGGCCGTGCCGTCAATTCGAAGGCGAATTGGCCCACCCGGCGCCCGATTCGGACCGCGTCAGGTTCCCGATTCGAGGCTCTCCCGCCGCATCCGGTCGAGGATCGCCTGCAGCCGCTGCAGGTTCTCGTCGGACATGTCCTCGGCCAGGGCCTCCTCCGCCCGCCGCAGCTCCTCCGGGTCGGTCGTCAGCTGGTTGAGGTGGCGGGCCATCCGGCGCCACTGGCCGGCCCAGCCGTCGGGGTCGGCGGGGTCGGGGCGGAACGCCTCGCGGGCCTTGGCCCGGGCCCCCGCCGCCAGCCGGCCGAGCCCGACCCGCTCGAGGTGCTCCTCGATCAGGCGGGCCTCGAGGGGCGTCCCGCCGTCGTCGCCCAGCGCCGCCTCGGCGGCCGGGTCGAGGCCGCCTGGGACCAGCGCCAGGGCGTCGAGCAGGCCGCCGCGCAGGCGGTCGAGCTCGGGGTTGGCGATCGGCAGGGCCGCCACGTCCTCGGCCAGCACGTGCAGCAGCGCCGGCCGCTCGAGCAGGGCGCCCAGCAGGGCGCGCTCCTGGCGCGAGGCGTCGAGGTCGGTGCCGGCCAGCCGGGCCGCCGAGCCGGCCGCGAAGGGGGCGGGCGGGGGGCCGCCGAATCCGCCCTTCTGGAACGGCCGCCGGCCGGGCACGAAGTCGGGCCGGCCGCCGGCCCGGCTGTCGGGCCGCCGGATGGCATTCAGCCGGCTGCGCATCTCGGCCCGGTAGTAGTCGCGCACCACCGGGTCGGCGATCTCGTTGACCCGCTGCTCGACCGCGCGCTGCAGGCTGGCCCGCCGTTCCGGCGTGTCGGCCGGCTTGCCCTCGGTGTCGAGGCTCCAGACCAGGTCGACCAGCGGCCGGGCGAGGTCGAGGCTGCGGGTGATCGCCTCGGCGCCGCGGCTGCGGATCAGGCTGTCGGGATCCTCGCCGGCCGGCAGGGCGAGGAAGCGCAGGCTCTTGCCGGCGCGCAGCAGCGGCAACGCCCGCTCGGCGGCCCGGGTGGCGGCGCGCTTGCCGGCATTGTCGCCGTCGAAGCACAGGTAGGGCTCGTCGGTCAGCTTCCAAAGTTCGGCCAGCTGGCCCTCGGTCAGGGCGGTGCCGAGCGGCGCCACCGCGCCGGTGAAGCCCGCGCCGTGCAGGGCGATCACGTCCATGTAGCCCTCGGCGACGATCACCGGCTGGTCCTTGGTCACGGCCTGGCGGGCGCGGTCGAGGCAGTAGAGGTTGGCGCCCTTGTGGAAGAGCGGCGTTTCCGGCGAATTCAGGTACTTGGGCTCACCCTGGCCCATCACCCGGCCGCCGAACGCGATGGTGCGGCCGCGGCGGTCGTTGATCGGGAACATCACCCGGCCGCGGAACCGGTCGTAGGGATCGCGCCGGTCCTCGGGCTGGATGGCCAGCCCGGCCTCGACGATCTTGTCGACCGGCACGCCCTCGCGCTTGAGGTGGGCCAGCAGGCCGTCGCGCGAGTCGGGCGCGAAGCCCAGCCGGAACTCGTCGACCGTGGCATCGGACAGGCCGCGGCCGCGCAGGTAGTCGAGGCCGTGGCGGCCGACCGGCAGGCGCAGCTGCTTCTGGAACCAGCGGGCCGCCTCTTCCACGACCTGCTGCAGGGTGGCGACCCGCTCAGCGCGCTCGCGCTCGACCGGGGTCGCCCGCGGCACCGGCAGGTTGACCTCGCGGGCCAGCTTCTCGACCGATTCGGGGAACGACAGGCCCTCGGTCTTCATCACGAAGCCGACCGCGTCGCCGTGCGCGCCGCAGCCGAAGCAGTGGAAGAAGCCCTTCTTGTCGTTGACCGTGAAGGACGGCGTCTTCTCGTTGTGGAACGGGCACAGGCCGGCATATTCCGAGCCCGAGCGGCGCTTCAGCGTCACCTTGCGGCCGACCACGTCGGACAGGCTGAGGCGCGCGCGCAGTTCGTCGAGGAAGCCCGGGGGGAAGGCCATGGCCTAAAATGGCCCCGGCCGCGCCGCCGCGCCACAACGCGATGGCCGGCGACCGCGGGGGATAGCGGGGAAACTCAGCCCGCGAGCGCCTTCTTGACCGCCGCCGACGCCTTGGCGAAGTCCATCTGGCCGGTGTACTTCGCCTTCAGGGCGGCCATCACGCCGCCCATGTCCTTGACCGTCTTGGCGCCGGTCGCGGCCATCGCCTCGGCGATCGCGGCCGCCACCGCGGCCTCGTCCATCTGCTGCGGCAGGAAGCGCTCGATCACCGCGATCTCGGCCTTTTCCTTGTCGGCCAGCTCGGGCCGGCCGCCCTTCTCGTAGAGCACCACCGACTCGTTGCGCTGCTTGATCATGCTCTGCAGCATCGACAGGATCCGCTCGTCGCCGACGCCCTCGCGGTTGGCCTCGGTGCGGGCGGCGATATCGACTTCCTTGAGCTTGGCGATGATCAGGCGGACGGCGCCGACGGTCACCATGTCGCGGGCGCGCATGGCCTCTTTCAGCGCCTCGTTGAGCTTGTCGCGCAGCATGTCGTGTCCCGTCCGGTGAAAGGCGGGAAACTAATCGTCCCGGGCGCTGTTGGCAAAGCAAATAAGTTATTGAAAACACTAATCAAATTGGACCCTTCCGCGCCTTGACCCTTTGCGGCCGCTTGGTTACAAACCGCGCGGCTCGCAGATCGCCTCCCCGGGCGAGGCCGGCCGGGCCGCAACAACGGAATTCATCATGGGTAACCTCAAGACCGCCGGCGCGACTGACGCCGCGCCGCGTTGGGCCACGGCCGCGCTGGTGCTGGGCGATGGCGCGGTCTTCTGGGGCAAGGGCGTCGGTGCCGCCCGCCATGCCGTCGGCGAGGTCTGCTTCAACACCTCGATGACCGGCTACCAGGAGATCATCACCGATCCGTCCTACGCCGGGCAGATCATCACCTTCACCTTCCCGCACATCGGCAACGTCGGCACCAACGCCGAGGACATCGAGAGCATCAACCCGGCGGCGCGCGGCGTCGTGCTGCGCGGCGACATCACCGAGCCGGCCAACTGGCGGGCCGCAAAGCCGCTCGACGACTGGCTGAAGAGCCACAACCTGCCCGGTGTGTGCGGGGTCGACACCCGTGCCATCACGCGGCGGATCCGCGACGGCGGCGCGCCGAACGGCGTGGTCGTGCACGCGCCGGACGGAAAGTTCGACATTCCCGCCCTGCGCAAGATCGCCCAGGAGTGGCCGGGCCTCGACGGCATGGACCTCGCGGTCGAGGTCACGACCAAGCAGAGCTATGGCTGGGACGAGACGACCTGGGCGCTGGGCCACGGCTACGGCAAGCTCGACAAGCCGCGCTACCACGTGGTCGCCGTCGACTACGGCGCCAAGCGCAACATCCTGCGCTGCCTCGCCAACACCGGCTGCAAGGTGACGGTGGTGCCGGCGACCGCGACCGGCGACGAGATCCTGCGCCACAAGCCGGACGGCGTGTTCCTGTCGAACGGCCCGGGTGACCCGGCGGCGACGGCGCACTACAGCGTGCCGGCGGTCAAGGCGGTGCTCGACGCGAAGGTGCCGATGTTCGGCATCTGCCTCGGCCACCAGATCCTGGCGCTGACGCTTGGCGGCAAGACCCGCAAGATGGAGCGCGGCCACCGCGGCGCCAACCAGCCGGTCAAGGACCTCGCCACCGGGCGGGTCGAGATCACCTCGCAGAACCACGGCTTCTGCGTGGTGCCGGAGTCGCTGCCGAAGAACGTCGAGGTCAGCCACGTCTCGCTGTTCGACGGCACCAACGAGGGCATCCGCTGCACCGACCGGCCGGCCTTCTCGGTCCAGTATCACCCCGAGGCCTCTCCCGGGCCGACGGACAGCCACTACCTGTTCGATCGCTTCGTCGAGCTGATCGACAAGAGCAAGGGCAAGTAAACCGCCATGCCCAAGCGCACGGACATCAAGAGCATCCTCGTCATCGGCGCCGGCCCGATCGTCATCGGCCAGGCCTGCGAGTTCGACTACTCCGGCGTCCAGGCCTGCAAGGCCCTGAAGGACGAGGGGTACCGGGTCATCCTGGTGAACTCGAACCCGGCCACGATCATGACCGATCCGGGCCTGGTCGATGCCACCTATGTCGAGCCGATCACGCCCGACTTCGTGGCGCGCATCATCGAGAAGGAAAAGCCCGACGCCATCCTGCCGACGATGGGCGGCCAGACCGCGCTCAACACGGCGATGTCGCTCCACCGCGACGGGCGCCTGGAGAAGTATGGCGTCGAGCTGATCGGCGCCAATGCCGTGGCCATCGACAAGGCCGAGGACCGCCTGCTGTTCCGCGACGCCATGACCAAGATCGGGCTCGAATGCCCGAAGAGCGAGGTCGTGCACAATCGCGAGGAGGCGGCGAGCGCGCTCGACCGCGTCGGCCTGCCGGCCATCATCCGCCCGTCCTTCACGCTCGGCGGCACCGGTGGCGGCATCGCCTACAACCGCGACGAATATTTCGAGATCGTGGCGGGTGGCGTCGATGCCTCGCCGGTCGGCGAAGTGCTGGTCGAGGAATCCGTGCTCGGCTGGAAAGAGTACGAGATGGAGGTCGTGCGCGACCGCAAGGACAACTGCATCATCATCTGCTCGATCGAGAACGTCGATCCGATGGGCGTGCATACCGGCGACTCGGTGACGGTCGCGCCGGCGCTGACGCTCACCGACAAGGAATACCAGATCATGCGCGACGCCTCGCTGGCGTGCCTGCGCGAGATCGGCGTCGATACCGGCGGTTCGAACGTGCAGTTCGCCGTCGATCCGGCGACCGGCCGCATGGTCGTGATCGAGATGAACCCGCGTGTCTCGCGCTCCTCGGCGCTGGCCTCCAAGGCCACGGGCTTCCCGATCGCCAAGGTCGCGGCGCGCCTTGCCGTCGGCTACACGCTCGACGAGCTGCTGAACGACATCACCGGCGAGACGCCGGCCTCGTTCGAGCCGACGATCGACTACGTCGTCACCAAGATGCCGCGCTTCGCCTTCGAGAAGTTCCCCGGCGCGGAGCCGCTGCTCAACACCTCGATGAAGAGCGTCGGCGAGGCGATGTCGATCGGCCGTACCTTCCAGGAATCGCTGCAGAAGGCGCTGCGCTCGATGGAGACGGGCCTCAACGGCCTGAACGAGATCGAGATCAAGGGCGCGCCCGACAAGTCCGGCATCGTGGGCGCGCTGGCGCGTCCGACGCCCGACCGCATCCTGGTGATCGCCCAGGCCTTTCGCCACGGCCTGACGGTCGAGGAGATCGCCCAGGCGTCGAAGTACGAGCCGTGGTTCCTGCGCCAGATCGAGCAGCTCGTCAGCCTTGAGGCCGACCTGCGCAAGAACGGCCTGCCGAAGGACGCCAAGGCGTTCTTCGACCTGAAGAAGAAGGGCTTCTCGGACGAGC